>JBCQTK010000013.1:0-49272 GCA_047178665.1 Rikenellaceae bacterium | reverse complement strand
ATCGTAAAACCTATTTCTGTCAAGTTGCTCCCCAGCAGAGCTTGATTCCTCTTCAGCTTTACTCTGCAAAAATACGATAATTTTCACTGCGAAAACCAACTATTTTTGACCACATTACTCAAAAGGGGCTGTCCAAACTTTCGTTTTGGGCAGCCCCTTCTCTATCTTTTGTGGTCGGCTAGTGTTGTTAGCGCGACTGCACCTGCGACCCTGTCACGCCCTGCGAGTTCATCGCCCACTTATCCTGCGATCGTAGCCACTGCTCGATAATGTCGCGCACACATCCTCTGCCGCCATCGAACTCACTCACGTAGCGCGCAGCCTCCAACACCTCCATCACAGCGTCGCGCGGAGCAACTGGCATACCAACCATACGCATACACTCCAAGTCGGGGATGTCGTCGCCCATATAGATAACATTCTCAATGTCAAAGCTATACTTCGCCACAAGCTCCTCTATCGCTGCGCGTTTATCCATACAATCAATGTATAGATCTGTCACTCCCAACATTGTCATCCTGTGGCGCAGGTTCTCGCCTCGCCCTCCCGTTATGACGCAGATCCTGTAGCCCATCTTAATTGCGTAGGCTATAGCGTAACCATCCTTAGCGTTGTAGGTTCTGATGAAGTCGCCGTCGAGTGTGGGGGTTATCCCTCCGTCGGTCAAGACTCCATCTACGTCCAAGACCAACGCCTGGCACTTTGCTATATCTTCCTTGAAGTTTCCCATATGTATTTGCTTATAGTTTTATATATTTCGATAAGATCTTCTCTACCTTGTAGCTGCTCGATGTGACGTCGTTGAATCGTGAGGTCGCCCCGTCGTGCCGCCCCCGTCTGTGCCGCCTGCGGAGTTGTCGAGGGGTCGAACGCCTTCGCCACACACTCCTCGACTAGAGGGCGATAAAGAGCGTAGGGGATCTCGCTCTCGCTCAATATCTCGTTTGTGGCTGTGAGCATCGCATTCGTAAAGTTGCAGGCAAATACTGCCGCTAGATGGAGGGCACGGCGCCGCTCCGACGACATCTCTACCACGCTGTCGCTCAACGCATTGGCGACTACTCTAATACTCTCCGACTCCCCCTCTACAAAGAGTGGTACTGCTCGAAAGTCGACCCTCCGACCTGCAGTAAATGTCTGCATCGGGTAGATTACACCATCCAACGCCCCCATCGGCACAGAGCCTGCAGTGTGGAGAGTTATCGACCCTGCAGGACGAACAAGAGTCGTCGCTAGCGCCTCGATGGCGTCGTCGCTCACCGCAAGAATGTAGATGTCGGCAGGAGAGAGCGCGTCGATAGATGTTGTTGTGCAGTGTGCCACAGCAGATATGTCGTTGAGACGCTGCACGTTGCGACTCGCCACCTCGACAAGTTGCACGTCGCCTGCGCCGCACTCAGCCAAGGCAACTGCCATCGCCTCCGCAACGTTTCCGCTACCTATGATCGTAACTTTTATCACCTCTACTCCTTTAGAATTATCGCTATCTGTCGGCTCGCCACCGTCGTAAACACAACTCTGCGCACCCCACCTTCGCGGATCTTCAGCTGCTTCGTTATCCTCTCCACAGAGTGTGGAAAGTCGCGTTTCATTATCTGCGCACGATCAATGCCTCGTTCGGCAAGGATGCGACGCAGAGGCTTTGTATCGTACGCTCCGATCCACTCGATCTGCTCTACACGTGCAATATGGCGATTTTTTTCGATATTTGCAACTCTTGCCTCATCTATTAGCCCATATCCGTTGTCGCTCCAGATGTCGCACACCTCGGCGAGAAGCCTACGTGCGATTCGACCCTTTTGGAGTGCAACGTCGGGGATCAGCAGATGGGTGTAGCTCTCGGGGTTGAAGTGCGGTGTGTGAGGTGCAGAGCCTGCCGCACGATCCACCCACACCTCTCCGCGTCCAACGGCTGTAGCGCCTATCATCTCGCGACCATCTGCGCCAGGGGTATATATCACCAACTCCTTGCACTCGTCGGCTACAGATAGGATCTCGACCATCGAACCAGGGTAGAGCCGAAACGCCTCGTCGACATCGAACATCGGCGAGCACTTTATCGCAACCCGAGCCGAGACGCGTGCAATTGCACCCCTCAGCGCCAGCATATTTGGCGAGCACTCCTCCAGCACAACAACCTTGCGTCCGTCGTCGCTGCGTCGGTCAGGGTCGGCATAGATCCAGTCGAACTGCTCTCTGCAACGTGCGAGATACTCCTCTGCGCGCGACGTTACAACCTCGATATTGTCGGCACCAAGTCTGCGGAAGTTCTCGCGCGCCACCTCTGCGAGCTCCTCGTTGCATTCGAGTGTCACCACGCGGTCGAATCGTTTGGAGAGTGCGAAGGCGTCGACACCCAGACCGCACGTCAGCTCCAGCACCGACTCGCCCTTGATCCGTTTTGTCACCGCTGCCGCCTCGCTCGACGACTGCTCGAATGCACGGTCGGGGATTATGCAGCGTGCAGCGTAGAAGGATGGTAGTTTTGTGCGTGCCCTCTGTAGATACTTCACCTGCGAGGCGACGAGTGCACTGTGGCACAAAGATTTATCGAGCGCGACAGCAGTGTGTTCGCGCTCGATATTTTGCTCTATCAGCTCTCTAGTCTGCGACAGGCAGAGTATGTGTAGATCGTCTGTTGAGATCATTTGTTGTCTCTATTTTATCGACTCCATTTTACGCAATCGGTTATAGGCGGCTGAAATTTTGCGTATGGCGCGGAGGCGGCTGACGGGAGCGTACTAAAGTACGTGACCGAAGCCAACTCTGTGGTATATGCAAAATTTTGCTGCCTATATGCGATTTACTCCCACTCGATGGTTGCTGGCGGCTTTGACGATATGTCGTAGACCACGCGATTAACGCCCCTCACCTTGTTGATGATCTCGTTCGAGAGGTTCGCCAAGAACTCATATGGTAGATGCACCCAGTCGGCAGTCATTCCGTCAGTCGACGTAACTGCACGCAACGCAACGCAACTCTCATAGGTACGCTCGTCGCCCATTACACCCACACTCTTCACAGGCAAGAGGATCGCGCCAGCCTGCCACACCTGGTCGTAGAGACCTGCCGCGTGGAGTGAGTCAATATATATCTTATCTACATCCTGCAGAATGCGTACACGCTCCGCAGTTATCTCACCCAAAATACGGATTGCGAGACCTGGTCCAGGGAATGGGTGGCGTCCAATCAACCTCTTCGATATTCCCATCGAGAGACCTACACGTCGCACCTCATCCTTGAACAACAGACGAAGAGGCTCTACAATCTTGAGGTTCATCTCCTCGGGCAGACCGCCCACATTGTGGTGCGACTTGATAGTTGCCGAGGGTCCATTAACCGAACACGACTCGATGACGTCGGGGTAGATCGTACCCTGCGCCAACCACTTCACATCCTGGATCTCGTGTGCCGCAGCGTTGAACACCTCCACGAAGTCGCGACCAATGATCTTGCGCTTCGTCTCGGGGTCGCTCACTCCATCGAGGTCGGTCAGGAATCGATCCGACGCATCGACACCGCGAACGTTGAGCCCCATACCCTTGTATGACTCCAACACCTCGTCGAACTCACCCTTGCGAAGAACGCCTGGGTTGACAAATATACAGTATAGATTCTCGCCAATAGCTCTGTGCAACAACACCGCAGCGACAGTAGAGTCGACACCGCCCGATAATCCAAGGACAACGCGATCGTTTCCCAACTTAGACTTCAAGTCGGCAACAGTAGACTCCACAAAACTCTCAGACGTCCAGCTCTGCTCACATCCACAGATACCCACGACAAAGTTCTTCAACAGCTGCGTGCCATCCGTCGAGTGGTAGACCTCGGGGTGGAACTGAATCGCCCACGTAGGCTCGCCATCCACAGCGTAGGCTGCAACCTTCACCTGCTCCGTGCTAGCAATTACACGATAGTTAGATGGGATAGATGTGATTGTGTCACCGTGCGACATCCACACCTGCGTCGTAGCAGGGAGATCCTTCAACAGCGGATTCTCCGCATCACCCACAGTGAGCATAGCACGTCCATACTCGCGCGAGGGAGCTGGCTGCACCTCGCCACCATAGTTGTGAGAGAGGTACTGCGCACCATAACAAACTCCCAACAGCGGCAACTTACCCTTGATCTGCGACAAGTCGGGCTGCGGAGCAACCTCGTCGCGCACCGAATAGGGGCTACCCGAGAGGATCACACCACGGATAGTGTCGTCGATCGCAGGGGGATTGTTGAAGGGGTGGATCTCACAATATACATTCAACTCGCGAACGCGTCGCGCGATGAGCTGTGTGTATTGCGATCCAAAATCTAATATAAGTATCTTTTCCATTTATTCTATGTTACATTATTTATTTGCTGGGTGGGTGGGCAGCTCCTCCTCGTCAAACTTCGAAGCGTCGGCTCCGACTATGACCTAGAGTAGTTCGGCGCCTCCTGTGTAATAGTCACATCGTGTGGGTGGTTCTCGACCACACCCGACGAGGTGATACGTATGAACTTAGCGCTCTGCAGAGCCTTGATAGTCGCAGCACCGCAGTAGCCCATACCCGACTTGAGACCTCCGACCAACTGATATGCCGACTCAGCCAACGTACCCTTGAACGGCACTCTCGCAACGATTCCCTCAGGAACAAACTTGCTTGTGCTAGTCTCCTCGCCCTGGAAGTAACGATCCTTCGAGCCATTGTTCATCGCCTCGATCGACCCCATTCCGCGATATGTCTTGAACTTACGTCCATTGTAGATGATTGTCTCACCTGGCGACTCCTCGACACCAGCGAACATCGAACCGACCATAACGCAGTCGCCTCCAGCCGCCAAAGCCTTCACAATGTCGCCCGAGTATCTCAAACCTCCATCGGCGATGACAGGTACTCCCGTCCCCTTGATTGCCGACGCCACCTCGTAGATAGCTGTGAGCTGCGGAACACCCACGCCTGCCACGATACGTGTCGTACAGATCGAACCAGGTCCGATACCAACCTTTACACCATCTGCACCAGCCTCAACGAGGAACTTTGCAGCCTCGCCCGTAGCGATGTTTCCCACAACGACGTCGAGCGTAGGATACTTTTCCTTGATCGACTTCAGCGTCTTTACAATGTTGACAGAGTGTCCGTGTGCCGAGTCGACAACAACAGCGTCGACACCTGCAGCGACCAACGCCTCGACTCTCTCAAGAGTGTCGCCCGTAACACCAACACCTGCGGCAACGCGTAGACGACCCTTGGCATCCTTGCACGAGTTGGGGTTGTCCTTCACCTTCGTGATGTCCTTATATGTGATAAGCCCCAAGAGCTTGCCCTTGTCGTCGACAACTGGCAACTTCTCGATCTTGTTCTTCAACAATATGTCTGAGGCGTTCTCCAATGTAGGGTTATGCGTAGTGATAAGCCCCTCCTTGGTCATTACGTCGTCGATCTTACGACCCATCTCACGCTGGAAACGGAGGTCGCGGTTCGTGACGATACCGATCAAGATACCCTCCTCGTCGACAACGGGGATTCCACCGATCTTGTAGTTAGCCATCATCGAGAGAGCATCACGTACGGTTGCATCCTTCGAGATCGTCACAGGATCGTCGATCATTCCGTTCTCGGCGCGCTTCACCTTCTTGACCTGCGCAGCCTGCTCCTCGATCGACATATTCTTGTGGATCACACCAATTCCACCCTCGCGAGCCAAAGCTATCGCCAAGGGTGCCTCTGTCACCGTATCCATAGCAGCCGACACAATCGGTAGATTCAACTTAATGTTGCGCGAAAAATGCGTCTGCACACTAACATCTCGTGGCAATACCTCCGAATATGCAGGAACAAGCAATACGTCATCAAACGTAAGACCCTCTGTTTTTACCCTCTCATCAATAAACGACATAACTATTATATTTTTATCTGTTAAACTCCTAATACGCATATAGTATTGCGCGCAAAGATAACATTTTTTTCGCACTTCTGCAAATTTACAGACGCACTCCGAAGAGCAATCGTGAGAAAAAGGCGGGGACTTCGTCCCTTTTACTTATATTGCGAGTGATAAGGCTTTGAGTTTGCAGGTGTGATGTTACAGATGATTTACACTCTGACTCTACACCTTGGGATCTACATACGGCAATTATAGGGGTGTCAGCCAATGGCTGACATAAAAAGATTAAGGTATAGAGCATTGAAAGTTCACTTTCATAAAGCTCTATACCTTAATCTTTTGTAGTGCGAAGCACCCCTATAATTGTCGCAACAAAAGTAAATGCAAGCTAGCTTGCCGCCTGCGCGGCGTAAGCGCAGTCCCCGATTTTCACACGTATGCCCCGGCACACTCCGCAAGGCAAACGCGCGGAAAAAGTGGGGACTGTTCTACAGCGTATGCGCAACAACCGACTCTGCAATCTCGCGGTAGTGGCGAGCAACACGCTCGTCGCCTATTGCGGCAGGTGCTCCCGACTCGCCCCCCTCGACAATGCTCTCGTAGATAGGTATCTCGCCCAAAAGTGGCAACCCTCGCTGCTCGGCGTAGCGGCTTGCACCCCCCTGACCAAAGATGTAGTAACGTTTGTCGGGTGCGTCGTCGGGCGAGAAGTACGCCATATTCTCCACCACACCAGCAACCTTAACATTCACGTTGGGGTGGGCGAACATCTCGACGCCACGCACGACGTCGGCGAGCGCAATGCCCTGAGGTGTCGAGACGATAACTGCCGACGAGAACTTGGTTGACGACAATATAGTGAGATGTATGTCGCCTGTCCCTGGAGGCAAGTCGATCAGCAGAAAATCCAACACCCCCCAACGCGTCTGATGCAGAAGCTGCTTCAACGCATTCGACGCCATAGTGCCGCGCCACAGGAGCGGATCTGTCGCCTTGATGAAGAAGGCGATCGACATAACCTTAATCCCCTCGATCTCGGCAGGCACTATCACCTCTCGCTCCTCGCCATCCTCGCCACGCTCCACATACGCCTCGGGCGCAAAACCCTCGCAGCCAAACATCTTCGCCTGCGACGGCCCATATATGTCGGCATCCAACACACCCACGCGGTAGCCCATATCTCGCAGTGCTACAGCGAGATTCGAGGTGACAGTAGACTTACCTACACCACCCTTGCCCGATGCAATAGCTATGGTGTGAGCCACACCGCTCGTGGTGGTAGTATCCTCCACCTTGCGTTCAGCCTTGCGAGGTGCGACACCCTCCTTGACCAACACCACAACCTCTGCCGCAGGGTATGTTGCGCGCAGAAGCTCCTCCACACGTCGCTTCAACTTAACGGCAAACGGGTCGCGCACACGCTCAAATCGCAGAGTCACACCGACACGATCCGCCGTCGCCGATATGCTCTCGACGAAGCCTCCGTCGTGGATACCTACACCGCTCTCGGGGTGTGTCACGCTGTCGAGCAGGACTCTAATATCTCTCTCCATACTAATATTTATAGTTTGTTTATTCTCTCTTTTACTTATGGCAGACGCCAATTATCGCAAATTTAGTGAAAAATTATCAACTCGCACCATTCCGAATGATAATTTTGCATATCTTTGTAGGTATGGCAATAGATAACAGAATCAAGTCGAACGTTGTAACCGTCGTAATAGCACTACTCTTGGCGGCTACATACCTAGCAAACGTAGGAGTCCTAGAGATCCCACAGCTACCACTCGCCCAACTCAGCTGGGCACAGTGGCTTGTCGCTGCGAGAGACCACGCGCCCACAGCACTGGAGAGGTGGATGTTGGAGTGGCAGAGTAGCCATCCGACGTGGGCTCTACTGCTCTCGATGTCGCTGTTGCTGGGCGGCGCTATCTACACTATGAGGCTCACCATAAAGCACAACCTCTTTGGCGCAATTATCCACATACCATCCATACTATATGCTGCATTGATGATAGCCATCATCACCCCCGCACAGATGATCTTAGCGCCATTTGCTGGTGTGATTATGATTATGTCGCTGCGAAAGATATACGACGCCTACACCTCCGATCTGTCGTCGCCAAAGATATTTAGCGGATGCTTCTGGATCGGGGTGATTCCGCTAATCTACCCGTCGTCGTTGCCGCTCGTCGCACTCTTCCTGCCTGTGATGGTTGTGCTCGAACGCGGAGGACGCGAGCTACTGCTTGCCGTGTGGGCTATTGTTACACCTGCGACTATACTTTTGTATGCTGCGTGGCTCTTTGGCGTCGATACTGGTGAGCTCTTGGGGACGTACTGGGGGAGTCTGATGGGTGGCGAGTATGCATTGAGGTGCGACCCTGTGGGTCTCGCCTTGATACTCCTGTCGGGTATTATGGCGGTCGTGACAGTCGGCAAAATCGACACCATATCTATCTCGATAATTGCGAGGCAGCGAATAATCTACACTATGACCATAGTCGTCTGTTCGCTCCTCGCCATCGCCCTACCATCGTTCCGCACAGCGACCTTCGCCGCCGCCGCCGCCGCACCTGTTGCAATCCTGGCGACCACACTCTTCTTGGAGCTGAAAACACGCTGGGCGACCTTGCTCTACCTAATCTTCGTCGTACTTACGATATTGAGCGCAGGGGTAGCGTGATTGTAAAAAATATTACTAACGGCTAGATACCCTTATTATATATAGGTATATATTCTAATCTAAATCATCACTCTTTTCTGGTATCTCCATCTCGTCCAAGCCCGACGAAAGGGTGATTTGACGTCGGAACGACTCTCTATACGATATAACCGACTCACTGCGCGATAGCCCAAGCCCCTTGAGCCTATGTTGGATGATCTCGTGAAGGTGGTGGTTGTTGCGCGCATATATCTTCACCAGCAGGTCGTATGGTCCTGTTGTGTGGTGACACTCGACTACCTCGGGCGTTAGGCGTATCTGCTCAACCACAAAGTCGAGATCCACCTCCGAGTTAAAGTCGAGATTGACATACGCACAGGTCTCATAACCAATCTTTTGAAGGTCGAGAGTGAATTCAGAGCCAGTTATCACACCTGAGCTCTGCAGTTTCTGAATGCGCTGATGCACCGCCGCACCCGAGACGCCACAGAGGCGTGCAACCTCAAGAAAAGAGATGCGTGCGTTGTTCGATATTAGTCGAAGGATCTTGCTGTCGAGTTCGTCGAGTAGGGTCTCTGCCATTGATGTGAGTGTTATAATGTAACTATAAATACTATTTTATAGTACAAAATTACTCATTTTGTAGAATTATCAAAAAAATAGGCGAGATAAAATAAAATAGTAACAAAACATAGACATTTGCTTTCGGATTTATATTTTGAAAATATTTTACTAAAATAATCACACTCATTACTCGTTCGATTACCCCCCGAACCCCTATATTTGCAGAGTGGAAGAGAAGAGTGTTGGCGCGAGTCAGCTATCGATAATTTGCAAAAGTAGGGCTTTTCGCCTCTGCAGAACACTCCGAAATCTACCACAGAGAGTAAAAATAGTTCTTTGACATTCATAAGTAATTTACATTTTATCACTCTTAGGATGATAAAAAGATTGAGGAGTTGCGAAATTCATCGAAAAATATTTGTAACTTTGCATAGATTTTTTTTTAATAAAAAAGGTGCAGAGCAGATGATATTGATAAATTCACAATTCATTAAGGTGGTCAACGACCAAGTCCAACAAGACATTGAGAGTCGGATCAATATTTACAGCCGTCTTAATCCTCAAGCAAAACTCATTAGACTCGACAGTGGTGATGTGGTTCGCCCACTAGCCCCCTGTGTCATCGACGCGATGAAGCAGAGCGTTATAGAGTTGTCGGAGCAGGAGACCTTTCGTGGACGTGGCCCGGAAGCGGGGTATCCGTTCTTGATCGACGCGATCGTCAAGAACGAATATAGGAGCAGAAAGATAAAGGTTGAGAGCAGCGAGCTCTTCGTTAACTTCGGAACGAAAGATGATCTTGGAGGAATCGGCGACATCCTCTGCCGCGACATACGAATCGCGGTGGTTGATCCAGTCTATCAGACCTACCTAGAGTCGAATGTGATTGCAAATCGTGCGGGCGACCTCGACGAAAGTGGAGGTTGGAACAATCTGGTCTATCTGGAGTGTCACCCCTCGAATGGCTTCTCGCCAGAGCTGCCTGCAATTCGTCCTGATGTGATATATCTGAGCTATCCAAACGATCCTACAGGCTGCGTGATGAGCCGAGCCGAGCTTGAGAAGTGGGTTAAGTATGCGTTGAAAAACGACTCGCTAATACTCTTCGACGCGACCTACTCGCCATTCATCACCGATCCCAATATACCGCATAGCATATATGAGATAAAGGGGGCACGACGCACAGCGATCGAGTTCCGTTCATTCTCGAAGAGTGGTGGTTTCACTGGTTTGCACTGCGGATTTATGGTTATCCCTAAGGAGATCACAGGATACTCATTTAGTACCGATCGCCGCGAGTCTCTCAACACATTGTGGAGACGTCGACAGCAGATAAAGAGCTATCCGCCATCGTATCTTATACAGCGAGGCGCGGAGGCACTTTACACACCCAAGGGTGTGGAGGGAGTTAAGGAGAATGTAGATTACTATATGAAAAATGCGTCGCTGCTTTGTGAGGGTTTACGACGTACTAGACTCGAGTTTTGGGGTGGCGAACAGTCGCCACACATCTGGGTCAAGTCGCCGTATGAGAGTTCGTGGAGGCTCTTCGACAGGTTAATCGAGGAGTGCAATATAGTATCCACGCCAGGTGAGCGTTTTGGTCCAGGGGGACGAGGGTTTGTTAGACTCAGCTCCTTCGCCGACCAGACACAGGTGATGATAGCATCGACGCGAATATCCGATCTGGATATTTAGAGTTAAAGATCTTTTTTACGCAACGAAATTGGGTTATTTTCAGTGAGTGTAGCGAGTGGTGGTGACGAGTGAAATGGTTGAAACTGTTTTTCTTGACAAATGAGAGAGTGAGTGAAGAGTGACAAGTGTGAGAGTGAATGAGAGAGTGAGTTTAGGGAGAACAATAAAAAGTAAAAAGGAGAAAATATTATGAAGAAGTTTATTCTAAGTTTGGCAGCAGCAGTTTGCGCGTTTTCAGCAGCAAACGCACAGGTAGAGGTTTCAGGAGGTGTAGATATCGTAAGTGCATCAATTTGGCGTGGTACAACTTGTGGCGGTCCTTCGATCCAGCCAGGAGCAACAGTATCGTATGCAGGTTTCTCTGCAACAGCTTGGGCTAGCCAGGAGATCTGTGCATCAGGTCAGGCAGCAGCTGAGTTGGACTTCACATTTGCATACTCGATTGCAGGTTTCACTGTAGCTTACACAAACTACTGGTGGACTCCAGGTACACCATACTTCGAGAAGGATACACATATGTCTGAGATCACACTTGGATACGAGTTCGGTGAGTCATTCCCATTGGCAATCTCTATCAACACAATCGTAGCAGGTGAGCAGGATACAAAGATAAATTATGCAACAAAGGATCTTAAGGAAGGTCAGGTAAAAGATCAGGCGTTCTCAACTTACATCGACTTCTCATACCCCTTTGCTATCGGAAGTGTAGATTGTACTGCAAACCTTGGTATCACACCTTGGGCTGGTATGTACTCAGGATCTTACATCAACCCTTGCTACAGTTATTACGATGAGGTAGAGGGTGAGGATGTAGATGGTTACTACTCAAAGGGATTCCAGGTAGCATCTGTAGGTCTTAGCTTCTCAAAGACAATCTTCGAGACAGAGAAGTTTGCACTTCCATTGTTCGTAAGCACATCGTTCTCACCAGCACAGAGAGAGGCTTACTTGGTAGCAGGAATGTCATTCGGATTCTAATATAAATACTTACAAGTATTACAACTATGAAAAAAATAGAAGCAATCATCCGTAAGACGAAGTTCGAGGATGTAAAGGAGGCTCTTTATGCCGCAGGAATCGAGTGGTTCTCATATATGAACGTACGTGGAGTTGGACAGTCTCGTCAGGAGCGTATCTACCGTGGTGTAGTTTACGACACAAGCTACATCGAGCGTATTATGCTATCGATCGTGGTTCGCGACAAGAACGCAAAGCCAACAGTTGACGCAATCGTAGCTGCAGCGCAGTCGGGCGAGATTGGCGATGGTCGTATCTTTATCAGCTCAGTTGATGATTCTGTAAGCATCCGCACAGGAAAGTCTGGAGACATCACATTATTCACAGAGGAAAAGTAAAAGGAGGGTTATACAATGGAAGAAATGGCAACAACAATAGATGGCCTAACGATGGGTCTAAATACAGTATGGGTGCTTTTGGCAGCAATGCTCGTATTTATTATGCAGGCTGGATTTGCTCTCGTTGAGGCAGGTTTTACACGTAGCAAGAATACAGCTAATATCTTGATGAAGAACGTATTGGACTTCGCAGTAGGTTCGATTATGTTCTGGATACTTGGATTTGGTATTATGTTTGGCGCAGGAAGCGCATTCTTCGGTCAGATCGACTTGTTCGGTCTTGGCGGATGGGTAAACGAGACAGGTATTCCAGACCTAGCGTTCCTAGCATTCCAGACAATGTTCTGCGCAACAGCCGCTACAATCGTATCGGGAGCAGTTGCAGAGCGTACTAAGTTCTCTTCATACTTGATCTACGCAGCAGTTATCTTCGGTTTGATCTACCCAATCTCAGGTCACTGGACTTGGGGCGGTGGATGGTTGGCTGAGCTCGGTTTCCACGACTTCGCTGGATCATCAATCGTACACTCTATCGGAGGATGGATCGCATTGGTAGGTGCTTGGATCGTAGGTCCACGTATCGGCAAGTACACTAAGGACGGAAAGCCACGTGCGATTCCAGGACACAACCTTACAGCCGCAGCGCTTGGAGTATTCCTCCTATGGTTCGGATGGTTCGGATTCAACCCAGGATCACAGCTTGCAGCAGCCTCTGAGAGCGACGCAATGGTTATCTCTTTGACATTCGTTACAACAAACCTTGCAGCAGCAGCTGGTGCAGTAGTAGCATTGATCGTAGCTTGGATTAAGTATGGCAAGCCATCTTTGTCTCTTTCGCTCAACGGTATCTTGGCAGGTTTGGTAGGTATCACAGCAGGTTGCGACCTCGTATCTCCAGCAGGTGCGGTAGCAATCGGAGCTATCTGTGGTCTTGCAATGGTGTTTGCAGTAGAGTTTATCGATAGCGTTCTAAAGATCGATGATCCAGTAGGTGCATCTTCAGTACACGGTGTTTGCGGTACATTGGGTTCTATCCTTACAGGAGTATTCGCTGTAGACGGCGGTTTGATCGACGGATTTGCTACAGAGTTCTTCACAACACAGGTTATCGGAGCCTTGACATTGATGGCTTGGGCATTGGTTACAGGATTTGTTCTCTTCAAGGTTATCGACATTGCCAAGGGTATGCGAGTTAACAAGCGTATCGAGGAGGAAGGTCTTGACATCTACGAGCACGGAGAGTCAGCATACAACTAGTAATCACCTCTCGATTCTAGCTTGCGGCTATGGTAGTGGACGACAGACAGCGTGAGGGTCGTCAAGCTAGAGTAGAGATTTGATCTACGAGATTTATACTAAGATTCAGATGACGATCTCGGCACTGATATTCGGTGCCGAGGTTGTTGATCTGATCTAAGTAACATAAAATAGATCAACACTAAATATTAATTAAAATACCACTACGAGATGAAATTGTTCATACCCGAGTTTTATCGACCCAAACTTGCTCCAGAGACAATGGATCAGGCTGTTAAATTATTAAAGGATAACTTCCAGGAGGAGTTGTCATATAGATTGGATTTGCGACGCGTCACAGCACCGCTTTTTGTCCTATCTGGCACAGGCATCAACGACGACCTTAATGGCGTAGAGTCTGCAGTGTCGTTCAATATAACTGATATGGGGGGACGCAGAGCGGAGGTAGTACACTCACTAGCTAAGTGGAAGCGAATGAAGTTGGGTGCATATCAGATCCCTGCGGGGTATGGTCTCTACACCGATATGAACGCTATCCGTGCCTGCGAGGAGTTGAGCAACATTCACTCACTTTATGTAGATCAGTGGGACTGGGAGCGCACAATTGCGGCAGATGATCGCAATCTCGATTTTTTGAAGAGCGTTGTAGATAGCATCTTCTACTCGTTGAAGGCGGTAGAGAACCTAGTCTACGAACACTATCCACACATAACCCCAGCACTGCCCGACGAAATCACATTTATCCACAGCGAGGAGCTCGAATCTATGTATCCCGATCTCACATCAAAGGAGCGCGAGGATAAGGTGGCAAAGGAGTACGGAGCGGTCTTTGTAATCGGAATCGGCGGAAGATTGGCAAGTGGTGAGAAGCACGACGGACGTGCTCCTGACTACGATGATTGGTCGACCGAGACAGAGAATGGTTACAAGGGTTTGAATGGCGACATCTTACTATGGAACGACGTATTGCAGCGTTCGTTCGAGATCTCGTCGATGGGTATTCGCGTAGACAAAGAGGCACTGCAACGTCAGTTGGAGTTGGAGGGTTGCCCCGAGAGGTTGGAGCTAGAGTTCCACAAGGCGTTGATGGAGGATCGATTGCCACTATCTATAGGAGGAGGAATCGGACAGTCTCGTCTCTGTATGTACTTCTTGAGATGCGCACATATCGGCGAGGTTCAGTCGTCGTTGTGGCCCGAGGAGATGACAGAGGAGTGTTTGAAGAACAATATTATGTTGAAATAAAGTCACTAGATAATAGTGATATATCGGCGAAAAAGTCGTAACTTTGCGCGCAGCCGCGTGTATGGCGACTTAAGGTAAGAGTTAAGTATAAAATTAGATACACAAAAAAGAACAAAATTAAAGTTATGAGTACATTGAGATTTAAGCAATTGAAGGATGCATTCAGCCACAAGAAGGTAGCTGTAGAGTGTGACGGACGTCCAGTTGACGAGTTCGGAAAGTATGTTTTCAACCGCGCAAAGATGCAGAAGTATCTTTCGAAGTCGGTATATAAGACCCTTATTCAATCAATCGACGGTGGTACTCCACTCGATCGTTCAATCGCAGATGGTGTAGCGACAGGAATGAAGCAGTGGGCTAGCGATATGGGAGCAACACACTACACTCACTGGTTCCAGCCATTGACAGGTGGTACAGCCGAGAAGCACGACGCATTCGTTGAGCACGACGGTCGTGGCGGAATGGTTGAGGAGTTCTCAGGTAAGTTGTTGGTTCAGCAGGAGCCAGATGCGTCATCTTTCCCAAATGGAGGATTGCGTAACACCTTCGAGGCTCGTGGATACTCAGCGTGGGATCCATCATCACCAGCTTTTGTAATCGGCGACACATTGTGTATCCCAACAGTATTCATCTCATATACAGGTGAGGCGTTGGACTACAAGACACCACTTCTTCGCTCTATCAACGCTGTCAACACAGCAGGTACAAAGGTTGCGAAGTACTTCAACGAGGATGTAAACACTATCGTCTCAAACTTGGGATGGGAGCAGGAGTACTTCTTGGTTGATGAGGCTTTGTGGGCAGCACGTCCAGACTTGGTACTTACAGGTCGTACGTTGATGGGTCACGACAGTGCTAAGAACCAGCAGTTGGAGGATCACTACTTCGGATCAATTCCATCACGCGTGTTGGAGTTTATGACAGACTTGGAGAACGAGTCGTTGAAGTTGGGTATCCCAGTTAAGACACGTCACAACGAGGTTGCGCCAAACCAGTTTGAGTTGGCTCCAATCTACGAGGAGGGTAACTTGGCGAATGACCACAACTTGGTTTTGATGTCGTTGATGAAGCGAGTTGCTCGTCGTCACAACTTCAAGGTGTTGTTGCACGAGAAGCCATTCAAGGGTGTAAACGGATCGGGCAAGCACTGTAACTGGAGCTTGTGCTCAGATACAGGTTTGAACTTCTTCTCACCAGGTAAGGACAACGTGTCTAACTTGCGTTTCATCACATTCGTGGCAAACGTAATGAAGGCAGTCTACAAGCACAATGGTTTGTTGAAGGCATCAATCAGCTCGGCAACTAACGCACACCGTTTGGGAGCAAATGAGGCACCTCCAGCGATCGTTTCGATCTTTATGGGTACTCAGGTTTACGCTGTTCTTGAGAAGTTGGCAGCTGTAGACACAGACGATATGATCGTATTCGACGAGAAGGCGGCACTTCAGTTGGGTGTAGCTCACCTTCCAGAGATCTTGTTGGACAACACAGACCGTAACCGTACATCTCCATTCGCCTTCACAGGAAACCGTTTTGAGTTCCGTGCAGTTGGATCATCAGCAAACTGCGGTGGCATTATGCTTACGCTCAACACTATCATCGCAGAGCAGTTGTTTGAGTTTGCTGCAGAGGTTGATTCATTGATCGCAGGTGGAATGACAAAGGATCAGGCTATCTTGTCAGTTGTAAAGGGCATCATCAACGAGACAAAGGATATTTGTTTCAACGGAAACGGATACAGCGACGAGTGGAAAGTTGAGGCTGAGAAGAGAGGTTTGGATTGCGAGACATCTGTACCAAAGATCTTCGACACATACTTGACAGAGACATCATTGGCGGCATTCGCTAAGATGGGAGTGTTGAACCACGCAGAGATCGAGTCTCGTTGCGAGGTTAAGTGGGAGACTTACACAAAGAAGATCCAGATCGAGTCACGCGTATTGGGCGACTTGGCGATGAATCACATCATCCCTGTTGCGTCAACATACCAGGGAATGTTGTTGGACAACGTTGCTAAGATGAAGGCATTGTTCTCAGACGAGGAGTATGCTACAATGAGTGCACAGGATGTTAAGATCATCAAGACAATGGCGAACCACATCAACACAGTGAACGCAAAGACTGCAGAGATGATCGAGGCTCGTAAGGTTGCTAACAAGATCGAGTCAGAGCGCGAGAAGGCTATCGCTTACCACGACACTGTAATTCCATTGATGGACGAGATCCGTTACAGCATCGATAAGTTGGAGTTGATCGTCGACGACAGAATGTGGACATTGCCTAAATACAGAGAGTTGCTATTCATACGCTAACAACACATATGTAAGCGCAAAGAGTTTTGTTGGGGCTTCGTATTTTGAAGTCCCAACAAATTCTGATTTATAATATATAACAACAGGGAGTTTTACTCAAATAGGAAAGAATGAAACAACATACTCTAACAATGAGTGCTAAGCAGGGTCTTTACGATCCTGCTTATGAGCGTGATGCGTGTGGCGTTGGATTGCTACTCGACATACACGGAAAGAAGTCACACAAGGTGATTGAAGATGGTTTGACAGTCTTGGAGAAGATGATCCACCGCGGTGCGGAGGGAGCCGATCCAGCGACGGGCGACGGTGCGGGAATTATGATTCAGGTGCCCCACGAGTTCATCCTGCTACAGGGAATCGCAGTACCTGAGAAGGGTAGCTACGGAACGGGACTTGTCTTTATACCTAAGGATGCCGATCGCGAGGCTGAGGTTTTGAAATCTATTGAGGCTAGTGCAGTCTCGGAGGGATTGAAAGTTATCGCTGTGCGCGATGTACCAGTCGACAACTCTATGCTTGGCGAGGGTGCGTTGGCTGCAGAGCCTACGACAAAGCAGATCTTCGTAATTGAGGGTGAGACGAGCGATTTGACGCTCGACGTAAGATTGTATCGTATGCGTCGCCAGATCGAGAAGGCTAACGCTGACTCGTATGTTGTGTCGTTGTCGACTAAGAATATGATCTATAAGGGAATGTTGTCGTCGGATCAGCTCCGTCACTACTTCCTCGATTTGTCGAATCCAGTGTTGACGAGTGCTATCTCGTTGGTACACTCACGTTTCTCGACAAATACGTTCCCATCGTGGGCATTAGCTCAGCCATTCCGTATCTTGGGACACAATGGTGAGATCAACACAATTCGTGGTAACAGATTGTGGAGCAAGGCTCGCGAGAGTGTGCTTCAGAAGTCAGCTACGTTGGGCAATGCTTCGGCAATCAACCCAGCAGTTGCGCCTGCGATGAGCGACAGTGCGTCGTTGGATAATGTGTTGGAGTTTATGGTGATGAGCGGAATGTCGATTCCTCACGCGTTGGCGATGTTGGTTCCAGAGAGCTTCAACGACAAGAACCCTATCTCACCAGAGTTGAAGGCGTTCTTCGAGTACCACAGTATCTTGATGGAGCCTTGGGATGGACCAGCTGCGTTGTTGTTCTCTGACGGACGCTACGCAGGTGGTATGTTGGATCGTAATGGTCTGCGCCCAACGCGCTACACACTCACGAAGGATGGTATGATGTTGATGGCGTCTGAGGCAGGTGTTATCGAGATCGAGGCATCGAACGTGTTGGAGAAGGGTCGTTTGGAGCCAGGAAAGATCATTATGGTCGACACACAGAATGGAACAATCTACAAGAACGACGAGATAAAGAGCAAGCTAGCAGCAGAGTTCCCATATGGTGAGTGGTTGAGCAAGAACCGCATCCACCTCTCGGAGATCACCTCTGGACGTAAGGTTGCTATCGACGTCAAGGAGTACGAGGCGTTGCGTAACGCATTCGGCTACTTCGACGAGGAGATCGACAAGGCTGTTGTACCGATGGTGTCGGGTGCCTACGAGGCTACTGCATCGATGGGTAACGATGCACCATTGGCAGTCTTTTCGGAGAAGCCACAGTTGTTGTTCAACTACTTCCGTCAGCAGTTTGCACAGGTGACTAACCCACCGATCGACCCAATCCGTGAGGAGTTGGTTATGTCGCTGGAGGGTTATATCGGAGCAATCGACCAGAGTCTATTGCACCCATCTGAGGATTTGTGTAAGATGGTTCACATCAAGCAGCCAGTCTTGACAAACCGCGACATCGACATCTTGCGTCACATTAGCTACAAGGGCTTCCAGACAAAGACGTTGGATATGACGTTCGAGATCTCGGAGGGCACAGAGGGAATGAATAAGACAGTCGAAAGATTGCGCGCCGAGGCTGAGGCAGCTGTAGAGGCGAAATTCAACTATATCATCTTGTCGGATCGCGGTGTATGTGCAACGCGAGCAGCAGTGCCATCGGTTCTAGCAGTATCGGCAGTTCACCACCACTTGATCGACCAGCGCAAGCGTGTTCAGACAGCGCTTATCGTCGAGACAGGAGAGGCGCGTGAGGTTATGCACTTTGCGTTGCTTTTGGGCTACGGAGCGAGTGCTATCAACCCATATATGGCGTATGCAGTGATCAACGACTTGGTTAAGCGAGGCGACATATTGTTGGACTACGCTACGGCAGAGAAGAACTTCATTAAGGCAGTTGGCAAGGGTTTGTTGAAGGTTATCTCGAAGATGGGAATCTCGACAATCGGCAGCTACCGTGGAGCGCAGCTCTTCGAGGCAGTTGGTCTGTCGCAGGGAGTTATCGAGGAGTACTTCACAGGCACAACTAGCGCCATTGGCGGAGCCGATTTGAGCGACATCACTCGCGACGTGTTGCGTTTCCACGCAGCAGCATTCCTAGGCGAGAAGTTGGGCGACTTGGGTCAGTACGCCTACCGCAAGGAGGGTGAGAAGCACGCGTGGAACCCAGAGTCTATCGCGACGCTTCAGATCGCTACACGTTTGGGTAGCTACAAGAAGTTCAAGGAGTACACGTCGTTCGTCAACGACAAGCAGTACCCTATCTTCTTGCGCGACAGATTGAACTATAAGATCGCAAATACGCCAATCGACATCTCGAAGGTCGAGAGCAAGGAGTCGATTATGCGTCGTTTCGTGACGGGCGCTATGTCGTTCGGCTCGATCAGCCGCGAGGCACACGAGGCTATGGCTATCGCGATGAACCGCATCGGCGGTAAGTCGAATACAGGTGAGGGAGGCGAGGATCCAGCACGTTTCACACCACGCGAGGATGGCACGTCGGCACGTAGTGCGATCAAGCAGATCGCGTCGGGTCGTTTCGGTGTTACGGCAAACTACTTGGTCAATGCTGACGAGATCCAGATCAAGATCGCACAGGGCGCGAAGCCAGGTGAGGGTGGTCAGCTACCAGGATTTAAGGTCGATGAGATCATCGCTAAGACACGTCACTCTATCCCAGGCATCTCGTTGATCTCGCCACCGCCACACCACGACATCTACTCGATCGAGGATTTGGCGCAGCTGATCTACGATATGAAAAAT
This sequence comes from Rikenellaceae bacterium, assembly GCA_047178665.1. GTDB lineage: Bacteria > Bacteroidota > Bacteroidia > Bacteroidales > Rikenellaceae > Alistipes. The sequence goes on along the minus strand of JBCQTK010000013.1, from coordinate 29,204 downwards.
GTCAACCCACGTGCAAAGGTTAGCGTCAAGCTAGTTGCGGAGAGTGGTGTTGGAACAATCGCTGCTGGTGTTGCTAAGGCAAAGGCAGATACTATCATCATCGCAGGTAGCGAGGGTGGAACAGGAGCGAGCCCAATGAGCTCAATCCGCCACACAGGAGTATCGTCGGAGATTGGTCTTGCTGAGGTTCAGCAGACGTTGGTTCTCAACAAGTTGCGTTCGCGCGTTGTGTTGCAGGCCGACGGACAGCTCAAGACGGGACACGACATCGTGATCGAGGCGTTGTTGGGAGCCGAGGAGTTCGGATTCGCGACGAGTGCATTGATCGTGTTGGGTTGCGTTATGATGCGTAAGTGCCACTTGAACACCTGCCCAGTGGGTGTTGCGACACAGAATGCGGAGTTGCGCAAGCGCTTCACAGGTAGCGCAGACTACCTCGTAAACTTCTTCAACTTTATGGCAGAGGAGGTTCGCGAGATCTTGGCAGAGATGGGCTTCACGTCGTTCGACGAGATCGTTGGACGTACGGATCTCATCGAGAAGAAGGAGGCTTTGGGCGATGAGAAGGCAGACAAGGTCGACTTCTCAAAGTTGTTGTATGGCGCATCGTTCACCAACGGTGAGGAGCTACGCAACCTAATCCCACAGGAGCCACTTCCAGTGAGCGACCTTCGCAAGGGTCTGTTGAAGGCTGCGGAGCGTACACTCAACTGGGGCGAGAAGGCTGAGGGAGAGTTCAAGATCACCAACATCGACCGCTCGGTAGGAGCTACGTTGGGTGGTGAGATGGCGATGAAGTATGGCGAAGATGGAGTCTCAGACGACACATTCACAGCTACGTTCCTCGGATCTGCAGGACAGAGCTTCGGTGCATTCCTCACCAAGGGATTGACCTTCGTGTTGAAGGGTGAGTCGAACGACTACCTCGGTAAGGGTCTCTCGGGCGGTAAAATCGTCGTGAAGCCAGCCGATGGCTCGGAGTTCAAGCCAGAGGATAGCGTAATCGTTGGTAACACGTTGATGTATGGAGCTACTTCAGGAGAGGTCTACATCAATGGACGTGCGGGCGAGCGTTTCTGCGTTCGTAACAGTGGCGCTATTGCAGTTGTCGAGGGTACGGGCGAGCACGCTTGTGAGTATATGACAGGCGGACGCGTAATCGTCTTGGGAGCTACAGGACGTAACTTCGGTGCTGGTATGAGCGGTGGAGTTGCCTACGTATGGGATCGTGACGGACGTTTCGACAGCCGTTGTAATATGGAGATGGTTGAGTTGACGTTGATCGACAGCTCATACGAGAAGGAGGAGTTGATGAAGTATATCCAGAACCACTACGACCTCACATCTAGCCCTGTTGCACGCGAGATCCTCGATAACCCAGCGTTGTTGCGCGAGTTTATCAAGGTTACGCCAATCGAGTACAAGAAGGTGCTTCAGGAGGAGCAGATGCGCGCAATTCAGGAGCGCATATCTAAGGTAGAACGCGATTATTAGGAGAGAAGAAAATGGGAAATCCAAAAGCATTTTTAACAATAAAGAGAAAAGAGGCGGGGTATCGCCCCGTTCACGAGCGTGTAACAGACTTCGCAGAGGTCGAGCAGACGCTTAATGAGGATGACAGAAAGTTGCAGGCATCACGTTGTATGGATTGTGGCGTGCCATTTTGTCACTGGAGTTGCCCACTAGGCAACCGCCAGCCAGAGTGGCAAGACTTGATCTACAAGGGTGAGTGGCGCAAGGCTTACGAAAACTTGCAGGAGACAGACGACTTCCCAGAGTTCACAGGACGCGTTTGTCCTGCACTCTGCGAGAAGGGTTGTGTGTTGAACCAGATCGGTGAGCCAATCACTATCCGCGAGAACGAGGTGTCGATCATCGAGAAGGCGTTTGCGCAGGGATATGTGAAGCCCGTTGTGGCTGAGGAGAAGAGCGGCAAGCGTGTTGCAGTTGTGGGTTCTGGCCCTGCAGGATTGGCGTGTGCCAACCAGTTGAGCCAGAAGGGTCACAGCGTGACTGTATTTGAGCGCGACGAGACAGCAGGAGGATTGCTTCGTTTCGGTATCCCCGACTTTAAGTTGAACAAGGGTATCATTGATCGCCGTATCGCTATTATGGAGAAGCAGGGTGTAGAGTTCAAATACAACACCGATGTAGCGTCCGACGTAGCAGATCTTGCGAAGGAGTACGACGCAGTATGTATTGCTATCGGAGCGGGTGTACCACGCGACTTGCCAGCTGAGGGACGCGACCTAGATGGTGTGTACTTCGCATTGGAGTTCTTGAAGTATCAGAATCGTGCGGTTGCTGCCCACGCATCTGTATCCAACGATGACGCATTGTCGGCACACGGCAAGCACGTCTTGGTTATCGGTGGTGGTGACACAGGATCTGACTGTGTCGGAACATCTATTCGCCACGGTGCAGCCTCTGTTACGCAGATCGAGATTATGCCAAAACCTCCTGTAGGTACAAACCCTCAGACTCCTTGGCCATACTTCCCGATGATCCTCAAGACATCGAGTTCTCACAAAGAGGGTTGCGAGCGTCGTTGGAGCTTAGCTACCAACAAGTTCATTGGCGAGAATGGTAAGGTTGTAGGTGTCGAGGTTAAGTCGACAGACACAGAGGCGGTTGAGGTAATCAAGGCCGACTTGGTATTGTTGGCGATGGGATTTGTTCACCCCGAGCAGGTTATCGCCGAGAGCCTATCGTTGGCTATCGACGGACGCAAGAACATTGCGAGCGACGATACGATGAAGAGCTCTGCGGATAATGTGTTCGTCGCAGGAGACGCTACGACAGGTGCGAGCTTGGTGGTTCGCGCAATTGCGTCGGGTCGTGCAGCCGCTAAGTCGATCGATTCATTCCTCGCTAAGTAGTCAAGATAACGACAATCTATAAACAAAGAGGTAGCTGCTCGATCTGGGCAGCTACCTCTTTTTTACTATAAGAGCTATGAGTTGTATTATAAAATATATGGCAGCAATGGTGGTGTCTATGGCGACGAGTTGCCTCACGCCGCCGCCCCAGATGGTTGAGAACACTGCTCTCGTTGGCGAGTGGCGAAGTGATGTCAACACCCTCAGCTTCGAGCCCGATGGCGCGATGAGCCAAACGGAGGGTGGCACGACCTACGATCTACGCTACAGTTTCGATGGCGAGATACTATGTGTAATTCAGATAGATGGGGCTATAACCTACGAGGATCACCTCTTTGTCTATCGCCCTGCTGCAGCTGAGATCAACACTGAGATCGACCCCGACACCTTCGCCGTCGCCTACTATGAGTATATCTACGAGCGCGCTGTTGGCGAGATATGGGATCCCGAGTTGATGAGTTTCGACGAGGAGGCTAGCAGAGACCACTTTGCCAACTACATAGCGGAGTTTGAGCGCTCTGGTGAGGCTATAGATGAGTGGTTCGATCGCTACACAAGAGTGAGATAGCTGCTGCACCCTCCTCAGCGAGGTCGACCGAATATTCGTTTACAAATAGGGCGATGTGTGACTCTATCACTGCGTCGTCGAGCTCCTGCGCGTGGTTCTTGATGAAGCTACGCGACATTGTAGGGTTAGCGAATGCGTAGGCTATACTGCGCGCTAACACCCTCTGAAACGAATCGCGAGTAGGCTCGTCGATGTCGCTGCGCATAGCTATCGCGCCGAGGGGCAGAGGCAACGACGTGCGACTCTCCCACAACAGACCGAGGTCGGCAACGAGCTCCAATCCCCGTTCAGCATAGAGGAATCGTCCCTCGTGGATCAACACACCCCCATCCACCTCGCCTCGTTCGATGGCGTCGGCAATGGAGGAGAAGAGCATCGGACGACGATCGTCGATCTCGGGTAGCAGAGTCTGTAGCAGCAAGTTAGCTGTGGTATGGACGCCAGGTATTGCCACTCTTCGCAGGGGCGATTTGTCACCCTTGCGCCTGACGAGCAGAGGACCGTTGCCACGACCGAGTGCGGCGCCGCTGCGGCTGATGGTATAGCTCTGCGCAATCTGTGGGATGATGGCGCAGCTAATCTTCGAGAACTCCGCCTCGCCACACATTGCACGCGTATTGAGCTCCTCGATGTCGTAGTATGCAACTTCGAGATCGAGAGACTCCGTGTCGATACGATTGTTGACCATCGCATCGAACATAAAGGTGTCGTTGGGGCAGGGAGAGATGTAGAGTTTCATTCTATTTTGAACTGTAAATATGTGACAGTGTGTCTGTTAACGCCTCAACAGCCCTATCTATCTCCCACTCGCTGTGGTCTGCGCCTACACGGTTGGATATGGCGCGGATCTGCGAATATTCGATCTGCAATCTCTGACAGATGGCGGCAACAGCTGCACCCTCCATATTCTCCACCTCACATTGGTGGCTCTCGCAGTTGGAGCGATTGACGCTGTTGGATCTCGCCTCGGTGAGTCCCCATCGGGGGGTGGTGTGGTAGATGCTGCTGTACTGCATTGGCATCTCCTCGATCCGTTCGCTCACGCACTCCACGACGCTACCTACAGCTATTTTGTCGGTGTCGTACGACCCTGCAATACCTGCCAAGATCACTCGCTTGCCCGCAGCCTTCGGGGCGATCTCCGCCATCGTAGCTGCCGCAGCTGCCATACCTACACCGCAGATAACGATCTTAGCATCGGGGTGTAGTTCTAAAAATTTTACTGCCTCAAATGGAGTTGGGAATAGAAATATCATTGTTTCATAAATGTTTGGATCTCCTCAATGGTGATCGGAATCTTAAAATCTGCCGCGGCGCCAATCTCACGGCACCCCGACTCTGTAATTATAATGTCGTCCTCGATACGGATACCTCCGAAATCGAGATGTTTGCACACCATATCCCAATCGACAACCCCTCTGTAGAGCCCCTCTGAGCGACGCCTCTCGATCAGTTCCGGAATGAAGTAGATGCCTGGTTCGTTGGTGAGCACACTCCCCTCGCGGAACACCCACCTAGAGCGGATGATGCAGGATGTGGAGCGCTCTGCCTGCTCGGCGAAGCGTTCGACATCGAACGTTCTCTCGCCCAGCGCTTCGCAGTCGTGCACGTCAAGCCCCAATCCGTGACCTACGCCGTGGGGCATAAACATAGATATTGCACCCGACTCCACGATATGGTCTGTAGAACCTCTCACGAAGCCCAAGTCACGCATACCCTCCGCAAGTCGCTGATATGTTGCTCGTTGCAGATCCGAATATAGCATCCCTGGGTGTGCTACCTCCCGCACGTGGTCGTGTGCTGAGAGGGCTACATTATATATATCGCGCTGTATTGTAGTAAATTTGCCGCTGACGGGGTATGTGCGCGTGTGGTCGGAGCAGTAGCCCGAGAGTGTCTCGCCCCCAGCGTCGCAGAGGAGTAGTCGACCCGACTGAAGCACCCCCTCGCGCTCAACGTTGTGGAGTGTCTCACCGTGCTGTGTGCAGATCGGAGGGAACGACACCCCTGCGCCGAGCCTGCGAGCGATACCCTCTAGTGTGCCGCCAATCTCTCGTTCGACGACACCTGGTCGCGTCATTCGCATTGCGGCAGTGTGCATTTCGTAGCCTATTTTGTAGGCTCTCTCCAACTCCTCTATCTCCTCCGCACTCTTGCATTCACGCAGCTCCGCGATGGCGAAAATTAGCTCTGGCGAGAGGCTGTTGGCAAGGGCTGCGATGGGTATGTCGAGCAGATTGGCAAGAGCGATCTTCGTCTCGCCGCGGTAGGGCGGAAGGATATGGATCTTGCGACCGACTCCTCTAGCTACTGATACGAAGCGTATTAGCTCACTGATGGAGTGTGTCGACTCCACGCCCACCTCGGCAGCTCTCTCGCGAAGTGTGGGCTGAACACCCATCCAGACTATGTCATCGAGCGTGATGTCGTCGCCAAAAAGAGCCGACTCGCCACTGTCGAGATCTATCACCCCCCACAGAGATGGCTGATCGAGCCCAAAGAGGTAGCGGAACGAACTATCCTGACGAAAGTAGTAGGCGTTGTTGAGATATGAGTTGGGGCTAAGTTCGTTGCCCGGTATAAGGACGACACCGCCTCCAGCACCCATTTGTGAGATGAGCGCCGCGCGACGATTAATATATGTATCCCTGCTAAACATTATGGTGACTACGTGTTACTGCTGCTCGACGAGCGACGCGTCGACCATCTTGTAGAGTTTGTCGCCTCGACGCACTACGCTCGAAGTCTTGATCGAGCAGAGCGCCCCCTGACGCACCTCATCTGTGGCTCTGTTGTCGAACATAATGGTCTCGATCTCCATCTCGACCACCCCCGTCGTCTGCCCCATAAATAGTGCTTCGTCGCCCCTTGAGAGTGGTGACGCCTCGATCAGCACCTCTGCGACCGATAGATTCTTGAAGAAGTTTGTCACCTTGCCCACATAAACCTTGCGCATAGTAGCCGACGAACCGTGGCTCAGCGTCTGCTCCGCAACAGGTTTGCCTGCGTAGTAGCCGCCCCAGAATCCTCGGTTAAAGACCGTCGACAGCTGCTCCGACAACTGCTCAACGAGCTCTATGGTGTAGTCGCCACTCTCCAGCGCTCTCAACGCTGTGTCGTAGCTCTCGACCACACGCTTTACATACTCGCCCCCACGTGCGCGCCCCTCGATCTTGAGAACGCGAACACCAGCAGCGATAAATTTGTCGAGAAACTCTATAGTACATAGATCCTTGGGGGAGAGGATGTACTGCCCATCCATATCGAGCATCTCTCCCGTCTGCATATCCTGAATCGTATATTTGCGTCGGCATATTTGGCGACACGCGCCACGATTTGCCGAGCAGTTTGTCTCGTGTAGACTTAGGTAGCACTTACCCGAGATCGACATACAGAGTGCGCCGTGCGCAAACATCTCGATCTCGACCAACTCGCCCCGCGGACCTCTCACGTCGCGCAGTTCAATCTCGCGGCTGATTGTAGCGACCTGCTCTAGGGTGAGTTCGCGCGCCAAGACAACCACATCTGCCCACTGCGAGAAGAACTCAACCGCCTCGATATTCGATATGTTGCTCTGTGTAGAGATATGAACCTCCACACCCACCTCGCGTGCATATAGTATTGCGGCGAAGTCGGTAGCGATGATGGCATCTATCCCCTCCGCCTTTGCGCGGTCAACGATCATACGCATTGTGGCGAGCTCGTCGCCATAGATCGCGATGTTGACCGTAAGGTAGCTCTTGACGCCACTCTCGCGGCATATCGCGACAATCTGCGCCAGATCCTCCAACGTAAAGTTTGCTGCCGACTTAGCCCTCATATTGAGCTGCTCCACACCGAAGTAGATGGAGTTGGCGCCAGCATTGATCGCAGCGTGCAACGACTCGTAGGAGCCTACGGGTGCCATTATCTCTATATCTTCTCTCTTCATCGTCTCTTTATCTTGTTACTTCTCGCGGTTCATAAGACAGCGAGCATACTCTTTGAGCTGAACCACCTTCGCAGGATCGACAGATAGGTTGTCGAGGAGCGAGATGGCACGCTCAAAGCGTGTGTAGATATGCTGCTCGGTCGTTCGCACGACGTCGAGCGCATCGTATATATCCTTGATAGTCAAAATCTTGATGCTATCGCTCACCTCCTTGTTGCGGTGTAGCGAGCGGAGCGTGTTGCGGTCGGCATCGTCGGCACGGCTCATAGCCATAATCTTCAGGAATGTCTGCTTACCCTCCAATATATCGCCTCCGATCGCCTTGCCGAGCCTCTCGTCGCCATAGGAGTCGAGTAGATCGTCCTGGAGCTGAAACGCTAGACCTAGCTCCGTCGCGAAGCGCTGCAGTGTCGTGCAGTCGCGCTCGTCAGCCCCACCCAGGATCGCCCCAATGAGGGTTGCGCCACCGAGCAACACCGACGTCTTTAGCTCTATCATATTCATATACTCCACCACCGCAACCTTATCCTGCGTCTCGAAATCCATATCGTACTGCTGCCCCTCACACACCTGCGTCGCCATCGTGTTGAACACCTCGAGGATACGCGGCAGCTGAGGCGACTTTAGATCCGAGAGCAAACGGTAGGCGAGGATCATCATCACGTCTCCCGAGAGGATCGCTACATTCTCCGACCACTTGACGTGAACCGATGGCTTGCCGCGTCGCGTCGCCGCATTATCCATTATGTCGTCGTGCAGCAACGTGAAGTTGTGGAACACCTCGACAGCAGCCGCAGCTGGCAACGCCTCCTGTGTATTGTCGCTATAGATCTGATGGGTTAACATCGTCAGCATAGGTCGCAGACGTTTGCCACCCTCGGCAAGGGTGTAACGGATTGGCTCATAGAGCCTCTCTGGCTCTGTGGGGATATTGATCTGAACTATATAGTTCTCAATCTCTTGTAGAATAACGTCGGTTGCTCTCATAATCTCTCTGTTGGTGGTCTAAGTTTTGTCTCGGTTGTTCGCCAAAATTACAAAAAAGTTTTGAGATTCTCTACTTCGACGAGGGAAGAAATACAAAATAGACAGCACCAATGAGCAACATAAACGCCACAAGGTGATTCCACCTCAGCTCACTCCCCTGAAACAAGGTGTTGGCTATCAAGGTGAAAACAACCAGAGTGATCGCCTCCTGCATCACCTTTAGCTGCATCAGCGTGAAGGGACCTCCGTTGCCCACAAACCCCATCCTATTGGCTGGAACCTGAAACGCATACTCCGCCAAGGCGATCAACCACGAAAAAATAATCACCGCAACAATCGACCAGTTAGCACTAAACCCCGTCTGCTGAAGTTTGAGATGACCATACCACGCAAAGGTCATAAATACATTGGCAACGACCAGCAAAAGCACCGTTACAATACCTGTTTGATACATAATAGTTGAATTTTTATCCCACAAAGATATACATATATTCGGTATTGAAACTATAAATTGTAAGGTAAACCTACAAAAAAAATGGGGAGTGCGCTAACACCGCGCAGGCGGCAAACTAGCTTGCAGCTACTTTTGGTGCGACAATTATCGGGGTACTTCGCACTCCCCACCACTTACTCAACTATACGCCTCTACTCGTAGATCAGTTCGAAGTCATCGAGCCACATTTGGCTATACTTGCTACCTGTGTAGTAGTCGCCATATCGTGAACTAACGGCGGTGATGATTATGTGTGTTGGCACGCGGCTGTGTGCTGGGGTGACTATGTTGCCGTTTGAGTCGGTCAGGTCGCGGTAGTCGAGCTCGATGGAGAAGTTCGACCAATCCTCGTCTGAGGTGAATATCTTCTCTCCGTATGCGATTATGTCGATCGCCTCGTTGTCGAAGAATGTTCTCTCGGCGCTTGTGTCGGCTGCGACAGGCGATATGTCTGTGCCGCGGAGTGTGCCGCCGCCGTCGTAGCCATACTTCTCCTTTGTCCAGGTGCCGAGCGCTATGTAGATCATTCCCTGGTCGCTCTCGCCCTTAGCGATCTTCGGATCACCCCACATTGTATTTGTGTGTGTCACCTCTCCGCATATATACTTGGCGCATCCCTCTAGTCGCAGAGGGCGCTGCGTGAAGGGGCGTCCCATTCGAATGACTCCGTAGGTGCCGTTGGTGTTGGAGAAGCTACCAGTGAATATGTTGCCCGTAGCGAGGACTGTCACTATGTCTTTGGAGCTGAGGAGAGCCGAGTAGCTGCCTGTCGTGTTGGGTGCTATCTCCGCGTCGTCGGACTCAGTTACGTTTGTCGTTCCTACAGTTGTCGAGCCTGTGTTACCTGTGCCCCAATACTCCTCTGTGAGGTAGGGGAATATTATCTTTCCGATAGTCTGCCACTCCTCGAATCCGCCGTTGGGGAGCTGCGGTGTGCTCTCCGTAGTCTGCTCCGACACCGACGACGCAACCGACTCGGCGTAGGCGATGAACTCGTAGTCGCTCTCGGGGGTGAGACCTGTCACACACGCCTCGAAGATACCGCTTGAGACGATGTCGCTCTCGACCTTGACCCACGTGCCGCCCACCTCACGATACTCGAAGTAGCAGCTCTCAGGGTTGGTCGTGTCGCCCGTAGCGCTCAGCCACGCCACTCTGCCCCACGCGTCGGCAGTGAGTTCGACTGTTGGGGTGACGGGGTGGAGGCGGATGCTCCACTTCGTTGTGCGGTTGTGGGATGTGGCGTCTACCCTCACTACACCCGAGTAGTCGCGCTGCATAAGCTCCTCGATGGTGGGTGAGTAGGTGGTGACACCCTCGCCACCGAGTTTGAGATCGTTGATAGTTACGTTCTGCAGGTCGATGGTGTTCTCGTTGACGTCGACGTCGATCGTGAGCAGGTCGCGGTCGATCCTCTCTGCGCCGATCTGACCCGACACGTTGAAGGCGTAGTCGATGCTCTGCTCCGCAACGATCTGCCACTCATAACTCTGATAGAGGTAGAGCGTAGTCTTGAGAGGATTTGTGAGGTCGAACTCCCCCACTATATCCTTCGATATTTTCGCCTCCTCGCTATAGTCGACAGATGTTATGTTGACGCTCTCGATGTCGGTCGTCTCGTCGAGTGTCAGATAGACGGTGCGTTCGCTGTTGACGATGCGTCGCAGCGAGAAACCATCGCCCTCGATGTTGGTGATGTACAACTCGATGTATGGGTATGGGATGTCGTTCTTGACGCACGACGAAATCATCGCCGCAGCGAGAAAAAACATACCTACTATATATCTTCTAAATCCAATTTTCATAGCTCTCTCCTCTACCAAATGTGTATTGTGAAACCTAGGTTTACAGCCAACACGTTGAACATAAACTTCATCTTCGACGACGTACGCGACCCAACAAACTCGCCTGCCGCATCGTATTGGTCGATACGCGTTAGGTCGACGCCACCAAACTCAAACGACATCGAGGCGCTTACATTGTGCATTATGAAGGCACAGATGCCAGGGTTGAAACTCAACCCAATGGAGCGGCTCTTGCTGAGAGTGTGATTTATGGTGTCGCTGCTCTCATACTCGAACGTGCTATTGCTCGTAGTTGCGGTGAGCTCCACGTCGGCAAATACTCCGAAGCGACCTGCATTGTCGAGTGCAGCATAGGCGCGATGGAAGATGGCGAAAGAGTAGCTCTCGCTGTCGAGCGAGACGTAGGGCACGTCGAAACTGAGGTCGTTGGTCGATCCCAAGTCGAGCGTTGTAGCGTCGACTGTTCCGTTGAGGTGTGAGTAGATAAACCTCGCTCCCACAGCACGATTGTCGCGATAGAAGTATCCTACGTATGGCTTGATTGTCGTCATCGTGGCGCTGGCGTCGATGTCGGTCAGCAGTAGCAGGTAGTCGGCATTGTCGCCACTGAGCGAGAAGTGCGAGGCGGTGAGTCCTACGATCTTCTCGCCTGCAAAGATAAACTTCTTCTTGTTGATCTCGCGGTCGACACGACGGTCGCGGAAACGATTCATAAGGTTGCCGCAATAGATCTCATCCTGCAGCTCTACTATCTTATATTTATGTAGCGAATCGACCTCGATCACTGTTTCGGTCGACGCCTCTGCTACAGCGACCAGAAGGGTCATAGCTAGCGCCACAAATACTCTCTTTATCATCATCATTATCTCTCCTCCTCGTTAAAAATAGAATGCTACACCCAGACCTATCGAGAGCAAGTTGAGCTTAAAACTCAGGTTCGTGCTCTCCACTTCGCCCACATATACCTGATTATGGATCTGCTCCGTGTAGCTATATCCGACACCGAGCATACCAACCGTGATCTCGAACGCCACATTGTTGGTGGCGAATGCGACAATTCCAGGGACAACACCTAAACCCACCGAGTAGCCCTTCGAGAATGTACCCACCACAGGTTGATCAAACGCAAACTTCGCACGATTGCCACCAAATTCAAGACGCGTCTCGGCAAAGAGTGCAAATCGTTTGGTGACACCGAGGGGTATGTATTGACGTAGGATCGCCATAGCGGTGAAGTTATGTTGGAGGATGTAGTAGTCGACTATGTCGAGCGTAAATGAGTCGCCGACGCTGACTCCTGCCGTGTCGAGACGTAGGCGTGAGCGTCCATACTCGAATCTCACTCCTGCCGCCATATTATCCTTGAATGTGTAGGCTATAATTGGGCTCGCGTTGAACGTGTAGCCGTCGGAGCTGATCCCCTCAATCAACGTTAGCGAGTAGTTGTCGTTGATGTGCGTCGAGTAGGAGGCGGTGAATCCCACTACCCACTGGTCTCGCGGTGCGAAGGTGTTGTCGAGCTGCACAATTCCGCGGTTGAGACGGTGTGCTGCGATCTCATCGGCGCGGCTTGCGTTGAGCGAGTCGATAGCGTCGTTGGCATATTGATGGCTCTGCGCAGCGTGCGACGAGAGGAGTATCGAGAGTGTTGCGAGCAGTGTCGCGAATAGATTTTTTTTCATCATTGTGCGTTGCTCGTGTTTAGTATCCTAGCTCAAAATCTTTGACCCACAGGCGGTTGCCCGTCGAACCCGAGAAGTAGTCGCCATAGGCGCTCGCGGCGCACGATATGACGATCGAGATACTCTTCGAGGGCTTCGTCACAGTGTCGTAGTAGAGTATGTCGATCTCCAGATCCTCCAGCGTCGACGACTCTGTCGACTTCGAGATGTACGCCGATCCGTAACCGATGATATTACCCTCGTCGGTCTTTGTCTGCCCCTCGGGGTTCCAGGTGTTGGATGATCCGCTCGATCCCGCCTCGACCTCGTGGCGACTGCTCCAGTCGACTATAGCGATATAGATACGAGCAGGATCGGTGTCGCCCTCCGAGAGGTAGCTACTAGTGTAGCTGCTACTCATCGTGTTGACCACAGCGCCATATCGCACCTTCAACGACTTGGGACGAGACGTCCACGCAAAAGCCTGACCGAAGCTCATCGTTCCCGTAAAGCTCGCGAAGTTAAACTGTCCATAGACTATATTTCCTGCGGCGAACTTACCCGCTGCCGTTGTCGACGCGAGGTATGCACAAGCCTCGCCGCCGTAGGCTCCGTAGCTACAGAGGGGTGCGAGCGCATAGGAGTTGTTACCGCTGCACCAGCTGCTGCTGCTCGAGCTAGTGTTCTCGCCATAGCAGCTCAGACCATTCGGCACAGAGCCGTCGAGGATAGTTTGACACCCCGAGTCGTCAGTCACGAGCGTCGCCGTGGGTTGGCTCTTGCCGTCGACTGTCACACGTGCCTCGTAGCTGTTGGCAGGCGAGATGCCGAATGCGAGGGTGTAGATCGTCGCAACACTGTTGGAGCCTGCGCTCCAGTCTGCTGCAGTCTCGATCGAGTAGGTGTTGCCCTCGCCCTTGGTGGCTGTTGCGCTATACCAATCTGTAGCACCAACGTTGCGATACTCTATCGTCACAACCGATGCCGCCTCGTCGACAACCACAGCCGATATGGTCGCTACGTTTGTCCAGTAGTTGGGGTTCGAGAGCGAGGTGATACCTGTTGTGGAGATCGCCATTGTCGTAGTTCTCGAGGCATCGACGATGTCAGTCACCTTGACCGTTGCGACCTGCTCGCCTCCGAAGGCGTAGTTGCCGAAGAGCGATGGCGAGAGTGTCAAGACGCCATTCATATCGTCACTCTTGGTGTATGTAGCACCCTCAACACCCACCACACTACCGCCAACGAGCGGAGATATAGTCGTCTCGCCAGCTACAATCTCCACCTCCGAGAGGGTGTTGAGACCCACTATCGAGAGGGTGAAATCCTGGTTGGGGAGATACGAAGTGCCGAGTTCGAAGTTGAGGGGTGTGATGATCGGCTGCGGCGTGAACTCCATCGAGTCGTCGAAGTCGTCGGTCGAGGTGTCTACATCGAGCAGAAGCGATGTAACCTCCAGATATGTCGTATATTTGAACGTTAGCGAGTACTTCTTGCCAGCCACAGGCTTCGCGATAGTGCCGCTACCAACGACGCTCGTCGTCTCGCCCGTTGTCGACTCCTTAACCCCTTCGAACTGCCACGCAAGGTTATAGCCATCGGGGATGATGAAGTAGGTGGCGCCACTCTCTGTCTGCTCCATCTTGATCGCATCGCTCGCGCCGTAGCTCTCCTCCGAGTAGCTCTCGCCCTCAACGACTGCGACCATACGGAGAGTGTAGCCCTGCTGCAACGACTCGTCGATTGTCGTGTCGAACGCAACATCCACGACACTGTTGAGCATCGGGCAGTTGAGCACGATCTGCGAGGTGGCGAGCTCTGTAACCTCAAATTCGCACTCGCCAGAGTAGCTGATCTGCGACGAGTCGGTTGTGACACTGCTCTGGTTGCCCACGAGGAGTGTCGCTGTGTAGTCGCCCGCGAGGATGTAGATCGACTCGGGCATCTCCGTTGCTGGCTCATATCGTCTGACGAGACGATCGTCGCAGTCGTAGATCTTCAGCACACTGTTGTCGAGCGCGCTGTTGTCGGCCGATCGCGTCTGGTCGAGAGCTATCGACAGCTCCACACACCCCTCGCCCTCGCCATAGGTTGTGTAGCCCTCGTCGGGCGTTTTGGTGCAGCTCGCGGCGAGGATCAGGGCGGCTGCCGCGATCCAGTGGAAACTATATTTTGCTATTCTATTCACGATTGTTCGCTCCTTAATTCGTTATGTTACTTGCTGTTATTGGCTATCTCCGCGTCGGTGTAGTATCTCACCACCATCAGTGTTTCAATCGTCTCTCCGTTGGCGTCAGCCGCGGTGATCTGGAAGTCGGTGTAGGCGGCAGGTTGGGTGTAGGGAAGCTCCGCCAGGAGTGGCATAAAGGTGGAGATGTCGACCTCAAGATATGTCTTGCCGTAGACCGCTTTGTCGGAGGGTATTCCTAGCTCCGTTAGTCGATCCGCCATCGCCGTAGTCGCGGTCTGCGCAATGTCGATCTCCTCCGCGAGGCTGAGCGCCTCGAGCATATCCACCGTGAGCACAGGGCTCGTGAACTTGATCTTGAGCGACTCGATGCCGCTGTTCGACGAGATCTTCAACACCACGTTGAGCGCCTCCGCAGTTGTGATCTCCTGGTAGACACCAAACTCGCCCCCATCCCATAGGATCGTAGGTCCTGCGGTCGATACAACCTCGATGGTGAGGTTGGTGTATGATGTGCGGTTCTCGCTGTCGGTGACAACTAGTGTGAAGGTGTGTGTGCCCGAGTAGTTGTAGAGGGCGCGGATGGCGCTATACTTCAAGGTCAACGTAAGTTCGCTCGTCATAGAGTTCTCCAACGCAGAGACGTAGCTGCTAGAGCCATTCGTCGAGGCGCTGCCGCCAAATATGTCGATCGTATAGTCGTCGTAGCCTGCCTCCTCAATAGCCGATATGAACAGACCATTTGTCGAGCTCACGATAACCGATGCGCTCTTGACAGTCGATCCCGACTCGGGGGTGAGCATAGCGCAGTAGATTGGCGAGTATGTCTCGCTCGCCTCGTTGAACGTATATTCGGTGATCTCATATATGTCGTCCGCAGAGCTGCAGCCGCTGATGAACGAGAGCACGGGTGCTCCCACGTCGCTGGTCTGCGAGTCGGGGTCGAAGAGTTTATCCTCGCTGAGCGAGAGGGCGAACGACTGCGTGAAGATGTCGACCCCCAGTGCTGATTCGTAGATCCACTCCTGCACCTCTAGCGTTATCTGTATGTTGCCAGAGTCGTAGTTGTCGAACTTGATCGAGATCATACGCGACTGTCCAGCCTTGACGTTGGTGATCGTCTGCGTCCAGTTGATAGGTATGTAGTTGGCGCTATCGTTGGCGGCAGCGGAGTTGTACATACCCTCAAGCGTCACGACGATCGAGTTCACACCATCCTGCGGTGCGAAGTAGCCTGCGTTGGCGGCATTCTCGTCGTCGGTTTTATCTGTCGAGTAGAGTTTGTCGAGGTCGTAGGTGAGCGCCTCGTCGCCATAGGTGAGTGTGACGGTGAGGGGGGTTGCTGCACTATCCGAGGTGTCGAACAGCGCCTTCATATCGGCTGCGAGCGTCACTTGACTCTTGATCGTCGCGAGTCGGCATACGATACTCCCCAACGATGTCACATTCTCGTCGCCCACCACAAGACGCGTCTGGCTCGATGCATATACCTGCTTGCCCCACGCTGTCGAGGAGATCACACGATCCGAGGTAACGTAGAGCGTGTAGTAGCCAGCCGACAAAGTCAGCAAATCGCTCTCCTGCAACACCTCAGCGTATGTTTTGTCGTAGACAACTGTGCCTGTAGACTCTTGGGTGAGTGTAACGATGAAGCTGCCGGTGTCGATCGTCGAACTCTCGTCGGTGCTATCGTCGGTGCTCTCGTCGGTGCTCTCGTCGGTATTCTCGTCGGTGCTCTCGTCAGCTCTGGAGGCTACTTTGTTGCTCGCCTCATACTCGCCCGACTTGTTGTCGTTGAAGTTCTCGTCCTCGATCTCTACCGATAGCGCTACGTTGCTGAACGATATGTAGCCATTGCTGTAGGGGTCGATGATGTCGCTCGGTTCGATAACATTGTCGGGTGTGTTGAAGTTAGCATCCGTTCCGTCGCAGCTCGATGCCACGGTGAGCAGAAACGCTGCGGCTGCGGCGAGCGATATAACTCTTTGTAGGATTTTTCTCATTGTCGTATCTTCTATTTGTTGCTTACGCTGTGATTACTGAATTGGATTGAGCTCGATTGTCTCATATATGATTTCGGTGATAGTGTCGTCGAGTATTATCGAGATCTTGCCGCCGCCAGCCTCAGCTGCGTCGACCACCACGCGCGAGAGTGTCCCTGCTGTGGTAGAACCGATCTCGCTCTTGACGAATGTGACTGTCGGGGCGCTCTCTGGATCCTCCGTCGGTGCCTGCTTGGTGGCTGTGCCCTCAAGGTATAGCGTTGTCAAGGGGGCTACGAAGAGGATTGTCTGCTCGTCGTAATCGTCGGAGTCGTAGCTGATCGACGCACCGCCCTCAGTCGAGAGCTTTAGAGTCGCACCGCCAGCAAAGTAGCCGTCGAAGTACTCGCTCGTCTCGAGCGCTATAGCTGCATTCTGCATCGAGACAGTGACGCACGCCGTGGCGTCGAAGTCCTGCGCATAGAGTGTGATAGAGGTTGAGCCGCTGAAACATACGTTCATCGCGCTCTCCTCGGCTGTGTCGCCGCCGTCGCTGAGGGTGAATGTGTAGTCGCCAGCAGGGAGCGTCGGAGGTGCTGTTTCGCCATCCAGGCTCTCGGCTGTGTTGTATGCCTCGAGATTCTCGTAGCTGCGCGATAGTTGCTTCGTCTCGCCGCTCTCGGAGTCGATGTAGCTACCCTCGATGGTTAGCACAAACTCCTCCTGTGACGGGATCAGAGCCGCGTCGAGATAGTACTTGTCGCTATCGGAGCGAGTCGTCGTCATCGTGATGGCGCTATCTGCCGAGAACTCTATCGCAAGGCGTCCGTAGCCGATGTTGGGCTCGTCGCTAGTCGAGGCGCTCTTGGTGCAGCTCGTTGCGAGTAGCAGCGCCGCCATATATAATATATGTATTCTATTCATCGTCGTCTCTTATTTTGCTATTGTGACTACAACATTATCGAGGTAGAACCAGAAGTTTCCGTTGACACCCCAAAAATCTTGACGCGCGTAATCGTTAGCCACTGTCCAGACAAGTCGTGTCGCCCCTCCGCCATTAGCGGTGATTTTCTGGCTGCCATTGTTAGTTATGGAGGTGTAGGCCTGTGTGCCGTTGATATTTGTACCATATGTGTCGGCTAGTCGTTCGCTAGATATATAATTGGTCAAATCATCGGATTCGCCTCCCACCAGCAAGCCCGAACTAGGCGGAGATGATGTAGCTATTCCCAGGCTGTAGAGTGCACTTCCGTAGGGGTCGAGGTCGTTGGTTGCGCTATATGACCAACCGCCAAACATTCCTGTCTTATAGGCTGAGTAGCGCCCACCCTTGAAGTTATATGTAACGAGAATCGTCGCCCCCGCTTTTAGGTATGATAGTTTGGGCGATATGATCTGTGCCGAGTCGTTTGTCGTTCCACCAACAGCACCTCCGATGGTCGAACCTCCTCCCGACTGATACCTCGAACAGATTCGAACCGCTGTCTTTGCCGACGTGCCGACACGCGTTGCGTACCAATCCGACAATCCACATCCGCTGAGGTGAACCATACCTTTATCTCCATTGGCGAGAGTTGTACCTCCGACGCTTGGGTAGTCGAGGTTGAGATCGCCGTCGTACTGCGTATACAATGTTATTGAGCCGAAGTCCTGATACAATATGTAGGGCATCGTGCGCGTAAATGCGTTGACCTCGTTCTCGGTGATCGAGGTTAGCGCGAGGTTGTAGCTGCTATTGGAGATAAGGGTGTTCGCCGACTCATACTCGACCGAGATCGTCTTGCCGTTGAAATATTGGTGGTAGTCGTCGGTTATGTAGCTCGCCTTGTAGAGCCCTGTGCCGTCGTTGGCTATCGTATATGTACTCTCGCCGCTCTCTTTGAAGACTCCGCCCGTGGGGGCTGTGAGGTGTACGTAGGTTAGATCCTCGCCTATGTTGCTGCTCGATACGTTGAGCTCGATCGTCGTCGATGGTATCTCCTCGCCAATGGCGGTGTAGATGGGGGTGATGTGACCTGCGGCGAAGGTGTGGTCGGTGAGGGGAATGTCGTAGCTGTAGGCAAGTTCGTCGCCCACTCCGACGCCTGTGATCGAGAGTGTGCCATTGACGTTGCTCATTGGGTTGATAAACAACCACAACGACTGCCCGTCGCCTGCATCTATCGGTGTCGATGGGATGAGCGAGATAGTCTGGCTCGCTCCCGAGGCGATGGTGGGGGTCGCTTCTGTGTTAGCCATATCGAACGATACGACACCTGCGACGTCGGCAGGAAGCGTCACACGGAGCTCCTTAACCTCCACACCTAGATCATTGTAACCATCGGGGATCGAGATCTTCAAAACGTGCGTAAGTGCGCGAAACGAGAGTTCGCAGCCACCCATCGTCGAGGTGCTGAGCGCTGAGCCCAAGACTGCGTCGGCAACTCTGAAGTCGAGCGAACCATCATACTCACCGCTCTGCGACGCAGGGATTTTGTATGTCACACTCGTGCCGCTGAGCGACGAGGTGTAGGGGTAGAATGCTTTGTAGCTGTAGCGCTGATCCTCCGACATAGGCGTGATCGACGACGAGAACTCTGCGTGGTCGTACTCCGAGCCGTAGTATCTAAGTGTGAACTCCTCGCCAACGAGGGGTGTGGTGTTGTCGCTCTCGCCCGTAGCCCAGATAGCAACCTTGTCGCCCACGCTCCATCTCACTGTCGAGAGGTCGTCGGGGTCGAGCTCCGTGCGGGTCGAGCCGCCGCCTGCTGCCGCTATCACAACCTCTGCCATCTCACTTTCGAGGGTCGGGGTGCTCTCCGCATTGGAGCTGCACGACAGGAGGAGCGCGACGAAGAGCGTCAGGGCAATTGAATGTAGATTTTCTCTATATCTCATATTAAATTAAAATTTCACATAAATTAATATGACAAAGATATAGTCAAAAGATCGACTATCAAAATATAATCAACGAACTGCGCAATTCTCTCAACGAACTACATTCTGCACTACCTATCAACTATACCAAAAAGCCCTAAATATCGATATATCGCTTCATTACAGCGTAGATGGTGAGCCCCGCGACGGAGCGTATGCCGAGCTTCTCGACAATATTTTTGCGATGCGAGATGACGGTTGCAAGGGCGATGTTGAGTCGGTCGGCTATCTCCTTGTTAATGAGCCCCTCGACAACGAGCTGCAGCACCTCGATCTCGCGACTCGATAGCACCTCCTTGGTGGGTGCAGGTTGTGGAGCTCCGTGTGCTCCTCCGTGTGGAGCTCCCCCTCCGTGTGCCGCCTTGTGGAGGTTGCGCACACCCTCCTCGATCTCGCTCTGCGACGCAGCTATGTTGATCTGCGGATAGCCCTCGATGAGCTGCGCGTGGGGCGTGCCACTCGTGAGGATGATCGTCTTGTGGCGTCGACTCTCGAAGTAGTCGCGATGCTCGACGACGATGTTTGCCGTGACGAAGATGTGAAACAACTCCTCAGACGATGACTCCGCGATCTCCGCAAAGTCGCCACACACCTTGAAGGCTGCGAATGGCAACATCTTCTCAAGGATCGAACGCAGCCCAATGCCCATCAATGTGTTGGGGGCGAGGATCGCTATGACGGGGATATGTCTACTCATTGTGGTAAGGTTCGTTTTTTAATATAGTGAAGGCGCGGTATATCTGCTCGGCAAAGATCACTCTCACGAATTGGTGGGTGAAGGTCATCGCCGAGAGTGCTATCTTGCCATTGGCGCGCGAGTAGACCTCCTCCGAGAATCCGAACGCTCCGCCAACAATCAGCACGAGCCTCTTAACGCCGCTGTTGAGCCTCTTCTGCAACCACTGTGCGAACTCCACTGAGCGGTATTGTGTGCCTCGTTCATCGAGCAGCACAACATAGTCTGAGTCAGAGAGTTGCTTAAGTATAGCCTCACCCTCCACCTTGCGCTGCATCTTGGGCGACGAGCCCCGTCCGCCCTTGTAGTCGGGTAGGGTTGTCACCGCGAATTTGCAGTAGTGGTTTACTCGCTTAGCATACCCCTCAAAGAGGCGCTCCATCTCCGACGAATCGGTCTTGCCAACGACTATTAGCTCGATATTCATATGATTTGTAGCCTAAATTTATCACCACAAAAGTAACGATATATTTTGGAAATAAGTCACTTAACCACATTTTTTTGCAAAATATGTCTTGCGTTCAGACAAAATTCACTATATTTGTCGCTCGTATAGAAAAATTAAATGATATGTTAAGCAGACAAATAGCAGATAAGTTGCAGGGGATGGAGACTCCATTCTACCTTTATGACATCGGTCTACTCCGCCAGACGTTGGAGAGTGTAGTCTACGAGTCGAAGAAGTATGGCTACAAGGTGCACTACGCCATCAAAGCAAACTACGACGACAGGGTTCTAGCCGTCATCAAAGAGTACGGATTGGGCATCGACTGCGCCAGCGGCAACGAGTTGCAGAAGGCGATCGAGGCTGGATTTGACCCTCGCGGCATCGTATATGCAGGTGTGGGCAAGCGCGACAAGGAGCTAGCGTACGCCATCGACCAGAAGATCCTCGCGATCAACTGCGAGTCGCTAGAGGAGCTAGACGTAATCAACTCTATATCAGAATCTAAGGGTGTGGTGACAGATGTTGCACTACGCATCAACCCCGACATCGACCCCAAGACCAACGCCTGCATCGACACGGGTCAGGCAGACAGCAAGTTCGGTATCTCGTACGAGGAGGTTATGGAGCACGCGGAGCACATCAAGTCGCTCAAGAGTCTCAATATAATAGGTATCCATATCCACATCGGCTCTCAGATCCGCGAGCTTCACGTGTTTGAGAATATGTGCAACAAGGCGAACGTTATTGTCGAGAACCTCAACCGTTTGGGCTTCACATTTAAGTTTGTCGACGTCGGAGGCGGATTGGGTATCAACTATGATGTGCCTGAGAATGAGCCTATTCCGAACTTTGCATCGTTGTTTTCGATCGTCAACAACCACCTGCGTGTCGGAGAGTGCGACGTACGTTTTGAGTTTGGTCGTTCGATCGTCGGCGAGTGTGGCGAGCTTATCACGAAGGTGCTCTTCAACAAGACCACTGCAACGGGTCGTCGCCTCGTAATTGTCGACGCGAGTATGACGGAGTTGGTGCGTCCTGCGATGTATGGTTCGTACCACAACATCGAGAACATTAGCTCTAATTCGGATCTTCGTTCGAAATACACCGTCGTGGGAACAGCCTGCGAGTCGACCGATCTATTTGCGGAGAACATCTCGTTGCGCCCCACCAAGCGTGGCGACCTCCTGACTATGAAGTCGGCAGGAGCGTATGGTATGTCGATGGCGTCGAGGTATAATCTTCACGATCTGCCAGGGGCTGTCTATAGCGACGAATTGTAAAATTAGAAAATATGTGGTTACTATTAGCATTCCTCTCAGCGGCGCTGTTGGGTTTGTATGATGTGGCTAAAAAACAGGCGGTTACGGCGAATGCTGTGCTGCCTGTTTTGTTGCTCAACACACTCTTCTCGACACTTCTCTTTTCGCCAATGCTGCTCTCTGCGGAGTGTGGGTTGGGGTGGTTCGACGGGACTATCTTCGAGGGCGAGAGGGGTGATCTGGGGGCGCACTTGGCTGTTATGCTCAAGGCGTGCATCGTCCTCTCGTCGTGGATAATGGGTTACTTCGCGATCAAACATCTACCGCTGACGCTGGTAGGACCTATCAACGCCACGCGCCCGATGATGGTGCTGGTCGGTGCGATGGTGATCTATGGCGAGCGGTTGAATGGGTGGCAGTCGGCAGGTGTTGCGCTGTCGTTCTTCTCGCTCTTCTTGCTGAGCCGATCGAGCCGCAAGGAGGGGATCTCGTTTGGCGGCAATGTGTGGGTTATGATGTTGGCAGGTGCAGCCGTTATGGGGGCTGTGAGCGGACTCTACGACAAACATATTATGCAGACGCTGAATCCAATAT
Source organism: Rikenellaceae bacterium (assembly GCA_047178665.1). Classification (GTDB taxonomy): domain Bacteria; phylum Bacteroidota; class Bacteroidia; order Bacteroidales; family Rikenellaceae; genus Alistipes. The sequence continues at coordinate 6,757 of JBCQTK010000013.1, read as the reverse complement.
TTGTTCAGGGGTGGTACAATTTCTACCAGCTAGTGTTGATGTCGATTGTGGTGACACTGCTGTGGTTGCCACGACGACACGAGACTACTCCGTTTCGGTGGAGCTGGGCAATACCCTGCATCTCGGTGTTGCTGTCGATGGCAGATATGGCATATTTTTATGCTCTGGAACGCCCCGATGCGATGATCTCCATCGTCTCGATGGTTAGGCGCAGCTCGGTGTTGGTGTCGTTTGGGTGTGGCGCACTGCTGTTTGGCGAACGCAACCTAAAGTCCAAAGCACTCGATCTGCTCTTTATCTTAATAGGTATGATTTTGATCTTTTTCGGCACTCGATAGCTGTAGGACACAATATCCTGCGAGTTTGAGGACTATTAGTAGAGCCTCGTTATATTGATTTGCGGAGTGTCGCCAAAGTTTTTCGATAACTTTTGGTGACACTCCACTTTTTTTTGTAACTTTGTGGGTTAATGAGAGCAAAAAAATAATTTCACAACGATGAATATATCATACAATTGGCTGAAGAGCTACGTCGAGACTAAGCTCTCGGCAGAGGAGATCGCAACGATCCTCACTGAGATCGGACTTGAGGTTGAGGGGTTCGAGAAGATCGAGACAATAAAGGGAGGTCTCGCTGGCGTCGTCGTCGGCGAGGTGTTGACCTGTGTCGACCATCCCGACTCTGACCACCTCCACGTTACGACGGTTGACGTCGGTGCGGAGGCTCCATTGCAGATTGTCTGTGGTGCGGAGAACTGTCGCCAGGGGCTGAAGGTAGTCTGCGCAACGGTCGGTGCTGTACTCTATCCTGATGGAGGTGACGAGGAGTTTAAGATCAAGAGGTCGAAGATCCGCGGCGTCGAGTCGCTCGGTATGTTGTGCGCAGAGGATGAGTTGGGGGTCGGAACCGACCACGCAGGGATTATGGAGCTCGCCGCCGACGCCGTTGTCGGAATGAGCGCAAAGGAGCTCTTCGGTATAGAGGATGACTACTTGATCGAGGTGGGACTTACGCCAAATCGTGTCGACGCAGCGTCGCACATCGGTGTGGCGAGGGATCTTGTCGCCTATCTGCGCAGCCGCGGCGAGGAGGTGAGTGTTGTTATGCCGAGCGTCGAGGAGTTTGCTACACAGAGCAACGCAATGCCCATCGAGGTGGTTGTCGAGAACGCGGAGGCGGCACCCTGCTACTCAGCCATCGCGGTGAAGGGTTGCAAGATCGCACCATCGCCCGAGTGGATGCAGAATCGTCTGCGCGCGGCGGGTATAAACCCCAAGAACAACCTAGTCGACATAACAAACTATGTGCTACACGAGTTGGGGCAACCGCTCCACGCATTCGACGCACAGAGGGTCGAGGGTCGTAAGATAGTGGTCAAGACCTGCGACGAGGGGACGAAGTTCGTCACGCTCGACGGCGTGGAGCGATCGTTGACCTCGCAGGATCTGATGATCTGTTCGGCGGAGCGTCCGATGTGTATCGCAGGCGTCTTTGGCGGTCTGGACTCAGGCGTTAGCGACGACACCACCGACATCATCATCGAGTCGGCATATTTTAATCCTGTATGGGTGCGTAAGACGGCGAAGAGATTTGGACTCAACACCGACGCGTCGTTTAGATATGAGCGTGGAATTGACCCTAATATTCAGATATATGCTCTGAAGCGCGCCGCACTACTATATAAGGAGTTGGCAGGTGGCGAGATCGCTAGCGAGATAGTCGAGGTGAGTGGTGCATCAGTCGAGGATTTCCGCTTCGAGCTCTCGATGGATCGCACACGCTCGCTGATCGGCAAGGAGATTGGCGACGAGGAGATAATCAGAATCATCGAAGCGCTCGACGTCAAGATCGAGTCGCGCGAGGGGGCAGTGCTCAGCGTCGCAGTTCCTCCCTACAAGGTCGATGTACAGCGCGAGGCGGACTTAGTGGAGGATATTTTGAGAATCTATGGCTACAACAACATCGAGATCCCGACAGCGGTGCGCTCGACAATATCGTATGCGCCACGCCCCGACAAGAACAAGCTAATGAATATGGCGGCGGACTATATGAGCGCAAACGGATACACCGAGATAATGTCGAACTCGCTCACAAAGTCGAGCTACTACGACGAGCTGGAGGGGTATCCTGCCGACAGGTGCGTGAAGATGCTCAATCCACTCAGCTTGGATCTCAACGTATTGCGCCAGACACTGCTATTCAACACGCTGGAGGCGGTGGAGCTCAATGCAAACCGCAAGAACGGAGATCTTAGGATCTATGAGTTTGGCAACTGCTACTTCTTCAATGCGGAGGCTGCAAGCGAGGAGCGTCCGTTGGCTCCATATCGTGAGAGCTATCGCCTGGCAATCGCCGTGACGGGCGCAGCATCGCCTACGTCGTGGAGGTCGAAGAGTGCGGAGGCGTCGTTCTTCACACTGCGCGAGATGATCGAGAGGCTATTGAAGAGATTTGGAATCGATATATATAGCTGCAAGGAGGAGAGCCTCCAGAACGGACTATTCGCCGAGGGACAGAGCTACAAACTTGGCGGCAAGGAGCTGTTGCAGATGGGTATCGTGTCGAGCAAGCTGAGGGGCGACTTCGGTTTGAAGCGCGACGTGTTCTACGCGGAGGTCGACTTCGACGCCGTCGTTAAGTCGACAAAGAAACACAAGATCACCGTTGCGGAGCTCTCGAAATACCCCGAGGTGAAGCGCGACTTAGCGCTACTCATCGACAAGGGCGTCACCTTCTCCGCACTGCGCGACGTGGCGTTCCAGACAGAGAAGAAGCTGCTTAAGAGCGTCACCCTGTTCGACGTGTATGAGGGCGACAAACTCCCTGCAGGCAAAAAATCGTATGCACTAGGGTTTACACTCGAGGATAAAACTCAGACACTTGTCGACAAGGTTATCGACAAGGTTATGAACAATCTACAACGCCAGTTCGAGAATAAGTGTGGCGCACAGATCAGGTCGTAGATATAGCTACAAATCAGATATATACACAGCAAGGGCTGCCTGTCGAAAGATGTGGCAGCCCTTGTTATCAACAGCAATTGTTAACAACTTATTAGAGGTTATGAACAGGTGTTTATAACGCACGGGACTGGGGCGAATGTGTAGGGCAAATGTGTAAGGCTGACGTGTAGGGCGAAGTCCTATTGGGAGCAAAAAAAAGAGTGACCAACATCATCTGTTGATCACTCTTTGCTGTGAGCGGAAAACGAGACTCGAACTCGCGACCCCAACCTTGGCAAGGTTGTGCTCTACCAACTGAGCTATTTCCGCATTACATTTTCAACTGCTTTGCCGTTCTGGGCGCTGCACTTTGAGAACTTTTGCATCGGGTTTGTTCCCTTTTGCGTTGGCAAAGATATGGCAAAAAAAAATACTGTGCAAGTAAATTGCGAAAAAAATACAAAAAAAATCATTTTACCCCCTAATACTCTATGTTTATAGGGAAAAATTTGTACCTTTGACTGTAAAATGTAAATATACAATCGAAGTAATAAACACAATGTCTAAAGAATACAAACGATACCTTGTCACCTCGGCGCTCCCATACGCCAACGGAGGTGTACACATCGGACACCTGGCTGGTGTCTACATCCCATCGGATATATATGTAAGATACCTACGCGGAAGAGGGCGCGACGTGAAGTGGGTCTGCGGTAGCGACGAGCACGGTGTGCCAATCACAATCAAGGCGAAACGCGAGGGGGTGACTCCGCAGCAGATCGTCGACAGATACCACACGCTTATCGGCGAGTCGTTTTCGAGACTTGGTATTTCGTTTGACATCTACTCGCGCACGTCGTCGGCAACACACGCTGCTACGGCGTCGGATTTCTTCTCGAAGCTAGAGCGCGAGGGCAAGTTCGTCGTGAAGAGCTCGGAGCAGTACTACGACCCTGAGGCGAAGACGTTCCTCGCCGACAGATACATCACTGGCATCTGCCCAAAGTGTGGCAACGAGAAGGCGTATGGCGATCAGTGTGAGCGCTGCGGCTCGACCCTCTCGCCCGAGGAGTTGATCGACCCAAAGAGTGCGCTGTCGGGTGCACAGCCCGAGATGAGGGAGACGAAGCACTGGTATCTGCCACTCGATCAGCACGAGAAGTTCCTGAGTGAGTGGATCTTAGAGGGTCACAAAGAGTGGAAATCCAACGTCTACGGTCAGTGCAAGAGCTGGATCGACGGAGGGCTACATCCGCGTGCCGTGAGTCGCGATCTCGACTGGGGAATCCCCGTGCCTGTAGAGGGTGGCGAGGGTAAGGTACTATATGTGTGGTTCGACGCTCCGATTGGCTATATATCTGCTACAAAGGATCTTACGCCCGACTGGGAGAGCTACTGGAAGAGCGAGGATACCAAACTCGTCCACTTCATCGGCAAGGACAACATTGTGTTTCACTGCATCGTTTTCCCTGCAATGTTGCGCGCGCACGGCGACTACATACTACCCGAGAATGTCCCTGCAAATGAGTTCCTAAACCTAGAGGGCGACAAGATCTCAACCTCACGAGGATGGGCGGTGTGGCTTCACGAGTATCTCGACGAGTTTCCTGGCAAGGAGGATGTGTTGCGATACACGCTCTGCGCAAATGCCCCCGAGACCAAAGACAACGACTTCACTTGGCGCGACTATCAGGCTCGCAACAACAACGAGCTAGTCGCAATCCTCGGCAACTTCGTAAACCGCACGCTCGTCTTGACACACAAATACTACGACGGCGTAGCGCCCGAGTGTGGCGAGATGACCGACTTCGACCGCGAGACAGTGAGCGAGGTGGCGGCAGTGCGCAGTTCGCTAGAGCACAACATCGAGACATATCGCTTCCGCGAGGCGCTCAAAGATGCTATGACGATTGCACGAATAGGCAACAAGTACCTGGCCGACAGCGAGCCCTGGAAGGCGATTAAGAGCGACCCCGAGAGGGTTAAGACAATACTATTTGTGGCGCTACAGATTACAGCAAACCTAGCGATCGCGTTCGAGCCATTTATGCCATTCACCACTGCGAAGATCAGGGAGATGATGAACCTTCAGGGGGCTCTCAGCTGGGATCAGCTCGGTTCGATGGCTCTTGTTGCTGCAGGTCACACGATAGCGAAGCCCGAGCTTCTGTTCGAGAAGATCGAGGACGAGGTGATCGAGGCGCAGCTACAGAAGCTCCGCTCAGCGCGCGAGGCGATAGATATGGCGGAGGCTGCAGCCAACGTCGAGCCACAGCGCGAGGAGATCTCGTTCGACGACTTCTCGAAGATGGACATACGAGTGTCGAAGGTCGTAGCTGCAGAGAAGGTTGCAAAGACCAAGAAGCTGCTGAAGCTAACGGTCGACACAGGTATAGATACTCGTACTATTGTCTCTGGCATTGCGGAGCACTTCTCGCCCGAGGAGATGGTCGGCAAGCAGGTGCTCGTGTTGGTCAACCTCGCGCAACGTGAGCTCAAAGGCATAGTGTCGCAGGGTATGATACTTATGGTGGAGGACGCACTGGGCAAATTGAAGATCGTCGCACCAACCGAGGAGGTTAACCCAGGTGCGATCGTAGGATAGAGAGACGCTACACAAACAACAGAAGAAACAACATCTAACAACAACAAAAATGGAAAATATAGATTGGGAAAACTTTGGCTTTGGTTATGTAAAATGCGATTACAACCTCCGTACAGAGTTTCGTGACGGCAAGTGGGGAGAGCTCGAAAAGTTCGAGGACGACACCCTAAACCTACACATATCCTCACCCTCGTTACACTATGGAACGCAGGCGTTTGAGGGTCTCAAAGCGTTCAGGGGCGCCGATGGCAAGATTAGACTATTTCGCCCTTACGAGAATGCGCGTCGAATGATTTCGTCGGCGGAGCGTCTCTGTATGGCGATACCAGACGAAGATATGTTCGTCAAGGCGTGTGTGGAGGCGGTTCGCCTCAATGCGCGATTTGTGCCACCCTATGGCACTGGCGCCTCGCTCTACATCCGACCACTCATTCTCGGCATAGGGCCTGTGTTGGGCGTAAACCCTGCATCTGACTACCTGTTTTGCGTCTTTGTGTCGCCCGTTGGAGCCTACTTCAAGGGCGGTATGAGTATGATTAAGGTTGTCGTTAATACTGACTACGACCGCGCTGCTCCACGTGGAACAGGCTCTGTTAAGTGTGGTGGTAACTACGCAGCCAGCATCTACCCTGGCGAGATCGCGCACAAAATGGGCTATGCGAATGTGATGTACCTCGACCCAATGGAGCATAAGTATATCGAGGAGTGTGGCGCAGCCAACTTCTTCGGAATCAAAGATGATCGCTATATTACGCCCGATTCACCCTCTGTTTTGCCCTCTATCACCAATATGTCGCTCCGTCAGTTAGCGGTAGATATGGGATTGAAAGTTGAGCAGAGACGTATTACGCTAGAGGAGACTGAGTCGTTTGACGAGTGTGGCGCTTGCGGCACAGCAGCAGTCATATCGCCTATCGGCTCTATCTACAACCCCGCAACTGGAGTCGAGATCAACTACGGAGATAGTGTTGGTCGCTACTGCAGGGCGATGTACGAGAAGCTGCAGGATATTCAGTATGGTCGCTGTGAGGATACTTATGGCTGGACGGTGATCGTCGAGGAGTAGTCCTCAGATTAGCTTTACAACAACAAAAAAGTAATGTGGTCAAAAATAGTTGGTTTTCGCAGTGAAAATTATCGTATTTTTGCAGAGTAAAGCTGAAGAGGAATCAAGCTCTGCTGGGGAGCAACTTGACAGAAATAGGTTTTA
>JBCQTK010000012.1:0-50636 GCA_047178665.1 Rikenellaceae bacterium | reverse complement strand
GGGTCGAAATCCTTAATCCACCCTGCCGCAGCTGCGAAGATTGGACCTGTGCCCGACTCATTTCCCAACGACCACGAGATGATACTTGCGTGGTTCTTGTCACGCTCCACCATACGTGTTATGCGGCTCATCATCGAACCCATCCACGAGGGTGTGTTGGCTGTGTAGCCCCCAAGATGGTGAGTCTCGATATTCGCCTCATCCATCACATATATTCCATATTCATCACACAACTCCAAGAAGTAGGGGTCGTTAGGATAGTGAGATGTTCTCACCGCATTCATATTGAACTGCTTGATGAGTCGTGCATCCGCCTCCATCTCCTCACGCGTGAGAGCCTTACCATTTGTTGGGCTGTGATCGTGGCGGTTGACACCCATAATCTCCACCTCACGACCATTGATTAGCAGTGCGTTATCCTTGCTAAACTCGACCGTTCTAAATCCTATTTTGTGTGAGCGTGCCTCAGTGATCTCACCCTCGGGATTGACCATCGACAAGACCAAGGTGTAGAGATATGGTGACTCCGCACTCCACTTATTTGGCGAGATAACATCCGCCTCCATCACCGCAAACTTTGGGATGTCGCGCGCAGGGTATCGCTCCAAAAATTGAGCCTTTGCCGAGCAGCTCAACGCCTCGCCAAAGAGTGGCTGTTGCTCTGCATCGAAGAGTTGTGCCTCGACACTCCACCCCTCAAGGCTCACAGCATCGTCACCCTCGACCCACAACTTTGGACGTATCTCGATCTCGCCATCCTTGTAGTTGTCATCCAACTTCGCACGAACGGCAAAGTCGTTGATCGAAATTTTGGGTTGTTCGAGGAGCATAACATCGCGATATATTCCACTCAAACGCCACATATCCTGATCCTCCAAGTAGCTACCATCACTCCATCTAAAGACCTGAACAGCAACCCTATTAAATCCCTCTCGAAGATACTTCGTCACATCAAACTCTGCCGCCAAACAGCTGCCCTGACTATATCCGACCTCCTCGCCATTGACCCACACATAGAATGCTGACGAGACACCGCCAAAGTGCAGAATAACACTGCTCGACTTTGACCAATCTGACGGCACCTCGAAGTCACGATAGTAGCTACCGACAGGGTTGTCTCGATAGATAAATGGGGGGATCGGAGGCTGCGGACCACGCCAATCATACTTCAAACCCTCCAAAATATTGGGGGTAAATGGATAGGTTATATTTGTATATATAGGCTGACCATACCCCTTCATCTCCCAATTTGAGGGGACTGCGATCGCTGCCCACTCGTCGCCACCAGCGAAGTCAGCAGCCATAAAATCTGTTGGTCGCTCCTCGCTCCTCGCGACAAAGTTGAAGCTCCACTCACCATTGAGCAGCTCCATTCTTGAATCACTACGATCCGCAGCCAACGCCGCCTCGACACTCTCGTATGAGTATGACGCAACACGTGCCGATAGTTTGTTGCGCTCGAAAACCATCTCATTCTCCCAATCGTTGTTTGCGAATGAGAGTGTGGTCGAGAGCGCAAGCGCCATCAAAAAAGATAATCTCTTAATCATAATATAGTTAGTAGTTAGATTTAGTCTAGTTTGTAGAACTTATAATTCGGTGAGTCTCCTCAATATGTTTCATCATCAGTTTCGAGGCTGCAATAGGCTGCCTATTGCAAATCGCAGTAAATATCTGCTCGTGGAGATGATTCACCAACTCTGGATTGAAGTCGCTTTTGAGCGTATATGAGATCTGATCGTAGAGTATGGGACGAAGAGCCTGAAGAATCAACACCGCAACATTATTCTTCGAAGCCTTGGCGATCGCCTCGTGAAACGAGTAGTCATACTCCGCAAACCGCTTGGGATTATATGGTTCAAACTTCATCAAATCAAGATACCTCTGCATCTGCTCTATGTCGTTAGGTGTAGCACAGAGCGCAGCCAACTCCGCGAGCTTTGTCTCCATCGTCTCACGAAACTGCACCACATCTCGAAGCGAACTCTTCTTGTAGTCGAGTGAGAGTTTCAACATCCTCGACGTCGCCTCGATCGACTCATCGACAACCACCACACCTCGCCCCTGACGCTTGCGCACCAACCCGCGTGACTCCAACGTCTTGATCGCCTCCCGAATAGAGCTGCGACCAACACCGAACTCCTCGCACAAAAGCTCCTCAGTCGGCAAAAAGTCACCAACAACAACACTCTGGTCTATAATCCTCTTGGTCAATATATCCGCTATCTGAACAGCTACTGAACCATTAACAATCACGGGTTTCGCACCTCGCTTCTCTCGTCTCTCTCTCTGCATACGACAAACAATTTTAGTGTAGTTTTAGGTTAGATTTGAAGGCATAGTAAATATATATGATGTCCGACAAATTATACCCTATGCAAAGGTAGTGAAATAAATCTACAAACCAAATAAAAACAGGAAAATTTTTGTATGTTGTCTGACAAATAAATCACAGTATAAAAAAAAACAGAAACAAATCGCAAATCCACCAACGACCTCATTATGCGGTATTTACACCCCACAACACCATAACAACACATCAGACATCTGAAAATACACGCGCAAATATTTCTAAATAAATAATATATTTACTACATTTACGGAGTAAAATATCAATTAAATTTATCACACAACAAAAAAATGGCAAGATTTGACAAACAAGCTGTCCTTTCGAAGATCGGAACGACAGGTATGGTTCCCGTATTTTTTCACTCCAATTTAGAGACTGCAAAGAGTGTCGTAAAAGCGTGTTACGATGGAGGTGTTCGCGCCTTCGAATTTACCAATCGTGGCGACTTTGCCCACGAGATTTTTGGAGAGCTCGTGAAGTTCGCAGCTGCGGAGTGTCCTGATATGGCGATGGGGATCGGCTCAATTGTCGATCCTGCGACCGCAGCGCTCTATCTTCAGCTGGGCGCTTGCTTTGTGGTTGGACCACTCTTTAATCCTGAGATCGCAAAGGTCTGCAACCGTCGACTTGTAGCCTACACCCCTGGTTGCGGTTCTGTCTCTGAGGTGGGGTCTGCGCAGGAGGTGGGGTGCGACCTCTGCAAAGTGTTCCCCGGGGATGTCTATGGCGTGAACTTCGTGAAGGGGCTGCTCGCACCGATGCCGTGGTCGAAGCTTATGGTTACGGGTGGCGTTGAGCCATCGAAGGAGAACCTCACAGCGTGGATTAAGTCGGGAGTGTTCTGCGTGGGTATGGGCTCGAAGCTCTTCCCAAAGGAGGTTGTAGCAGCCAAGGATTGGGCGTATGTATCTGCGATGTGCAGCGAGGCGTTGGGGTATATCGCTGAGGCACGAGGATAACGGCTGAAACGAAAAAGACGAGAGAGACCGATCTGCAAAAATCAGATCGGTCTCTCTCGTCTTTATTGTCATCGCTTACTCTATCTCGTAAGCGGTATCGTTTTCGTTAACATCTGCTTCAACCTCGTTCCAGTCGATGATAGTGTTACCCGAATCGTTTGCGTCGGCTGAGAATGTCACGCCATCACGGCTGATGGTGAGAGTATTTCCCCTAATTGTGGAGCTAACAAGCTGCGAACTTCCGCCACCCAAGAGTAGCTTCAAGCCATCCCGAACCTCACCGCCGGAGTAGACCACCGAGAGATATACTGTCGGGTTGGTAATGTACTCGGGGAATACCAACGCCTTTGCGTAACCTGGTGTGTCGGTTGTGTTCATCACGATGTCGACCCTCTTGGAGAGTGTGTAGTTGGGCTCCTCGCCAAAGGTGATAGCTGCCTCGGTATTGAGCCCCTCGATAGTAAATGTAACGCTCTCCAACTCAGACTCATCCACCCCATCGCCAGCCTCGATCTTGAAGATTATTGCCGTTAGCAGATGGTTGAAAGTTAGATCTACCGCCTCTTCTGTCTCAGCGAGATCTGTCGCCACATTAGAGTAGAGCAGGTCAATCGCCTCAAGATCCGTTTGGTCGGCAATGTTGAGCGACAATCCCGACTCATAGCTGAAATCTGCATCATAAGGCGAGTATGCGATTGCGCTGATAGTGCCATCGAGAGGATAGCAGATCGACCTTGACACCACTGTCGCGATAGTTGAACCATCGCCATTGCAGAAATATTTGGTGTTGAGCTCACTCACCGCGCCACCACTGAGTGAGGTGATACCGATGTAGTCGGCAACATTGAGGCTCTGCTTAAAGAGCTCTGGGGTATCTGCATCGAGAGCTGTCACCGAAGCATCTGTTGCAGAGGCTAACCCCACGGCAAACTCTACCGCGCTACCCTTCTGCGTCTCATCACCCTGCGCTACACCATCGCTCTCGTCCTCGCTACACCCCACGCAGAGCGCAAGGGTGAGGAGTAGGTATTTTATCTTTTTCATCTCTTCTTTTCGTTTATTTGTAGTTGAACTTACTCTGCTGCACCAATTAGAACCTCGTCAAATTGATATGTTGTTGTGCTAAAGGCTACTGTGTTATTCGTCGTATCGATCGTAATTTTACTACTATTATATGCGCCGATACGAATTGTACAATCTGAGCTTGTGAATTTTTCGTTATCGAATGTAGTAGCTGATATTGTATCGAGTGTCACATCCTCATCTGTCGCAACCTCGAAATATGTTACTGGCGCATCCCAGAATATTTTGTTTCCAAGCTTTGTCGCAGATGGCAGATATACACTCTTTAGCGCCGTACAATCTCTAAATACATTATTACCAACTGTAGTCACTGCACCAAAAGTGATCGAGACCAAAGACTCATTAGTGCAATAGAATGCGTTATTCGCCAAATCGGTTGTTAAATAGGGGAACTCAATCTCTATCTCACGACCAGCAGTGTCTGCCGCCTCAATTGCAGCGTGAAGATCATCAAAATCAGAACCCTCCACATCAGTAATAATCCAGATGTCGGATGTAGCAGGCAGATACCCATCAGCGAAGTCTGCAAGCGTTAACGTCTCAGATGTCTTTTCGTAGATAACATTGACAGAAACCGTTTTATCATAAGTAGTGCCCTCGCCTGAGACTGATACCGTAATCGTCGTCTCGCCCGCAGCAACTCCCGTCATAACTCCATCTGCATCGACTGTCGCAACTGTTGGATCATTTGAAGTATAGGTGAGTGTGTAGCGAGATGGCGCAACCGATGCGTCAATCTGCGTGGTGCCACCTATCGCGAGGCTCGAAATTGATGTTGTCGTGAGTGCCACAACTGGGTCTGACTCCGTGATGGTGAGCTTGCAGCTATCCGACACCTCTGTGCCATCGATCGTTGCGGTGATTGTTGTCTCTCCTGCCGCGACTACTGTTATTACTCCATCGTCATCGATGGTTGCGACTGACTCTAGGCTAGAGCTCCACTTGATCTCATTCAACGAGTTGGATGTCGCAGTGAATGTTTTGCTCTCCACTTCGCTCATCGTCACATCGTTGCCTACCTCGATTGCTGCTGCGTTTACTGTAACGGCACAGGTTGCAGTAACTGTTTCGATTGTTGCGGTAATGTCAGCAGTTCCTGCGGCAACTGCTGTAACTGTCACAACACCATCTGCGCCCATTTCCACTGTCGCGTAACTGCTGTTGCTCGAATTCCACGTAATATCTGTTGTAGAGTTTGTTGTAGCCTCGATCGTGAAGCTCGAACCATCTGCGACCAATGTTTGCGATGTTGGATCGAGAGATATTGTAAGCTCGCCGATTGAGAGTGTGTAGCTATCCGACACGCCATCGACAGTTGCGGTGACAGTCACGCTGCCCGTTGCGTCAGACTGTGCGGTTACTACGCCATTATCTACTGTAACTTTCTCGTTATCGTCACTCCATACAATGGTGTTAGATGTCGAGAGTTTAGGTGTCGCAGTGAGTGTCACCGACTCGCCAGCAACCATACTTGTCTTAACATCCTCCTGCGAAATAGTGATCTTTTGCAGCTCCACAACCTTAACTGTCAACGTCTTTGGCGCAATGCAGTTATCCGCAGTCGCTGTTATAGTCGTCTCACCAACTCCTACGGCAGTCACCAAACCATTTGTGTCTACCGTTGCGACCTCCTCCTTACTTGAACTCCAAATTATCGTGCGATCTTCGGGTGAGATTGTAGCCTCTAACTGCACTGTCGTATCATCCTCCGTGTAGATAATTTTTGTCGCTCCTGCATCGGTGAGTGTCACCGCCACAGAGATTAGATTGATATCGTAGGGGTAGGTGCTACCGCTCTCCCACGATGTCGCCACGGTGGGTACCCAGCCGAACTTCTTGCCATCGCTAGTTACTACAACAACACGAAATTCATCTGGTATGATGTCTGATGACATTACCGTTGAATAATAATTATATGTATCAGAATCAGAAGAGAGCAATTTTGCAGTTATATCTGCCGTTGTCTCAACTCCCGAGAACACACCACTCTTGAGATTGAAACTCGCACACGTCTTTAGACCCTCAAGTGTCACCGACTCAACATCGGCTGCCTCATAATAGATCGAGAACTCCAACTGCGCCATCTGGTGCTTAAACGCAAAGGATACATCACTACTGGTAGAGTTCAAATTCGACGCCCAAAGCAGATCGCTATTTATATCATTCACAAGATCAACACTCACACTCTCACCCGAAAGCGCAGAGTCATATGGTGAGTAGGCTGTATAGTCAACGCTCTGGCTATCACCATAGTAGAAGATCAGATCTTGACCATCGATCGCACTCAGCTCGCCACCCACAGCCGCCTCAGCATCAGCAAATTCGTAACCCACATTTGTGGCGATAGCGTTTCCGTCATCACTCGTTGCGAAGATACCGATCTGGTCGGTCGCCTCCCACTCTGTCCCATCCACTCTGGTCGAGAGGTCGGAGCTGAAACTTACGGCTACCCCACTGTTGGGAGTATCGCCGCAAATTAGATCTCCATCATTTGAACACCCAGCAAACAGAGCTGCCAAGAGTGCTAATTGAAGATTTTTTTTCATAGTTGTAGTTTGGTTATTTTTTGAGTTTTATAAATTCACCTGAGCAAGATAGTGTATTTTTTATGAATATTCAAATTTTTTTGCAAAAATATCACTGTTTTTCCATCTGAAAAATCGTACACAAAGTGCAAAAATAGACAAAAATCGCCCCTACAATAGACTGTAAGGGCGATTAATTTATTTTGAAAATTTATCTTATCAACAGAAGTCAGACATCTGACAATTGGGTGCTATTTATAACATCTCACCTCGAAAATCTTAAATCTAGGCTCTCCGTAACTCTCCTGAAAAGATAGGCGCAATGACTCTGTTCGCAATGGTTCGAACGAGATACGAATGAGTCGATAGATATTATCGTCGACCTGAGCGACACGCTGCCACACTCCTCCAACAAGTGCCTCAACACAGAGCGACTTTACCATCTCCTGAGGCAATCCCTCGGGGCGATCCTTCATCTTATCGGTGTTGGGGTGGAGTTGGATCTCACGATGCAGAGAGCTGTCGCACTTGATGTTGACCTCCGAGATCTCCACTTCACTCTTCCACGTCAGAGTGAGCGTCGGGTTGCTCTCGCTCGACTCCCAGTGGTGAATGCGATCAATCTCATCACGGCTATATCCATCGATCAGCAAATTCGCATCACCCGAAGAGGTCGAAGATGCTGCGAGGGTCGCACGGCGTGCGAGATCGGAAGGATCTGCCGCAGGTCGATTGGGGATAAATAGATCGTCACGCAGAAGCCTCTCCTGCAACTCCGACATATAACTCTGATAGATCCCACGAGGTGAACAACCCCTCTCGACACACATAACCGCCGCCGTACCGACAGCCTGCCCCATCAAACCACACATCGCAATGAGACGTGTTCCCGAAAGGGCGATATGCGACGCACTAAAGTTGCGCCCTGCAAAAAAAAGATTCTCAACATTACGAGAGTAGAGCGAGCGATATGGTATCTCGAACATCTTCTTGAAGTTCTGATGGAAGAAGCTAGCAGGATCGTCGGGGTTCTCGATACCACCAGGGCAGTGCTCATCGAGCGACCAACCACCACCATAGGCAACTGCATCTTCGAAGTGTCGATACTCCGTGAGATCGCTCTCCGTGAGGATATGATCCCCCATAAATCTGCGTGACTCCCTGCGCCCAATTACCGAACCGACCCAATCAATAGCGAGATTCTCCGCCTCGGGGAATTTGCCAGAGTTCTTCACATAGTCCCACGCACCATAGAGATATGCGAGGAGCTTGTGTCGGTTCTCATTTGTAGCCAACATTATATCGAGCTGATCGCTCAACTCAACCCACCAAAAGCCGCAGTTAAGCTGCGAGATACCTCGTTTGTTCATCTTCGAGGGGTCATACTTGATTGCAAATGTCGGAGGGATAAACTTTATGGGGCGACCCATATCCTTGGTACTTAGCTGTATGCTGTCGCCCATAACCCAACCATCGGGCTCGTCTGGAGCATACTTCTCACCAAACTCCGCCTTGCCCTCGCGACCATAGCGGAACTCCGCCCCTGCGCTTGCCGCCATCACTCCATCGCCCGAAGAGTCGATGAATTGCTTCGCTCGAATTGTCACCCTCGACTCGGTAGCTTGCTGAAAACAGACCACCTCTTTTATCCTCTTGCCCGCCATTACAGCCTCCGTTGCGTGGGTCTCAAACATCAGAGTGATATTTTTATTACGAGTCACATAGTCGTATAGAACGTGATCCCACACCTCCCACGACATCTGCGGATTGTAGTATATATTCTCCAACTGCAACTCCTCGACAATTCCCGTCTCGCGGTCGACCTTAAACTTATTCTTAAAGTGGTACGAGCCATTGATCGGAACGTGAATCTCGCTCGATGCGTTGCCGCCCAAGACAGCTCTATTCTGCACAAAGATCACCTTCGCCCCTCGTCTAGCCGCTGCAACTGCCGCACAGACACCTGCTATACCACCACCTACGACCGCTACGTCACACTCGTAGTGGCGATCCTTGTTTATGGTAGATATATCCTCATTGCCGAGATACTTCCACTCGCCACCACTTTTTGAGGCTACATTTGAGCTTTTATTTGATCCTACACAAGAGGAGAGGATCGAACCTGAGGCTAGGGCTGCCAATGTCGACAACCCCGAAACCTTCAAAAAATCTCTTCTATCCATACTATTACTCATTTAATATGTCATACTCTTTGTTAATCGCGCGGCTACCCCAACGCTCCTTAATCACCTGCAACTGCTCACGAGACTCTGGATACTCTCCCTGATCGTCGGTCTCCTCGATCCACCCCTCTAGTCGCCCTCTCATCTTCGTCAACACCTCTGCGTAGGCTGGATCTGAGGCGAGGTTGTGGATCTCGTGCGGATCGTTGACGATGTCGTAGAGCTCCTCAGCTGGGCGCTCGTCACTCAACCACTCGTCGGCAAATGGCGCCTCACCACTCTGCCAAATCTTCATAAACTCCTTGTACGGTTTGCTGGTGTCGCGATACTGCGACTGCATAAGTGGACGGTCGGTCATAAAGTTACGGATATACTTAAACTCCTTGTCGCGTATTGCGCGGATGCGGTCGATCGTAAAGTCGCAACGATCTCGTGCCGCAACCACCCACTCACGATGGTAGTCTCTGTCCAACATATTCCGACTCTCCATATAGCTAGGGATCTTGATGTTAGCCATAGCGAGCGTCGTTGCCGTGACATCTAACAACGAGACCATCCCATCATCAACCGATCCGATGTTGAGTCCATAACGCTCCAGAAGTTTATGGTTGCCCGGAGCAGCGATTATGAATGGCATATGAATACCCCCATCGTAGAGGAACTGCTTATCGCGCAGAGTCTGGTAGCCATTGTCGGAGAGAAATATCATAATGGTATTTTCGTAGACACCATCGCGCTTCATCTGCTCGATAAGTGCTCCAATCTCCTCATCGGTGAGTTTTATCTGGTTGTAGTGTGTCGCCAACTGCTCGCGCATAAAGTCGACATTGGGATAGTATGGCGGAACCTCTATGGTCGAGATGTCGACAGGGTTGCTCACCTTATTGTGGTTCTTGCCCCCGAAGAGCTCGATCTCGCCGAAGAATGGCTGCCCCTCCTCACGATCGTTCCAGCTACCTACGCCCGACTTACCGAAGAACTTCACCTTCGTGTGAGGTCCTGTCCAGTAGTCGTCCCAGTTATAGTTCCAGTTGAAATCATCCTTTCCTGAGTTGAAGGTGTGAAATCCAGCCTCACGCATCATCTGAGGGAGCACCCCCACCCCGTCGGGGAGTTTCGAGATCACCTTATCGGTACGTCCTGTACGATGGTTGTGCATACCTATTGATGTCTGCATCATACCTGTTGCTAGAGCCGATCGGCAGGGGGAGCTGACGGGGCAGGTGGAGTAACAGTTTGTATATGTCACTCCGTTTGCCGCCAAGAAATCTATGTTGGGTGTCACCACCGTAGAGTCGCCATATATCGGCATCCACGGACTTATATCCTCGCCAAAGACCCACAATATATTGGGTTGGTCGACCACCCCACCCTCGCTGCAACTCGCGCCAATGGCGAGGGGAAGTGAGGCTATCGTTAATAACTTCATAATCTATTTTTTTGCTGATACATTAATCTCCAACAGCAGTGTTTGGTGAAGATCCATCTCGACTGTTGTCGAGATCGCCTCGCCTGTTAGATAATTCGCCACTTCATCAATATGTCGTGTCTTGAAGCTGCGATGCGAGATCTCGACTGTCGCATCACCCTTACCCATATTGACGAGAGAGAGGAGGAAGGTGTTTGGTTTTGTGCCCTTTATCACTCGCCACATAACCCCTTTTTTCTTAGCTGTGTTTGTCTCCTTGATTGTGATCTGTGGCATATTACCGCTCTTGCGGAGCTGCGCAATGACCTGAGGTTTGGCAGCTCGCCAACCATCTACCATAATCAACTCGCCCTTGCTTGCGTTGAGTTTAAGATCGAGAGGGCGACCATACTCATCGACCTTTAGACTCTCCTGGTCGAGGATCACAACACCACCTGCATCGAGATAGCTCTGCAACGCCTCAACCTCCGATCGTGTAGTTGATTTTGTGCGAGCCACAACGATCGCATCCCACTCAGTGTGCGGATTGTTGTTGATAATACCCGCTGTCGCAAAACCGATTGGCGACCCATCGAAATAGAGCAACTCATATAGGGCGAATAGATCATCCATCTGCGTAGCGTTGTTGATAGCGGCAGTGTTGGAGTAGAAGAGGCGGATCGACTTTCGCTGACGCTGAAACTCGGTGATCTCCTTCGATACAGAGTTGAGATCTATTGTCGTTGCGTGCACCTCATTTACCACACGAGGCTGGTGATTGTTAGAGCCAGCGTAGCCTGTCGACTCATCGTTGCCCTTGCTCGCACCATCCTCTGTGCGTGCCCAATACCACGAGCGCATAACATTCATTCCGTGGAGGTGAGCTAACCAGTAGTTCATTCTAATGTACTCTGGTGTCTCGTATAGATTACGATATTTGTTGGTTGTGATGAGATGTCCCTCCGAGTTGAATATGATCTTGTTGGGGCTCACCGACTTCATAAAATCATACCCCATACATAGCTCCCTCCAGTTGAAGGAGTAGTCAGCCTCCCACCACTGCTTCGCCCCCCACGTGAGGTGTGCCGTCGACGAGGCGTCGTTACCGATGATGTCCGACATTCTCGTTAGCTCCTCTAGGTCGAGACCGTTATCTTTGGGGTTCTCGCTCCACATATCTGGCATAATCTTGATGTGGCTCTTCGCCTCAGGATCAGCCTTTTTTAGCTCCGAGTCGAGGTGGTGAAACCACTCACTCACGCGCACCATATTGTAGGTCACAAAGTCGTAGTATTGAGGTGTAGCGATCTGCTCCTTCTCGACGTATGGTGCAATGTCGATTGCCTCGAAACTCTTGTAATCTGTACCCCACACCTTGTTGAGACTCTTGATCGAACCGTGCTTGCGCTCCAACCACAACTTGAAGTCGGCAACAGCACGTGTCGACCACTCGCCCCACGCATACGCCCCCTTTGTCGAGATCCAATGAGGCTCATTCGCAAGCATATATCCAAGTTTCGTGTAGTTGTTGCCAGCCATAAGAGGTGCGCTCTTCGAGATCATCGTGCTCGCCACCTCTCGCCCCAGAGGGTTGTTGATGTCGTACATCACATACTTCTTACCTGCCCCCTCCATTAGTGTTGCATCCTGCTCCTTTGCCCACTTTGGCATCGAGGTGTGACCTATGAAGACCATACCTGCCGACCCCGTTGGTTTCGCCTTGATGTCAGATGCAGATTTGGGGGTGACACCCCCTGTGGCGGTTACGATAGATGGCGAGATGAGATGACCATCCATATCTCCAAAGTACTCTGTGTAGCGCTTCGAGTTTGGCTTCCACGTCCAGTCGGTGAGAAAGACAGGGTTCCCATCGAATAGCACCTGATCGCCCTCAACAGATATTTTCGACCAGTCGATCTGTGGCGATGGGCGGCGGATTGTCTCACCGTTCATCACCCTACCAAGCTCCTCGATCGAGCTCGCCATCATCTTTACGATCTCCTCACGCTCGAATTCGGGAAGTAGCTCCGCATACTTTGCCGCCTCCTTTTTGTAGCGACCGACCTTTGCGAAGTGGGCGGTGTTGGTCTCTACATTCTTCTCGTCCCACGCAGCGTACTCCAAGAATATCTCGGCTGTGCGCAGCGCTGTCCGCTCCTTTAGGGTGTTGATCCCCTTAGACTCTGCGGTTTTGATTAGCGCGGTGAGCTGCTCCATCTTCTGCGCTGCACTCCTCTCCGCCCCCTTTGGTGCAGAGAGAGCAGCTGAGGTGGATAGTACCACCGCAGCTGCTAATGTTATGATCGCTCTCTTCATTATCGTTATCGAATTGGGATTAGCTTGAAATTATCAACCCAGAACTTCGCCCCTGTCTCAAATAGGGCTGTATCGTTGGCATAAGAGTAGAACAAGAAGCTATACTTCAAATTCATATCGGCAGAGTAACAAACTGCTCCTCGCTGAGTGCTCCACGAACCAGCCTCAGGGAAATGGTAGTTGATTGTACTACTTGACGAGTCCTTGTCAACCACCCACGATGTACCTGCGTCGTCACGAGATTTTGTAACGTAGTAGGCATCTTCCGTCACTCCATTCGAGACATACACATCGTGCTCCAATAGATAGTTACCCTTAGGAACTGGTATGCTCACCGCAGAGTCGGCGCTACAGAAGGCTGTAAATGTAGATGCACTACCACCATTTCTGAAACCATCAGATTTTCCAGCATAATCGTTGAATAACAGCGAATTAGAACCAGAGCTAGCCGTTGTTGTATCGATCGACGAACCGCTCCAACTCTGCAATGTCCATCCATTTGCACCACCTGTAGTACCTGTCTCAAAGTCATAATCGGTACTTGACCCCAACAGATCAACCCCACCCGAGATCGTAATAACCACCTCGTCAAACGACTCCAATATATTTGTGTCATTGTACTTATCTATGATCTCCTCATCTTTGGTGTAGCTCAACGTTACTGTGTCATTCTCGTAGATCTTGCCATCGAGTTTGAGGATCAACGCACCCTTTGTTGAGTCTAGCTCTACGGAGGTGATTACGATTGTCTGCGTTGCATTTGCGTAGTCAGTTACGGTTAGTGTGAAGTCATCCACAACATCCACAATATCATCGACCACACCATTGAGTGTCACCTTGATCTCTGGTAGCTCACTGCTGCTGTGCGACACGCTGCCGCTGATGTCGAGCGAGATAGCTGTTACATCGAGCTGAATAGACTCAACCTTGATACTCTGCGGAAGTGTCGCCTTGCTAGTAGACTCCTCGCCATAGAGGATGTTTGAGCTCTCGACTGCGAGGGTGAAGTCGCTATATACCCCCTCCTCTACGAATGTGTAGCTACCATCGTCAGCGAGTGTAAGTTCAGTCTCCACGCCATCAATCTTGACGCTCCAACTCTCAGAGACAATATCCAGCCCCTCGCTCTCGCTCTTGAGGTAGAGAGTCTTGCCGGGGTTGATCTCCAGGTCTGTGGCTGTGATCTCTGTGACACCATCCGTGTCGTAGATCTTTGGAACTGCGCTCAACGCTGGGCACTCCTGCACCTCTACTGTGAAGCTCTTCTTATAGATCCACAAATCTGCCGACGCGCTATATGTAGCCCCTGCGGTCTCGCCAACAAATGCGCAGTTGAGAGTCAAGGTGTATGTGCCGAGTGTCGGGCAGTAGAGATAGTCGAGCGCACGAGTAGAGGCTACACCTTTTGTGACATCCGCCTGCTCTGCGAGATCCGCCTCTGAGTCGAAACCATCCACCATAAATTGGCAGTCGGTGCTGCTAATTATCCAGCTCTGAGTGTAGAGCCCTGTCGAGGTGTTGTCGAGAGTGATATAGTTGTTTTGGATCGCAAGGTAGCCACCATCGCCATTTGAGAATGTGCCATCGAGGGTGTACGACAACTCGCACGCTGCGTTAGGGTCAACCTCATAAGGATCGACAAACGATGCCTCGTCGCTCTCGCACCCTACCAAAAGAGGTAGGGCGAGGAGCATATATTTCAATATATTTTTCATCTTTAATTCTAGTTTTTATGTGGTTGGTCTATCGGATTGGGATTAGCTTAATCTTGTCAAACCATATCTGCATATCTGCTGAGAAGTTATCAGTGCTGTTTTGTATAGAGTAGATCAGAATACTTGCCTTAACACCTGTTCCACCAGCACTCGTCAAAACAGATTGTTGCAAATGCCACTCTCCGTCAGCTGATGGGTAGCTATATGTAATTGTGTCGCCGTTATCATCAACATCAAGAGCCCACGAGCTTCCATCTACATCATAATCCTTCGACTTCGTTGCATAGTAAGCAGAGGAGTTCAGAACAGTGCTTCCCACCTTGACATAGTGTTGCATCAAGTAGTTACCCGCAGGTATTACAACTCCAACAGAAGATGTCGTAGAGTAGAATAGCGAGGCAGATGCTGTCGATCCTGCGCTACCTTTGAATCCGTTATCGTACTTATCTGTAACAAGAATAGAGTTATCGCCCAATGCAGCAGTCGTTGTGTCAATCGTTGTAGTGGCAATCGAGCTAGGTCCAGACCAGCCATTGCCGTCGAGCGTCGTTCCTGTCTCGAAGTCGTAGTCAGTCTTATCTTTGTATAGGTCTGTATCTGAGGTGATAATTATAACACGATCCGGGAAATTTGCAATCACTGCTCCATCTACATCTGTGATCTCTTCAGCCTTGGTGTAGCTCAACTTTACGGTGTCACCTTGGTAGATCTTTGCATCGAGTTTGAGGCTGAGTTTTGTGTCGTCAGCTGTCACCTCCGCTACGTTGACTATCTGCGCTGCACCTGCATAGTCGGTAACAGAGAGGGTGAATCCGCCATTTACAGCAGTAAACGATGGTAGAGCTGCGAGAGTATTATTCATCGCAATCTCGATGGTTGGGGTGTCGGTGTTGGCGTGTGTTGCTGTCGCCTCGATGTCGAGCGAGACGCTTGATATTCCGAACTCGGGGATGTTGACAGTCAGTGTAAACTGCTTGCTGGCAGTGCTTGTCGTCTTGCCCTCGTCGTATAGCTCCGTGTTCTCAATATTCATAGCAAACAGACTATATAGACCTGCTGTTGCGAATGTATATCCACCATCTGCGCCAGGCGTAAAGTACTGTGCCTTGTAGCTTACGCCATTATCCTCGCTAAAGAAGTATACCCACTCTGTGGTGTAACCTGTACCCTCGCTGAGGTCGCTGAAGTAGAGGGTATCGCCACGGTCGATCTCGGCATCAGCTGTAATCTCCGCTCCATCGCCATCCGTGATTGTGAAGGCTGCATCGAGAGGTGTAGGGTTGACGGTGATAACCATCAGTAGATCCGCTGTGATGTCGGTCGCAGGACGCTCCGTACGCTCGATCATCAACGAGAAGTCGGTGTATATATTCTCCTCACCCTCCTCGTATTCGAATGTATAGTCGAGTGGCTCTGCTGTCTCGAATGTCTCACCATTGACAACCCACGTCACGGTCTCTACTAGATCTGTTCCAGTACTAGTGCTGATGAAACGAAGAACATCACCATCCTCTAGAGAGATCTCAGACTCCTTGGTGTTTGTCTTGCCTGCCACACGCTCGAAGATCACCTTGTCGTTAGCATCGTACTCCTTGTTGTCGCCCAAGTGGATCACCTGATAACCCATCGCCAACGCCTCCTTAACGACGACACTGAATGTATGCTCATAGACCCACACGCCCAACTCCTCGCTGAAAACCGCCTCGGTGGGGTTGTCGTCGTGCGACGTTACCCACTCGTTGAATGTAGAGGTTAGTTTTACATAGTGTGTGCCGCCCGTTGGGAAGTAGACTGCCTCAGCAATATTGTTCGATGTTAGACCCTTCTCGGGTGCTGCCTGCGACTCTACATCACCATCCTCATCGAAGTTGTCGACGAGAAATTGACACTCTGGGCTGATCTCCCACGTGTGAGATACTACCCCCTGCGAGATATTCTTGAAGTAGAGGTAATCACCCTCATCTATCTCGTAGATATAGTTATCTTCCGCCTTCCATCCACTCGTCGCCCACGCTACATCGCTGATGTCGACCGATGGATCGTTGCTCTCGCAGCCTCCCAAGAATGAGAGGGCGAGGAGCATATATGTATATATAAATATCTTTTTCATCTTAAATCAGTTTTAATCGTTTAACTACTCGCTGAGTGCTGCGTTTGCCGTGATCTCGCTCAAAGGGATTGGGAGATACTGGTTCGCCTTTTTGGTGTACTGCGAAGCAGCTGTGTCGAACTCATAGTCGATCGTGTGCATACTTGTGGCTAAGGCAGAGGCTATAGCCTCATTGTCGGTGATCGCAGAGTTGACCTTCTTCTTTGTGGCAGAGCCATCGAGCGAGACAATCTGAAAGTCGTAGGCGTAGTAGACCTCCTGCGCACGTTTGCGGAAGATATTGTTGTCATCATCCTCCAACAATCCCCAACGGATAAGATCCTGCCAACGGATCTGGTGTCCCTCGAACGAGAGCTCCAATGGGCGCTCCTTGAACATAATGTGCTCCATCAATGTCGTCTTGTCGTAGGTGATCTCGTCGTATGTACGAGTGATGTCGCCATTCGAGAGACCTAGAAGTTCCAATCCCCAACGCTCGCGGATCTTGTTGATATACTCGATAGCACCATCGACGTCGTCATTCTGCTGAAGGATCGACTCCGCATACATCAAGTAAACATCAGCAAGGCGGCTAACTGTCACATTCTTGCCCGATACACTTGGGGTATCCTCCGAGTCGGAGCAGATGTCGTGGTTCGAAAACTTCTTCAACTTTCCGAAACCGTTGTTGGGTGTTGGAGTCGCGTAGCTACCACCCATTGCGCAGTTGTAACCTGCGTTGTCGGTGATGTAGTATGGTGTTCTGTCGTCCTGCACGAGAGCGATCATCTGCGATGCACGCCACGAGATGCCGTTGTTGTTGGCGATGCGGTCTTCGGTGTTGATGGGGTTTAGCTCATCAATCGTCTCGTTAGAGTACTCGTAGACCAACCACGCAGCAGGAAGTGCCGCAGAGGTTGTCGATGTAGTCTGAGTGTTGAGCGCATTTGTCATCGAGGCGAGATCCCACGTACTGAGGTCTGTGCGATACTCTGTGGAGTATGACATTTCGAGAATAGACTCCGAGTTGTGTTCGCCTGCAGTGGTGAATAGCTTATCCATATCTGTCTCCAACTCATACTCATCGCTCTCGATTACCGCCTCAAACATCTCGATCGCGCCCTCGTAGTCGCCCTCATATAGATAGCTTGTTCCGAGGGTTGTAGCCGCCGCACCCTTCGATGCTAGATTCTCAAAAGCTGTCGGCTGCTCGCTGCGCTCAGGAAGTAGCTCGTAGGCATCCACGAGGTCAGCACGGAAGAATGCACGCACCTCAGCGGGTGTAGCAAGCCCCTTCGCAAAGTCGGATGGAGCCTCAACAGAGCTCTCACGCAACACCACCGAACCACCATTGAACGATGAGTAGAGGTAGAAATACATCAAACCACGGATGAACTTCGCGTGTCCCATCTGGATCTCCCACGTCTCCTGATCATCGGATGCAATATCTATCGAGTCGTGCAGCTCGTTGAGCGCCTCTATCACCTGATTGGCACGCCATATCGCAGTGTAGATACCCTCCCACTTGTCGTCGATACCGCTCGTTGAATTTGTGTAGGTCTGTGTGTACCAAGTGACACCTGTAGCGTTGCTCGATGGGATTGGACGACCATACCCTGGATAGGCTAGATCGCCGCGGAAACCCTCGAAACGGATATTTAGCACGTAGCTATTTCGAACCGCCGCATAGGCTGCGTAGAGTCCCGACTGAGTGTCGCTCAACGTATTCCAGCCATCGTCTACAGCTATGAAGTTTGGATTTGTCTGCTCCAACATATCGCTACACGAAGCTGAACAGATCGCCATTAAGGCTATGATTATATACTTTCTCATTGTCTTTGCTTGTTTTGAATTTAGAGTGATATGTTTAATCCACACATAAATGTACGGAACGTAGGGTAACGACCCGTGTCGAGTCCACGTGTAGTGATCGAGCCACCCACCTCAGGGTCATAACCTGTATAGTTGGTGAGTGTGAATAGGTTCTGTGCCGAGAGGTAGAATCGAGCCTTGCTAACACCTATGCGACTCGATATTTTGTTGGGAATGGTGTAACCCAGAGTCAGATTCTTGAGTCGGAGATATGAACCATCCTCAACCCACACATCGGTGTCGGCGCGGTAGTTGTCGTGTGTAGTAGCGTCACCTCGATATGTAGGGAGGTCAGAGTCGGGATTTGTGATTGGGTCGTAGGCGTTCAAGAGGTCGATGTGGCGACCATAGGCGAAGGCTGTGATCCTCGATCCATTGATGATCTCGTGACCTAGCGCAGAGAAGAAGTTGGCGTATAGGTCGAAGTTCTTGTAGTTGAACGTTAGGTTTAGACCCACCTCATACTTAGCGAGTCCACTTCCACGATATACTCTATCCTCGTCGGTGATACCGTTCTTTCCGTCGGTGTCGACATAGATCAAGTCACCCATCTGAGCATCAGGATTCAGAGTTTTGTAATCAGCCAACTGCTCCTCTGTCTTGATGACTCCGTTGGTTGGGTAGAGCAGATATGCACCCGCCTCATAACCCTCAGCTATGTAGTTGACCGACGAACGATCCGAAGAACCAGAGATCATACCTGTCGTGTAGGCTACATATCGCATACCGTCACCATCAATCTTGGTGACAAGGTTGGTATTTGTCGAGATTGTAGCGCCTAGAGAGAGGCTATACTTCTTCTTGTTGATTCGATAGTTTGCCGCTAGCTCATAACCCTCGTTGGTCATATTTCCGATATTCATCGTCACCTTCGATGTTGAGCCTGTAGATCCTGGAGGGAGGATTGGGAACAACATATCCTCCTTGTTTGATTTATAATACTCTGCGCTGAATGTAAGTCTGTTGCGGAAGAACCCGAGGTCTGCACCGACATTAACCTGACGCGTTGTCTCCCACTTAATGTTGGTGTCGACAAACTCCGTCTGTGTCGTACCATACCCCAACGAACCTGATCCCGATCCATACACTGCATCGAATCCATTCTCTAGGTAGTTCTCGTAGCTATATGCCGAGAAGTTCTGGTTTCCTGTTGTTCCGTAGCTAGCACGCAACTTGAAGTTGTTCATCACCCTCTTCACAGGCTTGAAGAATGTCTCGTCGCTTACGTTCCACGCTGCGGATGCCGACGGGAATACTCCCCAACGATTTGCGGCGCTGAACTTCGACGAACCATCGACACGCACACTCGCACTAACCATATAGCGGCTCTTCCAGTCGTATGAGATACGTCCGATTGTACCGATCAACACATTTGTGTAACCACTCATCACCTCCGCCTCAGGGTTGTCGAGCGCTGTTGAGAGGTTCGTCACCGAGTTATCGGAAACACACTCCTTGCGAGCGTAGAAACCTTCGTATGTGTAGGTCTCCTTCGTCGCAACAGCCACAGCCGATAGGTTATGCTCTCCGAACGACTCCTTATATGAGAAACCGCCCTCGAAGATTGACGAACGATTATTTGTCATCGTCGTCTTGACGTAGCTGCTCTCGTATGATGTCGATGATTTGCCATCGCTATCCAACACCTCGATGTAGGGGACAAACTCGTTGCGCAGCACATTTTTGTCGCTGAACGAGGCGATACCATTGAATTTAAGTGTTGGGAGAATATCATATCCTAACGTGAAATTTACGGCAGTTGAGTTGGTACGTTTTCCATCTGTCGAGTAGAAGCTGACCAATGCACCCGACATATAGCTATTCTCCGCATCCGATCCTGAATTGTAGACCGCATCGACACTCGACAGAGGCTGCGAAGTTGGGTTGTAGCGCAACGACTGGAGCAGGATGTTCGACTTAGCCGACTCCAAATTCTCGATCTTATATGTTGCGTTGACACCGAAGTCAAACTTATTCTTGTCGTAGTTGAGTCGTGCACGTGTATTGAAACGGTTGAACGAAGAGTTGACGATGCTACCCTCCTCGTCATAGTATCCAGCCACAACGCTATACTTTAGCTCCTTTGTTCCACCCGAGAGTGTCACCGAGTAGTTCTGTGTGAGGGCGTTGTTGACAAAGACCTCGTCGAGAAGGCTGGTGTTTTTGTAGAATCGCGAGGTGCTCTTTGTGATGTCGAGTATAACATCCTCGTCGGAGTACGACAAGCCGCTGTCGGCAGCCGTTGTTCTATCATACACAAGGTCAAAGTATGTGTGCTGAGTTGCATCCATCAAGTAGTCCTGCGAGGTGATGTTACGCATACCCATCGTTGCGTCGAACGACACTTTGAGGGCACTTGCCACACCAGCTTTTGTGGTGATGAGGATTACACCTGCCGCACCACGCGTACCGTAGATCGCCGCAGAGGCTGCATCCTTCAAGAAGTCGATCGCCTCGATCTCGTTGGAGCTGATACGTGGATCATCCTCCTGAGGCACTCCATCGACAACATAGAGAGGGGTGTTGTCGCCACTAATCGAGCTATATCCACGGATCACAACGCTCGATGCCGAACCTGGCGCACCCGAGTCGCTCGTAACACTCACTCCAGCGACCATACCCTGGATCGCATTTCCCAAGTCGGAGGTTGTGATCTTCATAATATCCTCACTATCGACACGTGCAACCGCTCCCGTAACCTCTTTCTTACGAACCGATCCATAACCGATAACGACAACCTCTTCGAGCTCCTTCGAGTCGCTCACCATCTTCACTACAACATTGTTTGTCAACTTAACACTCTGTGGTGCGTAACCCAAGAATGATATGTCGATGGGGGTCTGTGGGGCTACTGCTAGCGAAAATTTACCATCCATATCAGTAACAGTACCTTGATTAGTCTCAGATGCAACTACTGTTGCTCCGATGATAGCTGCACCATTCTCGTCGATAACACGTCCGTTCAGAGCGGTCGACTGGGCGAATGAACTCGCTGCACATAGAGTACAGAGGGTAAGCAGCAGCAATTTTTGTAGCTGTTGTTTCATACGTTTCATTTTTAATTTATATTAGGTGGTTAAGTTCTATTGTATTAAATATGAGGGCGTTGCTTCATCTTGCCAGCGGTTTAATCTCGCCAGCATCTCTTGTGTTCGCTGTGGTTCGCTCTCCACAAGATTTTGCTTTTCGCACTCGTCTTTTGCGATGTTAAATAGCTCCAACTTTCCGCTGCGATACTTTATCAGTTTCCAGTCACCATTGATGATCGCAGAGTTCTGATCCTCGTAGCTGCGGTGGAGGAATATGTCGCGCTCCGCCAACTCCTCGCCGCCGAATGTTGGGGTTAGACTCACACCCTGAATCTGCGTATCGGCGCAAGGGATGCCTGTCGCCAACTCTACGAATGTTGGGTAGATGTCGATGGTGGAGATCGGTTTGTCGTATCTCGAACCTAGTGCCGACGCCTCGGGATAGTAGACGATGAATGGTACTCTCGTTCCACCCTCGCCCAATGTGTTGCCACCCATCTTGCCGCCGCTGAGGTGTCCATTTTGGAGTGCGCCACCCTGATCGGAGGTGAAGATGATGATGGTGTTGTCGTCTACCCCACTCTCTTTGAGTGCCTCGCGGATACGACCCACCGAGTTGTCGAGTGTCTCTAGCATCGAGGCGTAGACCGCCTTTTCACGAGTGAGCCCTGCGTCGAGATACTTTTTGAGATACTCCTTGTTCGCCACGCGAGGTCCGTGAACTGCGTAGTACCATACATTCAACAAGAATGGCTCATCTCGATTATAGCTCTTGATAAAGTTCTCCGCCCCCTCGCTGATTAGGTCGGTGAGGTAGTCATCCTCTGCAGCGTCGGGGAATGGATTCTCCGTCTTGAAGAACTCCTGATAGTAGCTCTTGGGGTGTCCGTGCTCGCAGGTGCCATACATCTCGTCGAAGCCTTGGTAGATCGGATAGTAGGGCTCGTGTCCTAAGTGCCACTTACCGACGAAGTAGTTGTAGTAGCCCGCCTCCTTCAACCTCTCGGCAAAGGTGATCTCTTCGAGTGGTAACCATCCACGTGAGAGCATATTGCCAGGGTCACGCTCGAACGACTGAAACTCCTCTCTGTTGGGGTTGTCATAGATGTGTCGCACAAAGCCGCAGCGCAGCGACTCCTTGCCTGTGAGCAGGGCGGCACGCGAGGGGCTCGATGTCGCTGTGGGAACATAGGCGCGAGTGTAGTCGATACCCTCAGCTGCCAACTTGTCGAGGTTCGGCGTCTGGTACTCTGCCGTGCGATACCCCATATCAGCCCACCCCATATCGTCGACAAATAGCATCACGATATTTGGCTGTTTCACCTCCTCAGTCGCTGCGCCACAACCAACGAGTGTAGCTGCTGCACCGACTAACGATAGTGGTAAAATTAGATCTTTGTTACTCATTTTAGTAGTTATGTTTAGGTGGTTATTTATCTTTAGAATCCTCTGTTGCCTTTGATTTTAAGGCTCTTTTGTGACACATCGTCTACGACCATCACGTTGGGTTTCGCGCCCTTGTAGCTGTTACCCTTGATCGTCACATCCTTGCTGTTGATGAGCTCGAACATCGGAGCGTCGGGGAATGGTGCTGTGTACTCTGTGGTGCGCTCGATGGTGTTACCCTCTATAAGCAGCCCCTCTACCCTATCAGCTATGACAATGCGCGGATTGGCATTGCGGATGGTGTTGCCGACGAAACGAATGTTGCGATCGTAGAGTGCAGTCGAGTCGAAGTTAGGGTTAAAGAGTGGCGTGATGTAGAGCGCCGCGTGGAGCGTTCCGCAATCTGCGCTATTCTCGAATGTATTGTTCTGGATAAGTACATCCTCCACTGCGCCCGACTCATACCAATTCTTCATCTCGCCACGGAACAAAACCCCCGACATCATCGACGAGAAGTAGTTATTCTCGATCACTGTTTTGAGTGGAGTCTTTAGCACAACCGATCGTGCGCGGTGGTTCTGGATTGTGCAACCTCGCATCGTAAATGTCGGATTCCACGTCTTGTTCTCCAACACGTCACCCACACCAAGGGCTGCGGGGAGTGGCTCAGTAAATGTTATCTCTGTAATGGTCTCGTTGACTCTATTTACACTCTTCACTACACCTGTCGCTGCACGCTCGGGCGATGGGCAGAGGATAAACCACATCTCATCGTCAGCCTCCGCGAAGTTGAATCCCATCTGCTCGAAGTGTTGAAACGCTACACGAACAGTCGTTGGGTCGACAACCTCCGTCACCTCGACATACGTTCCGTGGACGTTTGTTCCATCATCCAACATATTCTCGAACCGACACCCCTCGATCAATATCTCTCCGCGGCAATTTGCGAAGTGCGAAGCGTCGGCTGTCGAGGCGATAACTCGCTTGCTACCCTCCGCGAGGACAATCTGGCTCTCCTTGATCGTAATATCCTCGCTGCGCTCAAAGAGGAATCCCATACCGAGAGCGTGGTGGATCGTTATCCCCTCTAGGTGGATGTTGCTGCACTCCTTGAAGTCGAAAGCTGGGGCGTAGCGGTCGTGCTCACGATCACCCTTCGAGCTGAGGAGCGACCCTACAGGAGGCATCTGACGTAGTTTCTCATATATTTTGAGGTCTCCACTCTTTAGCTGCTCCACCTTTGTCGGCTCACTATGCAGGTCGAGGATACCCACAACAGGGCGCTTCGTCTCGGGATCAAACGCCAAAGTGCTTCCCAAATATGCGTAGTTGAAACCATCTATATTGGGGTATTGAATCTTCCCTCCTTTGAGCATCCACGAGAATCCATCCTTGGCAGTGCGAGGACGCACCACGCGCCACCCCTCCTTTGCGTTGGTCTCGATGACCTCTGCAAGGAATGTAAATGGAGTGTCCCAGTCGATAGTCAAATCTCGCACCTCAACATTGTCGCACCCCTCGAAGAGGAACGGCATCATCTGTCCGTGGAAGAGGAGCTCGGCACCGTTACCCTCGATGGTGATCTTTTTGTAACCACTCAATGGGAATGCGATCCTCTTCACACCGTTTCCGTGGTTGGTGATGGGGGCGTACTTCTCGAATGCGAGATCGGGGGAGAACTTATATATACCATCCGATAGTTTGATGGTTAGTTCGTCGCACTCGCCGACCGACTCGATAGCCTGTCGCAACTGATAGGTGACATCCTCCGCAGTGGGCTCGATCGTAATCTCACGAGTCGTTGTCGCAGCACCACAATCGCTGCACCCGACACCAATAATCAGGGCTGCGAACGAGAGTATCTGTAGAATCTTTTTCATTGCGTAATAGTTTTAGCAGTTTGTTTGTACCACAAAAGTACACTATACATTGCATATATAGGGTATTTTGCGTATCCGATTTGTAACTATACGTATTTTTTAGGCGAAAAGCTATGAATCAAACTTTTTTTACTATCTTTACAAAACCAACTACAAAACAAAGATACTAAAATATCAATAACCGATGAAACAGAGAGTCTATATTATAACCCTCATTTTTGCGATACTAACCTCTCTCACCGCCTTCGCCCAGAGCACCGCCCTACCCAAAGAGGTGGGGAGCTTGACCCTTAGCAATGGATTGCCACACAACGCAGTGAGCGCACTTCTACTCGACTCACGAGGCTACCTATGGATCGGGACTTACGATGGTCTCGCTCGCTACAACAGCCACACAATTACAAATATCGAGTTCGACGATGAGGAGTATGCACTCGTCGGACGACGCGTTCGATCGCTAATGGAGGACGCGCAAGGGGCAATATGGGTAGGTAGCGACGCTGGTATTCTGAGGATAGATCAGACAACAGATCATATACAGAGACTTCCGATCCACCGCTTCGACAACATCAACAGCAACTTTTTTGCTATTATCAAGCTCTTCAACATCGAGAGCGAGGGGGTAGTCTACGCAATTGCCGAGAAATTCGGTGCGTTAATTTACGACTCAAAGGGCAACCTGACAAGTGTCGCAGAGATACCACGAGACTCTGGTATTGTCATATCAGATGCAAAGGTCGACTCATCGAACAGACTCATCGCAACGACAAACAAGGGATTATTTATATATGACCCAACAATATCGGATAACTTCACGAAGGTGTTGGGGATAAAAGACAACGCCCTGCAGACCCTCTTGTGCTACGACGACCGCCTACTATTAGCTCCACAACAGGGACTCTACGATGGCGAGATCGTGCTCGACACCAGACGCAACCGATATATATATCGACACTCCGAAGATAATATCCTCCCTCAGGAGCGAGTTCGCACACTGATGCTCGACAAGAGCGGTGCGCTATGGATCGGAACACGTATAAAAGGCATACGGTACATCCAGAACTACACTGCAGGAAAGCGCAGCGTAAGATCATTGAAAGAGGATGAGAGATCCTCACAATTCCTCGCACAGAGCGATGAGGAGATGTGGTTTGCTACATACGACAACGGAGTCTACAGATACTCCAAGGCGAGCGAGCTATTTCAGAATATCAGCGATACTCCGAGCAACGAGAGCATCGGTATGTCGAAGTTCACGATCATCGAGCCCTCACACCTATTAATAAATACTATACAGAGGAGGTCACAAATCTACGACATCGACAAGAACGAGATTATAGCTCCACCGCCCTACCTTCAGATCATCCCTAAGTCGGCAAATAGATCTGCCGTAAAATCAACAGACGGCACAATATGGATCTTAACCGACAAACAGTTCTGGATCAAAGTTGACCCATCGGGCAACTACACAAAGATATTGAACGACACCACAAAGGAGCACGTACCGTCGATCCCTATATCGAGCACCACCGACCAGCGTGGTTACATATGGTGTGGTTATAGTGACAATCTATGCCGCATAACGATTGACGATAGTGGAGCACCCTGCTACGTGGAGTCACTACGAGATCACAAACTATTCGCAAAATCAGGAGTTCCGAGGATTCGAGCGCTCTACGCAGACCCCAACGACGAGAGCGTTATGTGGGTCGGGACAACGACAAATGGACTCTTCAAAATCGACACCGAGATAGATCTACAAAGTGCCGCGATAGAGATATTTAGCCACAAGCAGTACGACAAAAAATCGCTATCGAGCAACTTCGTATCATCGATCATCCGCGACAGCTATGGCACACTTTGGATCGGCACGGAGCACGGTGGAATCTGCCGTATGGTGAACGACGTGAGCAACGGAGAGAATCGTTTCGAGAGCATTACGATGAGAGACGGGCTCTCGAACAATGTGGTGAAGAGCATCATCGAAGATCGAGATCAAAATCTATGGATCTCGACAAACTATGGACTCAATCGACTCAACATCGACGACAAGAACATCTTCGTCTATCACGAAGAGGATGGATTGCCATTCGAGCAGTTTTGGTACGACTCGAAGATGTTGAGCAGCGGTGAGTTACTCTTTAGCGGCGTAGGTGGTATTTTGCATTTCGACCCCAAGAAGTTATCCAAAGTTACCGACTCGCCGAATTTGGAGTTCTCTGATTTTAGACTCTTCAACAGCGTCATCAAACCTCGCAAGATGGTGAATGGCAGGGTAATACTCAAACAAGCACTCGCCGACCAAACCACCCTAGAGCTTAAACACGACGAGAATATGATACAGATTGGCGTCGACGTAATCCACTCTAGCTCGCTCAATAGCTCACAAATCCGCTATCAGCTACTGCCGTTGAGCGAAGAGTGGTTGAGCGTGCCATCGTCGTTGGGTGTTATCACGCTCAACGGACTCGATGCTGGTAAGTATCAGCTCAATGTTGTCGCAGTCGACACCCAAGGTGAGCAGCCTACGGCAAAGAGTATATATATTAATATAGCCCCCCATCCTCTTAGGTCGACACTAGCGATTGTGATCTATATTATCATAGCTCTAACAGTCGTAGGCTCTACATTTGCGAGCCTCCTCCACGTATCGAACCTCAACCACAACCTAGCACTGGAGCGAGAGAAAAAACGCAATGCGGAGAGGCTAAATGAGGAGAAACAACGCTACTTTGTCAACATATCGCACGAGCTAAAGACCCCACTAACGCTGATCCTCGCCCCCGCAAATGCACTAGCTCAGAGGTTCAAATTCGATGTCGACATCACCTCGAAGGTAGAGGTGATTCGTCGCCAGTCGAACCGTATGTTGCAGCTAATCGACTCGACCCACAAACTCAATCTCGATGAGCTAAATATCCTCCAGCCCCAAATCGAGGAGTTCGACTTCGACAACTTTATGGCGGAGCTTGTCGAGGACTTCAAATTCCTCGCAGAACAGGAGGTCAAGGAACTATCTATCTCTAGCTCACCAGCATACACAAGGGGAGACAAAGCCCTCTTGGAGATGGCTATTTGCAACATCCTCAACAACGCATTCAAATACACCAAAGCGGAGGATAAAATATCGGTCAGCTACCAAACGAGCGATAGTTCAATCATTCTGCGAGTCACCGATAGCGGCGCAGGTATCTCGGAGGAGGATCTACCACGTATCTTCGAGCGATTCTTCCGCGGCACAGATGCTCTAAAAAAACGCCTTGGCACGGGTGTTGGATTGAGTTTCACCAAACGTCTCATTGATCTGCACAACGGTACGATAGAGGCTCACAGCACACTCGGTGTAGGGGCATCATTTACCATCACGCTGCCACTGGTCACAGATGAGCAGCGCATAATATCTACCCCACCATCACAAGCCGAGGAGCTGAGAGCCGAGAGCTCAATCATCCTCGACCTTGAGAGCGACACCACGCCAAACATCAGCGAGGAGATACGAGGGTCGATGGTATATGTCGTCGAGGACAACGCACCGATGCGAGAGATGATAGTCGAAGCGCTAGAACCCTACTTCCGCGTGAAGTCGTTCGAGAGTGGCGAGGCGTGCCTGGAGCAGATGGCAACCTCGTGGCCTCAGATCATCATATCGGATGTAATGATGGAGCAGATGAGTGGCTATGACCTCTGTCGCAGAGTCAAAGAGTCGCTATCGACGAGCCACATCCCCGTAATTCTACTAACAGGTCTAAGCTCCGTGGACGACAAGATACGAGGCTTGGAGGCTGGCGCAGATGCCTATATCTACAAACCCTTCTACGTCAACCACCTACTTACACGCGTGGAGCACCTACTGCGTGGACGCGAGGAGCTTCGTAAACGTTTTGAGGCTGGCATCCCCGTTGAGTTTGGCGAGAGCCGCACAATGTCGCAACTCGACAGTGAGTTTATCGACAAACTATACGCACTCTTCGAGGAGAATCTCGACAATGAGCAGATCGATATGGACTACATAGCCAGCGAACTGCTACTATCGAGGTCGGCACTCTACCAAAAGATCAAGGCTCTGGTGGGCAACACCCCCTATGAACTGCTCAAAAGCTATCGACTCACACGAGCTGCCGATATGTTGCAACAGGGTGACGGCACCAACGTCAACGAAGTGTGTTACTCCACAGGATTCAAGAATCGCGCCCACTTCTCTCGTATATTCAAGGAGCGATATGGGGTCTCACCAAGCAAATATACCCAAAAGAGGGGGTAAACCGCAGAGTGACAATTTATGGACAGAGAGTGAAACGAGGTTGACAATATTACTCTAATTTTGAGGCTAACTAAAACAAGCAAACCTTAAAATTATTAGAATGAGACAGACAATCTTACTTTCACTTCTACTGACCCTGCTGATAGGGTGCAAAAAATCAGACTCATCGTCGAACGACGATCAGAAGCTCCCTGCACTGGAGTTCAACGACCCCTATGTCGACTACAACAGCTCGACGACTACTCGTTACAACGCCACAACCGACTACTCGATCATAAGTAGCGGATATG
This sequence comes from Rikenellaceae bacterium, assembly GCA_047178665.1. Lineage (GTDB taxonomy): Bacteria > Bacteroidota > Bacteroidia > Bacteroidales > Rikenellaceae > Alistipes. The sequence goes on along the minus strand of JBCQTK010000012.1, from coordinate 21,290 downwards.
ACGATCAATCGACTAAGATACAGAGCGCAATCGACGAGATCTCCACTAACGGCGGAGGAATACTCTACTTTCCATCGGGTACATACCTCTTCGCAGAGGTCTATATGGCATCGAACGTACACATCATCGCCTCGAAGGATGCAATATTCAAACCATACTGGGCGACGAATGAGAAGGCTGTGAATATGCTATATTTTGGACCAAAGGTGGAGGCAGACGGACACCTCGTCAACTGCTCTATCCGCTGCGAGAGCGATGGCGAGAAGTTCACGGTCGACTACTCACACCTCAACCCCGACCACTCAGGCGAGAAGGGCGATGGCGACAACGACTACAACATCCGTTTCATTGTCGTTAGAGCAGTTAAGAACTTCCTCATCTCCGACATCAAGATTCTGGACAACAGAACAAAGTATTGCGGTGTTATATTTAGCTCCGTAAAGTCGGCAGATAGAGCTAACGACGAGGTGATCTGCGGAACAGATGGCACGATCCGCGATGTTGCGATCTATGATGCAAATGTAGGATATGGAATGTGTCAGCTTCACGCCGCGAAGAATCTTCTGTTCGAGAATCTATATGCTGACGGAGGTGTGTCGCTACGTCTGGAGGTCGATTCAGGTGGCGTATTCGAGGGTCTGTTCGACATCTGCGCCCGCAACATCGTCAGCGAGGAGGGCTACACAGCAGTGTTGATGGCACCCCACGAAATCCACAACGGCACGATCCGCATAGATGGAGTAACATCAATTGGCTCGATGTATGGGGTACTTATGCGCGAGGGATTCATCGAGGCTGCCGATCAGGGTGACGACACCCTCACCAACGGCACCTACGCCAGTGACTCAGAGATCCAAAACGTCCACGCCACCTCAGCCCTCACCGCGCAGATCAACCGCCTCGACACGTGGGTCTACGACAGCAGTGTGCTCAAGCAGATCACCGCCATCGACAACTACAGCAACATAGTCTACTACACAGGTCCATCGCTTGCTCCCGTCTACGACGAGACCAAAGATAGCTACACCGTAACTGTGCAAGGTGTGACGCAGGAGGGTTTCATCAGCGGCTATGATGGAGTGCTCAAATACACGGAGATGGATACCTCAGCCCTCTCGTCAAAGTGGGATCTGATCAACTACATCGAAAAATACTACCCTCTATAAACATAACAATCCAAAGATGAGAAATATTAGATTGTATTTCACACTCTATTTGCTCCTTCCGTTTGCAATACCACGTATAGAGGCGAGAACAGCACTTGACCACGGATAAACACAGCAAAAGGTGGTGCAAACAGCTATTTTTCAAACACTCACAAAACAAAAAAAGCAAAACCTTGCATATCAATGATATACAAGGTTTTGCTTTTTGTTTTGGTGACCCCGCTGGGGCTCGAACCCAGGACCCCATCATTAAAAGTGATGTGCTCTACCAGCTGAGCTACGGGATCTCCGTCCAAACTGAAATCCTGCTTTTATTTCCAGATTTTCCGCTTTGGTGCTGCAAATATAGTAACTATTTTCGACTCTACCAAATATTACATTGAAATTTTGCAATACAATATAGTCAAAGGGGTGTTTTAGTCCAACGACAAATGCATTCTATATCTCCAGTAGTGACGCGAATTTGCAGGTACGTTTATTCGTTCAGCGTCGACGTCGGGGTTGCGAAGCAGTTCGTCGATCGCCATCCAATCTTGCCACGGCAGTATAGTCAGCATTGCGGTCGAGGCGGTGTGGCGGTCGACTATCAACTTCGCCATCTCGCCACTACACTCCTGCTCTGCTGCGCCACCGAGTCGCAACGCCTCGCGATGGTAGCGCTCGATGAGATCACGATCCTCACGCCACCAGCCACGTATTGTAGCCATATCGTGCGTCGAGGTTGTGCAGACCGAGAGGTAGGGGTAGGTAGCAGGGTCGCCAAACGCCACGCCATACTGCTTGGGCATTCGCTCGATCTCAAGTGTCAATATCTGCTCGCGCTCCATCACCTCGGCAACACAGGCAGGGATCATCCCGAGATCCTCGCCACAGACCATCATCGTTGTCGACGAGACCAGCGTAGGCAACTTCCGCAGCGCACTCTCGCGCCAGAAGTCGTTGTGGCGGACGAAGTAGAAGTCGTCGTGCAGAGCCCTAAACGCCCCCTGCTCGCTCGGCGAGAGCGATGCAAAGGCGTAGGTGTCACACCCCATAATTCGTGGGTGATACATCCCCTGATGCGAACCATCCTCGACGAAGAGCTGCTCATTCTGCAGCAACATAAGCTGCTCGCGCAGATACGACTCCTCAAGCTCCGCCATCAACTTACGCTGCGTGTCATACTTCCGTTTGAAGCGGTAGCGTCCCTCCTCAGCTGGCGCGAAGAACTTGCGCCTAACCTCTGCCGACTCCTCGGAGAAGATGTCGTCGAGGATCTCAGCCGTCACATATGGCTCTGCGAAGTATGGCTTAAATCCTACGCCCCACTCGCCGATCTGCTCGGGCGAGAGTGGCAGAGCAGGCGAGAAGTGCCCAACGAGCCCCTGCACCGACCCCAGTGGAATCTGCCATATGCGGAAGAAACCTAGTATGTGATCTATGCGGTAGGCATCGAAGTACTCCGCCATCTTCTTGAATCGTGCGCACCACCAGCTAAATCCGTCGCACGCCATACGCTCCCAGTTGTAGGTCGGGAAGCCCCAGTTCTGCCCCAAGTCGGAGAATGGATCGGGCGGCGCACCAGCCTGCATATCGACCCTAAAGAGCTCGGGGTGCTGCCATACGTCGACGCTCGTGCGGCTCACGCCAATAGGGATGTCGCCCTTGATCGCGACGCCACGGCTACGAGCGTAGTCTGCTGCGGCGAGGAGCTGACGATCGAGGTGATACTGAAGGAATGTGTAGAACTCCATCTCCTGTCGCCCCTTGCGATCGACACTCGACAGTAACTTGGGTGAGAACTTCGCGTCGCTACCCCACTCTCTGAAGTCAGGCGTTTGATGTTTGTCGCGCAGATACGAAAATAGCACATAGGGCTCAAGCCACCAACTGTTAGCCTCGACGAATGCTCTGTAACTTTTGCTCTTGATGCACTTTGCGCGTTGCTCCTTAAACACCTGGCGCAGGTAGCTCATCTTTAGCTCCATCACCGCCGAGTAGTCTATCTGCGTCAGCGCATTGAGCTCCGCCGCTCTCCTCTCGAAGCTCTCTCGCATCGCCTCCTCCTCGATCACGCCAACCTCACGTAGGGCGAGATATTGGGGGTGGAGCGCTATCGTCGAGTTGGAGTTGTAGGGGTATGAATCCTCCCACGTGCCGCTCATTATCGTATCGTTGATGGGCAGGATCTGGATAACGCTCATCTCGCGTTCGACAGCCCAGTCGACCATACTCCGTATGTCGCCAAAGTCGCCGATACCCATACTGCGCTGCGTCCTCAACGAAAAGACAGGTATCGCCACGCCAACACCACGCCACAGGGGCGTATCGAACCGAGGCGTCGAGTACTCCACAACATCGAGCGTACGCGCCCCCCCCTGCTCGCCACGATAGGGCGTGAGGAGTCGGTTGTCGCCCCCCTCCCAGTAGAGGATGTCGCGACTCACGCGGTCGACAATGACGAACTTAAACTCGCTATGTCGCTCCACATTCTCCAGAGCCCCCTGCCAGAGCGGATAGCCCGCATCAGAGAGTAGCACAGCGCCACTCGCGCCCCAGTTGCCAAGCCGATCGCCCTCACCGACGATAGCCAACGCCTGCGACGGTTCGACCCTCGCACATCGACACTCGACCTGCGTTGTCACGCGATCAGTGTAGCACGGCGCAGCAGGATCACGGCGCTGAAAGACAGCATTGGTGAAGAGCGACGAGGCGAGTGGTCTCAACTCCTCCTCGGTGCGCCAGCGGTCGTGCTTGACGACCATATCGACAGATGCCACCTCCTCGATGGTTCTGGTCAGAGTGCCCTGCTCACGACGAATCGTCTGCCCTGCGCGACGCACTATATATATATATGAATGTGAATCCTTTGGTTCAACCTCGATAGTGAGGCGCCACCACTCGCCGTCGCTACTCACCATAGGCTCTACTCGATCGGCAAACTCCACACAGATGGTTTCGCCAAACTCGACCCGATAATTTAACTCAAACTCTACTCTCATATCACTATTATTTTGATATTTCGCCCACCAAATCGGCAACCCCCAACGGGTCGATCCCCTTGATAACGACGGGTGTAACTCTATTTACATACTCCTTGTCATACGTCGCAGCTACGCGTCGATACTCTCCCGTATATCCAAACATCAAGCCCGACTTCACGCTGCTCTCGAAAAGCACCTCCTCGGTTCGACCAATCGCCCTCGCCGCGAACTCTACGTGCAGCCTTGCGCTCAGCTCCTCAAGCCTCTCGACTCTCTGCGCTGCGACCTGCGGCGAGACCTTACCTGGTAGCTCTACGGCAGGCGTGCCACGTCGTTCGGAGAATGGGAAGATGTGGAGAAAAGCGGGCGCGACACTCTCTAGGAACTCATAAGTCTGAGCAAACTCCTCCTCACCCTCGCCTGGGAAACCAACGATCACGTCGATCCCTATAAATGCATCGGGCATAGCGCGCCTCACAGCAGCTATGCGATCGGCAAACTTCGCCGTCGTATATCGCCTACGCATCAACCCCAACACTCTGTCTGACCCACTCTGCAGCGGTATGTGAAAGTGTGCCTGATACTTCTGCGACGCTGCGCAGAATTCGATTATCTCGTCGGTCAGCAAGTTGGGCTCAATCGAGGATATTCTATACCTCTCGATCCCCTCCACAGCCTCTAACTCACGAAGTAGGTCGATGAACTTCTCGCCTGTGGTTCGTCCGAAGTCACCTGTGTTGATCCCCGTTATTACTATCTCGCGCTGCCCCAGTCTCGCTATCTCGCGCGCCTGCTCGACGATCTCAGCTATCGGAGCGTTGCGGCTCGCGCCACGTGCGTAGTGTATCGTACAGTAGGAGCACTTATAGTCGCACCCATCCTGCACCTTGAGGAATGCGCGCGTCCTGTCGCCACTCGAGAAGGCGGCGAAGAATGATGTGATCTCGTCGGTTGTGCAGCTCGACACCTCGGGCGAGGAGCTACCGTCGCCTCCGCGCTGCGCTATATCGACCACACGTTTATATAGCTCCCCCTTGTCGTTGTTGCAGAGGACAATGTCGACCCCCTCGATCTTCGCTATGTCGTCGGGGCGCAACTGTGCGTAACACCCTGTGACGGCGATTATTGCGCCAGGGTTACGGCGGTGGAGCTTGCGGATTAGGTTGCGGCACTTCTTGTCGGAGTGCTCCGTCACAGAGCAGCTGTTAATGACGCAGATGTCGGAGTCGGCAGTGGGTTCGACCCTCTCGAATCCCCCCTGTTCGAAGTGACGCGCGAGGGTTGAAGTCTCGGAGAAGTTGAGTTTGCAACCTAATGTATGGAAAGATACTCTTTGAGCCATTTGGATCTAATCGTTGTTAATATAGTGTTAAAGGAACAAAAATAGCAATAAAATTCGTGCTCTCAATAAAAAAGTGTAAATTTGCGCAATATTAATTGAAATATGCTAGATTTCATCAACGACATACTCTCCTACGGCTACCTGCGCAACGCACTCTTTGCGACGATTCTCTCGGGCATCGTCTGCGGCATAGTTGGCACCTATGTTGTATCGCGACGCTCGTTGTTCCTCGCTGGTGGTATCACCCACTCTTCGTTTGGGGGGTTGGGCATAGCGCTATACCTCGGGGCAAATCCGATCCTTGGCGCTACGATCTTTGCCGTCGCGTCGTCTCTGGGTATCGAGTGGGCTACTACTCGAAGCAAGATTCGCGAGGACTCTGCGGTGGGGATTATGTGGGCTGTTGGTATGGCGACGGGGGCGCTTTTTATGAGTCTGCGACCAGGCTACACCTCGGGTGATCTATCGAGCTACCTCTTCGGCAGCATCATCACTGTGACGACCGAGGATGTGGTGTCGTTGGCGATCTTTGCAGCGGCTCTTCTGCTCAGCGCATCGCTATGGCTACGCCCCGTGATGTTGGTTGCTTTCGACCGCGACTTCGCCAGGAGCCAAGGTGTGCCGACGCGGCTCATCTCCTACGCTATGGCAGCAGTCACCTCGCTCGCCATCGTCCTCTCAATCCGCACGATGGGTATAATTCTGCTTATTTCACTGCTAACGCTACCAGTTGTGATAGCCGACACATTCGCCAAATCATATCGTCAGATCGTCGTTATAGCGCCCATAGTCGCGATTTTGGGCAACATCGCGGGGCTCTACATAAGCTATGAGTTTGAGGTTCCGCCAGGAGCATCTATAATATTTCTGCTATCTTTTACGCTTATTATTATAAAAGTTATATCTTTGTGGGCAGAAAAGTGGAGTAGCACCAAATGTAAATGATGAAACGCATACACCGACTAGTACTAATATCATTCTTAGGACCGATGGTTCTAACATTCTTCATCGTGATGTTTATCCTGATGATGAACTTCGTGTGGCTCTACATCGACGAGTTGGTGGGCAAGGGTCTCGACACGTGGATCATCATCGAGTTGCTGAGCTACGCGATGATAAACGTCATCCCGATGGGTGTGCCGCTGGCGATCCTGCTGGCGTCGATTATGACGCTCGGCAACCTGGGCGAGAACTACGAGCTGCTGGCAATGAAGTCGTCGGGGCTGTCGCTTATCCAGATCATCAAACCGCTGCTCTTCGTCATAGTGGGCATCTCGATCGTGAGCTTTTTCATCGTCAACGACCTTGTCCCCTACGCCAATCAGCAGATGTCGAGCATCATCTACGACATCCGCCGCCAGAAGCAGACTATCGAGTTCAAGGATGGACTCTTCTTCAACGGCATCGAGAATATGAGTATCCGCGTCGGCACACAAGACCCCAAGACGAAGCTCCTGCGCGACGTGCTGATCTACGACAACCGCGACAACGCAGGAAATATGACCACTACCGTAGCCGACTCAGGTTACATACGCCTCTCGGACGACAAGCAGATGCTGCTAGTCGAGCTCTTCCACGGTCACTCCTACGAGCAGACGCGTTCTGCTAATTGGTACAAGGAGAGTAAACTTCGCCACCACAAGTTCGACCGTCAGTTTGGTGCGCTCCCGATGGAGGGATTCTCGATGGGCGAGAGAACCGACGCAGAGGCATTTAGGGGCAGCAAGACGCTCACCATAGCGGAGCTGCAGGACGACATCGACTCGATGAACAACTACGTCAACGAGTCGATGGTGCGATCCTACGAACCGCTACTGAAGCAGCAGATATTCGAGCGCGACCACTCCGTGCTACTCCTCCCCGACTCGCTGAAAGTCGACAAGGTGGGGATGAGTGGCATCGACGCCCTCGACTCGATCGAGAACCTCACGGTGAGGAAGCAGCAAGATGTATGGACGCGCGCACGACGCCAAGCTAAGAACTCACGAAATATGTTCTCCTACGACGAGGAGAGTATGAAACGAGGGCTCAACCGCCTCTACCTGAGCCGCGTGGAGTGGCACCGAAAGCTCACGACACCGATCTCGATCATCATCTTCTTCCTGATAGGTGCGCCACTCGGAGCGATCATTCGCAAGGGTGGACTCGGTATGCCGATTGTGGTGTCGGTGATCTTCTTCGTGATCTACTATATCATATCGCTCACGGGCGAGAAGATGGCGAAGGAGGGTACGTGGAACGCACTCAACGGAATGTGGATCTCGGCATATATACTCACCCCCGTCGCGGTCTACCTAACATTCAAATCCAACAGCGACTCGGCACTATTCGATCGAGACCCCTACATTAAGCTATTCAACAAGATGTTTGGGTGGATACCAGCAAAGATAAAAGAGAAAAAAATCAAAAAAATAAAGGAACAAAAAAATGAGTAACAAAGTAGTATTGAACACGATAGAGGAGGCAATCGAGGATTTCCGCAACGGCAAAATGATAATCGTCGTCGACGACGAAGATCGCGAAAATGAGGGTGACTTCATTATGGCTGCAGAGAAGATCACCGAGGCTGACGTAAACTTTATGCTGACGAATGGTCGCGGAGTTCTGTGCGCCCCACTGAGCGAGTCACGTTGTGCGGAGCTGGAGCTCGGAATGATGGAGCAGACCAACACCTCTCACCTCGGCACACCATTTACGGTGACGGTCGACCTACTTGGCGAAGGGTGTTCGACAGGTGTATCTATCCACGATCGCGCGGCGACACTTCGCGCACTAGCCAACCCTGCGACGAAGCCTACAGATTTGGGTCGTCCCGGTCACATCAACCCCTTGCGAGCTCGCGAGAAGGGTGTGTTGCGCCGTCCTGGTCACACCGAGGCGGCAGTAGATTTGGCTCGTTTGGCAGGTCTCCAACCAGCAGGTGTATTGATCGAGATAATGAACGAAGATGGCACGATGGCGCGTATGCCCGATCTAGTCAAGGTTGCACAGAGATGGGATATGAAGCTTGTCTCGATAGCAGACCTCATAGCCTACCGCCTGAAGAAAGATTCGATAGTGGAGTATGGCGACACAGTTGACCTGCCGACACAGTGGGGCGACTTCAAACTCACCATCTTCCGCCAGAAGTCGAACGGACTGGAGCATATGGCTATCACCAAAGGGTGGTGGGATAAGGATGAACCTGTCTTGATCCGTGTACACTCGTCGTGCGCTACGGGCGACATATTGGGCTCTTGCCGCTGCGACTGCGGCGCACAGCTCCACACAGCGTTGGAGATGATCGAGAAGGAGGGCAAGGGTGCCGTTGTCTACCTGATGCAGGAGGGTCGCGGAATCGGACTATTCAACAAGATCAAGGCGTACAAGCTACAGGATGAGGGTCTCGACACTGTCGACGCCAACATAGAACTTGGGTTCAAACCCGACGAGAGAGACTACGGCGTGGGTGCAAGCATCATCCACGACCTCGGCATAAAGAAGATGCGACTTATGACCAACAACCCGACAAAAAAGGTTGGACTAGAGGGCTACGGGATCGAGATCACAGAGATCGTACCCATCGTCATCGCCCCCAACCCACACGACCTACGCTACCTCTCGACAAAGGAGGTGAAGATGGGTCACACACTCGGGATTATTAAGTAGTAACAAGAGAATATATATAAGGTGAGCGGAAAAGATCTACGTATAGTATTTATGGGTACGCCCGAGTTCGCCGTCCCCTCGCTGAGGGGGCTGGTCGAGGGTGGCTACAATGTTGTCGGTGTGGTGACAACGCCCGATCGCGCAGCAGGACGCGGACAGAAGATCTACGAGTGCGACGTAAAGCGCGAAGCTCTGCGCCTCGGTCTGCCGATCCTACAACCTGAGAAGTTGCGCGACGAGGAGTTTCTGAGTGCGCTTCGCTGCTGGTCGCCCGACCTAGCTATCGTCATAGCTTTCAGGATGTTGCCCACAGTTGTATGGTCGATGCCACGACTGGGGACGTTCAACCTCCACGCGTCGTTGCTACCTGAGTATAGGGGTGCTGCACCGATCAACCACGCCATCATCAATGGCGACGCAAAGAGTGGTGTGACTACATTCCTGCTCAACGAGAAGATCGACCAGGGGGCTATCCTCGGACAGCGCGAAGTCGCTATCGGCGAGAGCGAGTGCGTTGGCGAACTCTACGATCGACTGATGCACCTCGGTGTGGAGCTTGTGGCGGAGAGTGTCGAGAGGCTCGCAGCGGGTGATGTGACACCAATTGAGCAGTCGCACATCGACGAGTCGACACTACGCCCTGCGCCGAAGATATTCAAGCAAGATTGTCTGATCGACTGGAGTTGGGATGGACAACGCATAGTCAACTTTGTGAGGGGTCTGTCGCCCTACCCTGCAGCGTGGTGCAACCTCGCGACGGAGGGTGGTGAGTCTACGACAGCGAAGCTCTTCGAGGTTAGGTTCGAGAGTGGCGATCAGAGCCTGGCAGCAGGTGAGATCGCGAGCGACAACCGCACCTACATCAAGGTGGGGTGTGCGGATGGCGCAATCGCGATTGAGTCGATCCAACTAGCAGGCAAGAGACGCCTGACGACAAAGGAGCTACTACTCGGATTCAAGGGTATCGAACAATACAGAGCAGTATAAAAAGATGGATAGATCGAGAGGCATAAAGGAGTATATCGGACTGGTTATCAAGGGTGTCGGTATGGGGGCAGCAGATGTTGTCCCTGGCGTATCGGGCGGCACAATCGCCTTTATTGTAGGCATCTACGAGGAGCTGATAAATTCGATTCGGAGCATCAATCTCACGACACTAAAACTCCTCTTTACACTCAGGCTCAAGGAGTTCTTCGAGGCTATAAATGGAGGTTTCTTGCTCTCGGTTCTTTTGGGAATTGCGATCAGCGTCGTATCGTTGTCGCGCATCATCAGCTACTTGTTGGAGAGCCATCCGACGATGATATGGTCGCTCTTTTTCGGACTAATCGTCGCCTCGGTTCATAGCGTGGCGAGAGGTGTTGAGAGGTGGAGCGCTACTACTATCGCGTCAGCTGTTGTGGGCGCTGCACTCGCCGCCTACATAACGATGGCTACACCTGCCGCAACACCCGAGACGCTGCCATTCATATTTTTGTGTGGTGCTGTCGCCATCTGCGCGATGATTCTACCAGGCATATCGGGTAGTTTCATACTCCTGCTGATGGGCAAATATCACTTCATAATGGAGGCTATCAAGAGTATGGACCTCGCTGTCATAGCTACGTTTGGCGCAGGTGCAGCTGTTGGTATCGTTCTATTCTCCAATGTGTTGTCTATGCTGTTCAGGCGTTTTCACGACACGACTATTGCCCTCCTTGCAGGCTTTATGCTGGGGTCGCTGGGCAAGGTGTGGCCGTGGAAGGAGACTATCGTTGAGAGCGGCGTGGAGCTGACACGCAACATTGCGCCCAACCAGATGGTTCTACCTGCCATTGCGATGATGATCGTCGGTGGCGGCATAGTGTTGGTGATAGAGAAATATTCAAAAAGATAGAGTTGATATGCGTAAATTTGGACTTATCGGGGAGCATCTACCCCACTCATTTTCGGGTCGTTACTTCGCCGCGAAGTTCGAACGCGAGGGTATCGCGGAGTGTGAATACTCGCTCTATGAGTTGCCAGATATTGAGGGTGTCCTACCACTACTCGACCCTGTCAGTGGGCTCGAAGGTTTCAACATAACCATCCCCTACAAACGCGACATTATGCGCTACCTCGACGAGTTATCGCCCGAGGCTGCAGCTGTGGGGGCTGTGAACTGCGTCAGACGCTGCGGCGACCGACTCGTAGGCTACAACACCGACATCATCGGTCTCAAAGATTCGATGGTGGAGTTTCTTGGCGACGCACGCCCTGCACAGGCGCTGATACTCGGCACAGGAGGTGCAGCGTCGGCAGTCGAGTATGTGTTGCGGGAGTTGGGAGTCGCCTACAGTGTAGTTTCACGTCGCAGCGCAGAGGGTCGCATCACCTACGCAGATGTCACCGCAGAGGTGGTCGCAGCGAACCAACTAATAGTCAACGCCACACCCCTCGGCACATATCCCGACGTGGAGAGCTCTCCCGATCTACCCTACTCGCAGATCACGTCAGATCACTATCTCTTCGATTTGGTCTACAACCCACCCCTCACCAAGTTCTTGGAGCAAGGGCAGAGTCACGGTGCGTCGATCTGCAACGGCGAAGCGATGCTAGTGGGTCAAGCCGAGGCGGCGTGGAGGATCTGGAACAGCAGATAGTGGGGAGAGAGATCACCTCTTCCACCCCCACACCTACGATCTGAGAGAGAGGCTAATAGACAATCTCGTCCGCCTCCTCGATAACGACATTTGCGTCGTCGAGAATACGCTTTGCGCGCACCACATCTGCCTCCATAACGACAATCTGAGCAGGGAGTATCCCCGTCGGATATATGGTCGACATATATTCGTTGTTAATCATAGACCAGATCCCCGAACTGTCGAGGATTGACTTTGCCATCTCGGCTGATGTCACCGAGTCATACTCCATCAGGAGTACCATTTTGTCCACTTTCATAGTTGTATAGAGTTTAATTGGTTGGTCTGCACACTTACGAAGTAGGACTAGCCTAAATTGCCCCACATCATAAAGATACAAAATAAATCTGAAAAGGACAAAATATATGCCAAATTTTTGAGGATAAAATTGTATCTTTGCTACGAAAAGAGCATTTTCGCAGAGCAGCAGATATTTAGATATAACAAATAATATATATGTCACAACCCTTCGTACACCTCCACGTCCACACCCAATACTCGATACTTGATGGTCAGGCCTCCGTCGCACGCCTCATCGACAAGGCTATGAAGGATGGTATGCCCGGAATCGCCGTCACAGACCACGGCGTGATGTTCGCCATCAAGGAGTTCATCAACTACCTTGGCAAGAAGAAGAAGGGATTCAAGGGCGAGATCGCAAAACTGGAGAAGATGAACCTCTCGATCGAGGAGGGCACCTACGCAGCTGAGCAGGGGGAGGATGTAGCCAAAACGCGTGAGCAGAACGACGAGAAGATATATGAACTAAAGCGCAAACTCAACTTCAAACCCATCATCGGGTGCGAGGTCTACGTTGCGCGCCGCGGCTCAAAGCTCATCAAAGAGGGCAAGCAGGATCATAGCGGACACCACCTAATCCTGCTGGCAAAGAACGAACGGGGCTACCACAACCTGGTGAAGATTGTTTCGAGAGCGTGGACAGATGGATTCTATATGCGTCCGCGAACCGACCGAGAGGATCTGGAGCGCTACAGCGAGGGTCTCATCTGCAGCTCCGCCTGCCTCGGAGGAGAGGTTTCGCAGGCTCTTATTAAGGATAACATAGAGGCAGCAGAGGAGTCGATATTATGGCACAAGAGCATCTTTGGCGACGACTACTACCTCGAGATGCAGCTCCACAAGGCGACCGTAGCGAGGGCTAACCAGGAGGTTGGAGAGACGCAGGCGAAGGTCAACATCAAGATGGCTGAGCTGGCGACTAAACACTCCGTCAAACTGATCGCTACCAACGACGTACACTTCGTCGACGAGGAGAACGCCGAGGCTCACGATCGTCTGATCTGCCTCAGCACAGGGCGTGATCTCGACGACGAGAAACGACTGCTATATACCAAACAGGAGTGGATGAAGACGAGCGACGAGATGAGTCGCATCTTCGCCGACCACCCCGAGGCTATATCCAACACAGTGGAGATATGCGACAAAGTGGAGTGCTACGCGATCGACAACCCACCGATTATGCCGACGTTCGAGATCCCTACAGATTTCGGCACAGAGGAGGAGTATCGCGCACGTCTCACCGAGGAGGATCTCTACAACGAGTTCACACAGGACGAGGTGGGCAACGTTGTGCTCACACGCGAGAAGGGAGAGAAGAAGATAAAATCGCTGGGTGGCTACGACAAACTATACCGCATAAAGCTCGAAGCTGACTACCTTGCGAAGATCGCATTCGAGGGGGCTAAGAGGAAATATGGAGATCCTCTCAGCAGCGAGGTGATGGAGCGAATGATCTTCGAGCTCTACATAATGAAGACGATGGGATTCCCAGGCTACTTCCTTATCGTGCAAGACTTTATCTCTGTGGCGAGAAATGAGCTGGGGGTATCTGTAGGACCTGGGCGTGGATCGGCTGCAGGATCGGCTGTGGCGTACTGCTTGGGCATCACGCTGATCGACCCCATAAAGTATGATCTGCTGTTTGAGCGTTTCTTGAACCCCGACCGAATCTCACTCCCCGATATAGACGTCGACTTCGACGACGACGGACGCGGACGCGTACTCAACTGGGTGACAGACAAATATGGCAAGGAGAAGGTGGCACACATCATCACCTTCGGCACGATGGCGACAAAGTCGTCGATCAAGGATGTTGCGAGGGTGCAGAAACTCCCCCTCTCGGAGTCGGACAGATTGTGTAAGCTGATCCCCGATCGCCTACCCAACGATCTGAAGATGAATCTGCCCAACGCAATCAAGTCTGTACCCGAGCTGACAGCAGCCGAGGAGTCGACAGATCCGACACTGCGCGACACAATTAAGTATGCGAGGATGTTGGAGGGAAATGTGCGCAACACAGGTGTCCACGCCTGCGGAATCATCATCTGCCGCGACGACATAACAGACTGGGTGCCAGTCAGCACTGCCGACGACAAGGAGACTGGCGAGAAGATGCTCGTCACACAATATGAGGGCTCCATCATCGAGGACACGGGACTCATCAAGATGGACTTCTTGGGGCTCAAAACCCTCTCTATCATCAAGGATGCGCAGTCCAACATTAAGCAGACGCGCGGCGAGGTGTTCGACATCGAAGAGATTGCGATCGACGACCCATTGACATATAAGCTCTACAGCGAGGGACGCACCGTCGGTACGTTCCAGTTTGAGTCGGCAGGTATGCAGAAGTATCTGCGTGAGCTGCAGCCTACGACGTTTGAGGATCTTATCGCGATGAACGCCCTCTACCGACCAGGTCCGATGGACTACATCCCCGACTTCGTCGACCGCAAACACGGACGCAAACCGATCGAGTACGACATACCAGTGATGGAGAAGTACTTGAAGGATACATACGGCATCACAGTCTATCAGGAGCAGGTGATGCTCTTGTCTCGCCTGCTGGGTAACTTCACCCGCGGCGAGTCCGACTCACTGCGTAAGGCTATGGGTAAGAAGCTGCGCGACAAGCTCGACGAGTTGAAGCCAAAGTTCATCGCTGGCGGCAAATCTAACGGACACGACGAGAAGGTGCTCGACAAGATATGGGGCGACTGGGAGAAGTTCGCCTCCTACGCCTTCAACAAGTCTCACGCCACCTGCTACTCGTGGATCGCCTACCAGACAGCCTACCTCAAGGCGAACTATCCGTCGGAGTATATGGCAGCGCTGCTGAGCCGCAACCTTGCCGACATCAAGAGCCTCTCGTTCTATATGAATGAGTGCAACCGAATGGGCATCAAGGTTCTCGGACCCGACATCAACGAGTCGCGCCACGCCTTCTCCGCCAACAGCGATGGAGACGTACGCTTCGGTATGGGAGGTATCAAGGGGGTTGGCGACGCCGCCGTAGCCTCGATAGTCGAGGAGAGAGAGCGAAATGGAGCCTACAAGAGCATAGAGGATTTTATGGAGAGGGCAAACTTCACCACGGTGAACCGAAAGTGCATCGAGAGCATAGCCCTAGCGGGTGGCTTCGACACTATATCTGGCATACACCGATCTATCATCTTTGCGCCCGACCCCCAGACCAACGTCTCATACATCGAGATGCTGACACGCTACGGGCAGCGAATACAGGCGGAGAAGCACAATGCACAACAGAGCCTCTTTGGCGGAGATTCAGGATCGGTCGACATAGCTGCGCCCAAGCCCCCCGTCGGTGCATTGGAGTGGAGTGCGCTCGACACACTCAAGAAGGAGCGCGACGTGATTGGTCTCTACCTATCGTCGCATCCGCTCAACGAGTACGCCCCGATCATTAAACACCTATGCAAGAATCAGGTGGCTGATCTGTCGAACCTCGACGCGCTGATGAACCACGAAGTGACTGTGGCAGGAATGATTACGTCGGTGCAGAACCTAACGACAAAGACGGGAAAGCCGTGGGGTCGATTCACCCTCGAAGATTACAACGGAGCACACGAATTTGCGCTCTTCGGCAAGGACTACGAGAACTTTAGGCAGTATCTCTACCCCGACTACTTCGTATTCCTGAGGGCACGAGTGCAGGAGCACCCATTCCGACCAGGCAACACAGAGCTGAAGATAAACTCGATAACGCAGCTCAACGAGGTGCGCGACACGATGATAAAGAGTATGACCCTACACCTCCACGCCGAGCAGATAACGACAGATATGATCCAGAGTCTCGAGACGCGCGTGAAGGAGTCGACAGGCACAACAGAGCTTAGGGTGAGGATCTACGATCGTGCGACCAACACATCGCTCGGTCTGTCGTCAAAACGTCTAAAGGTGATCGTCAGCAACGAGTTGGTAGGATTTTTGGACGATCAGGAGATTAACTACACAATATCATAAATTATACATTAACAGAAAAAATAGAGAATTATGGCATTAGAGATCACAAAAGAGAACTATTCAGAGGTGATGAGTTCGTCGCTTCCAGTGGTAATTGATTTTTGGGCAGAGTGGTGCGGACCTTGCCGCGCTATCGCCCCCATCGTCGAGGAGTTGGCGTCGGAGTATGAGGGACGTATCATTGTCGCGAAGTGCGACGTCGAGGAGAACGACGACATCGTCTCGAAGTATGGCGTGCGCAACATCCCCACAATCGTGATGTTGAAGGGTGGCGAGCTAGTCGACAAGCAGGTGGGCGCAGCTACAAAGTCGGCACTCAAAGAGAAACTAGAGGCGCTACTTGGGTAGCAGAACGATCTACGCAAAGCGCAAAACGAGGGGGTGACATTTCAGTTTGTCACCCCCTCGTTGCGCTCCGCAACCAACAGAATCGAGCCCTACTTGAGCGACTGCTTAATCATCCATATGTTCTTGCAGAACTGCGCAATGTAGCCATCCATCAACGCCGAGACAAGGTAGATCTGCTCCTCGTCCGCCTGCGTCTTGATGACGATTACCTCCGCTTTGAGGTGCTCAAAATCGATCAGCAGATGCTCCATAATAGCCTTAATGGAGCGGTCGCCATCAGAGATCTCCTTGATCGCTGTCATCTCCAAAAACTCTCGCATCGAAGCAATAGGGCTGAGCTCCAACATTAGCATCGTCTCCGCAACCTCGTCGACACACTCTAGTAAAGCCGCATAAAGTTCATCCAACTTCTCGTGGATCGTGTAGAAGTTAGCACCCTTGGTGTACCAGTGGAAGTTCTGGATCTTGTGGTACGTGACAACAAAATCAGAAAGCAGCGTGTTTAATTTAAGTTCCATAATTTTCAACCTTTTTTTAGTGAATGTTTATCAACCACACACCACTGCAATAGTTCTGCCAAACCCCCGAAAACGTGCGAGAATCGAGGAGTCTGGAGAGCTAGGGAAAAATAGGAGAGTGCTCTAACAGCTAGCTTACTTCTTGTTGCAGTTGCCCCAATGCCAGTAGCTAGAAGCTAAAGAGTTGGCTCTTAGCTGTGAGTGTTTCGCGGCTGGCGTTGAGCACTTCGATGCATCGGTCAATGTTGTTGGGGCGAATGACGATGCTCGCCACATCGCCCTCCGAGAAGGCGTACATATATTGAATAAAGACCTCTCCTGCCGCCAAGCAGTCTAGCAACACCGAGAGTGAACCCGCCTCATTTGGGACATTGACGCGCAACACATCAGTGAGTGTCACCTTGTAGCCTGCATCCTGCAGCACGCGCAGTGCCGCCACAGGATCTGAGACGAGGACACGTAAAATACCAAACTCGCTGCCATCCGACACGCTGAATGCACGCAGGTTGATCTCTGCATTGCTGAGGATAGTTGTCACCTCGTTGAGCACACCTACCCTATTCTCCATAAACACCGATAACTGACTGATTTTCATAGCTTAGCCCCCCCTATAATTTACGATTATCAACTACACGAACTGCCTTGCCGATGCTACGCGCGAGCGTGCTCGGTGCGACAAGTTTAATCTGCGGATTGAGTCCCAGCATACTGTGCATCTTCGACGCCACGCTCCTCTTTATATCCATCATATCGGCGAGGTTGTCGCTAAATGCATCCGCCTTAACCTCCACCTGCACCTCGAACGTATCCTGATTGTTGACACGATCGACGACGATCAAGTAGTGAGGCTCAAGCTCCTCGACGCTAAGAATAACCTCCTCGATCTGCGACGGGAATACGTTGACACCACGAATAATGAGCATATCGTCCGAACGACCCACGATGCGTGTCATCCTGACATTTGTACGTCCACACTTGCAGGGCTCGCTCACCAACGAGCAGAGATCCTTCGTGCGGTATCTGAGCAATGGAATACCCTCCTTTGTAAGTGTCGTAAAGACCAACTCACCCTGCTCGCCATCAGAAAGCTGCTCAAGTGTATCGGGCGAGACGATCTCGGGATAGATGTGATCCTCCACGATGTGAGATCCATCTTTGCACTCGCACTCATACGACACTGCAGGCCCCATAATCTCGCTCAAACCGTAGATGTTGTAGCCGTCGATGCCCAACCTATCCTCGATCTCCTTGCGCATACTCTCTGTCCAGGGCTCAGCGCCAAAGACACCAATCCTGAGTGCTATGTCATCCTTCGTCAACCCCTCCGCCTTCATAGCGTCGGCGATGTAGAGGGCGTATGATGGGGTCATTGTGATCGCTGTGATACCCAAATCCTTCATCAGCAACAGCTGCTTCTGTGTGTTACCTGCCGACATTGGGATAGTCATAGCTCCCAAATTCTCCGACCCGTAGTGCGCACCCAAACCTCCCGTGAAGAGGGCGTAGCCATACGACACCGACACGATGTCATCCTTCGTGATTCCGAACGCCGTGAGCGAACGCGACATACACTCCGACCATATCGAAATATCCTTGCGCGTGTACCCTACCACTGTAGGTTTACCCGTTGTGCCCGACGAAGCGTGGATTCTCACGATCTCCGACTGAGGCACTGCGAAGAGCCCAAATGGGTAGTTGTCGCGCAGATCCTGCTTGGTGGTGAATGGCAGTTTCACGATGTCATCGATCGTCTTTATGTCGTCGGGTGTGATACCCATCTGCTGCATTTTATCGCGATAGAATGGCGTGTTGTGGTAGACTCGGTGAACTAGTTTGTGGAGTCTCTCCCCCTGGAGTTTGCGCATCTCCTCACGCGACATACACTCCTTCGTTTTGTTCCAGATCATTTTGTGGTTATATTTTTTGTGTGGTTACTATTTCAACTGGTCGGCTACAGCCTCAACACCGATTCTGAACGCCTTGATGTTAGCCTCGACGATCTTCTCACCCTTGCGAGCGAAGATACGCGCAATGCCCTCCTCGAGATCCTCACTCTTGATGCCGAGGATCGACGACGCAGCACCCAACAACACAATGTTGGTCGAGCGAGCAACACCCGCATCTGCTGCGATCTGCTCCACGTCTGCCATCAACAGATGGGGCAACTTCTGGAGCTCCGCCACCAACGCCTCCTCAGCTGGGTAGTTGGGGATGTTGATAAATGGCTTCGACGAGGTTACTACCCATCCACCCTGCTTGAGGTATGGCAAGTAGCGCAACGCCTCCATCGGCTCCAACGAGATAATCGCGTCGGCACCACCAATGGGGATAAGATCCGAGGCAATGGGGGCAGAGCTAATGCGCAAATTTGTTTGCACATCGCCGCCTCTCTGGCTCATACCGTGAACCTCCGCCTGCTTAATATTGAGCCCCTCAGTGCGGATCGCCTCACCGATTACAGCTGCTATGGAGAGGATTCCTTGACCTCCTACTCCCGAAAGAATTATATCACACTTCATCTTATTATCTACTTCTTTTTTGTATGTCTCTTCAACGTCTGGATACACTCGCGGCGGGGGATGATAACCGACAAACCGTCGTACTCGATCTCCTCACGCAGCATCGTCTCGATCTGCTCCATATTCTTAGGCAGCGGCACAACGACCCTCAGGTGGTCGGGGTCGACACCCAAACCTAGGCAGATCGCCTCGAACTTGTTGGTTCCAGCTGAGTCCTGCCCACCCGTCATACCTGTCGTCAGATTGTCAGATATAATGAGCGTCATACGGCTGTTTGAGATGACAGCATCGAGCAGTCCCGTCATACCCGAGTGTGTAAAGGTGGAGTCACCGATAACAGCGATCGAAGGGTGTTGACCTGCGTCGCTCGCACCCTTCGCCATAGTCACCGACGCACCCATATCAATAGTTGTGTCGATAGCCGTAAATGGAGGCAACGCACCGAGCGTGTAGCAACCGATGTCGCTAAATACCTTGGCGTTGTCGTACTCCGCCACAATCTTGTTGAGTGCATTATATACGTCGCGGTGTCCGCAGCCAGTACACATTGCAGGGGGACGACCCACCACCAACTCGCAGGGGTCAAACGCCTGCTTCGACTCTAGCCCCAACGCCGACTTAATGTTGTCGGGCGTGAGCTCACCCACACGTGGCACAGCGCCATCAAGACGTCCGACAATCTTGCCCACGTCAAGCAGTCCTCGCAGCTGCTCCTCGATGAATGGCTGCCCATCCTCCAACACCAACACCTCGTCGCACTCATCGACCAACTTCGCGATCAGCCCCTTGGGGAGTGGATACTGCGACACCTTGATCGCCGAGTATGGCAACCCCTCAGGGAAGTTCTCGTTGAGGTAGTTCCACGCGATACCCGACGCCACGACACCCAACTTCTTGTCGGCACCCTCGTGGTATAGATTATAGATCGACTCCTCAGACCTCTTCACAAGCTCGCTCTGCTGCGCCACAACCTCGTTGTAGCGGCGGCGCGCAGTGGCAGGCAACAATATCCAACGACGTGGATCTACAGGGTAGTGGATCTGATTCTGCTCCCTCTTCTCACCTGTGACAACCACAGCACGACTATGCGCCATTCGCGTGGTGATACGCAGCAACACTGGCGCCATCAACTCCTCCGAGAGATCGAACGCATAGTTCATCATATCATACGCCTCCTGCTGCGACGAGGGCTCCAACATAGGCACAAACGCGAACTTACCGTAGAAACGCGAATCCTGCTCATTCTGCGACGAGTGCATCGACGGATCATCTGCCGCCAACACAACAAGACCGCCGTTGATGCCCGACACACCAGCGTTGACAAACGCATCTGCCGCAACATTCATACCCACGTGCTTCATACAAACCAACGCTCGCTTGCCCACATACGACATACCTAGAGCACACTCCATAGCTGTCTTTTCGTTGACACACCACTTACTAAATACATCTGTCGCCTCCGACGAACCCTGAATGTACTCCGTAATCTCCGTAGAGGGTGTGCCCGGATACGCATACACACCAGATATTCCTGCGTGGATAGCGCCCAACGCTATCGCCTCATCGCCCAATAATAGGGCTCTATTCTCTAAACTCATATTATTAAAATCGTGATTCTTAACTCTTTATTAGTAATTAGGAGTACCAAAGTTACAAATTATTTTCGACAATGCAAATTATTTCACACACTTCTTACGGGGCAAACGCACGAAAATCGGGGACTGCGCTTACGCCGCGCGGGTAGGAGTGTTCGGAAGAACCCCCTCCTTATCCAAAGAACAAGCTAGGGTCTCCTCCACAGAGTTTAACAATCTCTATCATAAGTTGTTCCCTAAGCTCTATTCT
>JBCQTK010000011.1:0-51103 GCA_047178665.1 Rikenellaceae bacterium | reverse complement strand
CAATTACGAAGAAGCCTGCAGCCGACCCAACCCCCATCTCCACCAACGCGCTCTCGAACGACTGCTTAGGATTGGGTCGTTTCAGGTCTGAGTCGAGCAGCCAACAGAGGTTTAGCGACGCAGCGCCTCGTGGCACATTCGCCTTTGTCACAGCCCCGAAATCGACTGTCACACTGCTCTGAGCCACACCTGCTAGCGCTGAGAGGAGAAAAAAGATTGATATTATGGATCTTCTCATTGTCCTGTACTCTTTTTTAATGATTTATGTAATCAACAGATATGTTGTCGATCAAGAATGCACCCGTATAAGCTCCATTTGCATTAGTGATCGTCGATGTAACTGATATTTTAGCATACTTATACCCAATCTCAGGATCTATCTCCACCTCTACAAATTGACCTCCTGGGATTTGACCTACCAACCAACCTGAGTGGGTCGTATCATCAAATTTTGTGGTATCAATATCTGTATAACTCTCGCCATCAACCGATCCCGAAACTACAAATACATAGCCGTCGTTAACATTAGGATAGGTTGTATATATCGCATAATACAACTCGGCGCTAACCTTTGACACTACACCATCTACACTATAAATAGCCGACGACGTAGAGGCTGCCGTCTGTATTTGGATAAGTGTGGAAGAAGCTCCAAGAGAGCTAGGGTTGTCACTATAATCTAGTTTGTCGGTATTAAGATTAGCGTAAGCAACAGAGGCGCTCTTATAGTTTGTATATGAGTCGAGCACTGAGCTACAATCGTCTACAAGTGTCGATGGCAGAGAGTAGACAACGATCGACGACGAAACCTTCGACGTGCCATACTCATTGACCGCATATATATCGAATGTCGCACTATCATCCGACGTGCCTACGTATGAGTAGCTGAGCTCAGTGATGCCTGTAGCGACACTCTCTTCGCCACACATAATCGTATATGACGTAGCCGCCCCATACTGATCGTCTGTAGCCGCGCTCCAAGTAAACTCGATCTTCGTAGACTCCTCTGTGTCTCTGGTCGCCGCAAAGTCGGCTGGGGAGAGTGGCGTAAGCGAAGTAAATGTCTGCTCGACCGCAGGAGAGTAGCCTCCACTATTTATTGCGTAGAGCGAGTAGGTCTGCACAACGTCTACTAGCGCCTCAGTGTAGGTAAAGTAGCGCTCGATAGTCTCGTCGCCCTCCTCCTCTACGACAGTGCCGACAACGACGCCGTCGCACCATATCTCATACGACTCAGCAAACGCCACCGACTCCCACTCGAACTCAATTGTCGTGCCGTTAGCATCTCTCACAGAGTCAAACACCGACACAGCAGCAGGAGCAGGCATCGCCTCGACAAATGCTGTAATAGCGACAGAGTAGACACCTCTCTCGACGATATGGAGACCATAGGTCACGTCGGAATCGGTAATTGCATCGGTGTAGGTATATCGCAGACGCTCCGTATCGATGGTGACTTCGCCATCGTCGGGATCAACTACAACATCCTGATGTATGTAGCTCTCAGCGTTGTCAGCGATCTCGTCGCAAGAGACTATCACAGTGTCGCCATTCACAAGCTCATACGACGCACCACCCTCGATAGCGTCCCACGTAAAGATTACAATCTTCTCCTCCTGATCGTCTCGCACAGCCTCAAAACCTGTGGCTGCATCGGGTGCATTCTCAGCACCGACCACTAATATGGAGAGCGTCGAGTAACCCACACTATTGACAGCGTAGATCGTGTAGCTCACCGACTCGGTGGTTGCGGCAGAGCTATAGGTATATGTGGTAGTGGTAATATCCTTTGCAAGAACCTGACTACCACACTTAATCAAATACGACGAGGCGTCCTCATCCTCATCCCACGCAAAGTTCAACACTCGGTAGTCATCGGCATCTCGCGTAGCCACAAACCCTGTAGGTGCGTTGGGCACAGCCTCGCCACTACCCTCCTCCAGCGAATCCTCCGTGCACGACTGCACAGAAACGCAGAGCACAATACCAAGCAGATAATGAAATATTCTCTTCATAATATTCGATTCAATTAGTCCGCAATATAATCAATATTCACCCTGTCTAACAAGAATGCTGTCGCAGGCGAACCACTTGGGTTCTTGACATCTGTCATTATCGTGATCTTCACAAATCTGTACTTCGACGACTTGTTGATAGGTATCGTAAGCAACTGATTGCCCGGAGCAACTCCTCCGTTGCCATACGCCGTATGCTTTGGATCGTCGAAGATCTTTGAGTCGATCGCCGTATATCTCTTGTCATCTGGAGATCCAGAGATTGTCACCTTATAGCCCGAGTTGACAATCTGCCCGCTGTATATAGCGTAGAACATATCTATACTAATACCTGTAGCGACACCATCTACCTCATATATAACATAGCCGATCTGAGAGTTTATCTTTGCCACAGGAATCTTCACTCCATCGCTCGCACCTCCATATAGTCCCGACTTAGTCTGATTCTCGACAATAACTACATTAGATGATGAATCCATCTTGCTCTTCGCGGTGGTAAAATCATCCGTAAACCTTGCTGGCGCAGCAGAGGCAGCCATTATGGAACAGATAGTCATACACAATAAATAGCTAATAAAGTTCTTCATAATCAATTAATTTTTCAGGTTAGTTTTATTTTACTCTTTTTGGTTTTAGGTCTACACAATATTAAAAATCGAGGGGGGAGGTGACAACACACAATACCAACCAAATAGCCGCTACCCCCCATCTGCTATGACAGAAGAGGAGACTCAACACACCCACCCTCGAAATATTACTCTATTCTCAAATACTTACTCTCGACTACTACTTGTCGCCATCAAATCTGTCCGACGCAAACTTGTAGTACTCCGACTCCGTGCGCGACGTATCTATAATAGCGAGTATTCGAGCCGCTATCTCGGGGTGATACTTCACCACATTATACCTCTCCTCTACGTCGGTCGCTAGATTGTAGAGCTCCAATTCGCTGCTACTGTCACTTACATTATATATGACGCCCTTCCAGTCGCCGATGCGGAGTGCCTGGCGACCACCATTCTCGTGAAACTCCCAGTAGAGATGTGGGTGCTCCTGCTGCACGCCCCGTCCCGTAAGTGTTGGCAACATCGAGAGACCATCGAACGAGCTCTGACGTGGCTCATTCAACATATCGGCAATGGTGGGCATAACATCCCAAAAAGCCGATATATGATCTGTCGTGACGCCAGAACCGACAACACCATCCCAACGAGCAATCATCGGCACACGAATACCGCCCTCGTAGAGATCGCGCTTGTAACCCCTCAACACCCCATTGCTATCGAAATAGTTGGGGTTGCTACCGCCCTCGTTCGAGGGTCCATTGTCGGATGCAAAGATCACCAACGTGTTATCCATTAGATTTAGCTCCTCGAGCTTCGCCACAATCTCGCCCACCTGAGTGTCGAGCTTTGTCACCATCGCCGCAAACGCTGCATTGCACTCACGCTGCGAACCATAGGCGCCCAACTTATACCTCTCGCCACTATCTACACCCTCGTAGCTAGTCTCGGGGAGGAACTTGCCGCGGAACTGCGCGATGCACTCCTCGGGCGCAGCCATCTCGGCGTGTGGAATGGGAGAGGCGTAGAAGAGGAAGAAGGGTTGTTCAGAGCTACTCTCAATAAATTCGATCGCCTTGTCGTGTATTACGTCGGGCGCATACTGCCCCTTGTTGAGCCCTTGGTTGCCCTCGAGCATATACTTCTCCTGGTTGTGCCACAGATAGTCTGGATAGTAGTGGTGCGCTAGTCGTTGGCAGTTGTAGCCAAAGAACTCATCTACATATTGATTGTTGGGGTCGCCCTCGCTCTGCGGATAGCCCAATCCCCACTTGCCGACTACAGAGGTGGTGTATCCACGCTCTTTGAGGAGTTTAAGGAGTGTCGAGTAGTTGGCTTCGATGGGGTGCTGCCCCTCGCACTCCGTCATCTCCAGATTACCCCTAATCGGCGTATGCCCCGTGTGCTCTCCCGTCAGGAGCGACGAACGTGAGGGTGCAGAGACACTCGACCCCGAGTAGTGCTGCGTGAAGAGCATACCGCGGCTCGCCAAGTTGTCGATGTTGGGAGTGTTGAATTTTGTCTGCCCGTAGCAGCTAAGGTCTCCGTAACCGAGGTCGTCGGCTAGTATATAGACAATATTGGGTAGCTGTTCGCTATCGCTGGCAGACGAGCAAGCGCACAACACTACAGTTGCCGCTGCGCCAAAGCCTCTGTATGCCGATGAGAGGTTCGAGGTAAGTTTGTCCATAATCATATCTTATATTAAGGTTGTTGTAATTCGTTGCTAACACTACAAACATACAACATAATATAGATAAATATAATATGGATAACACCGAAGATTATCAGTTATTCGCATCGTCGAATTTGTGTTATATTTTGCACTATTTGTTGCCAAAATCAACACCGATTCATCAGTATATGGGCGAGAGACTCCTCGCGGCAGTCACACAGCTAGATCCTAAATCGACGACCAAACTCGATAATAGGTTGCTCAATGTAGCGAAACGACAGCTGCGCAACTACTAACGTCACCACAACCGACAACGCAACTATATACCATACGTCGAGGCTCTCGCGCAGCGTCAGATAGAGTAGAGTAATGATCGGCATATGCCACATATATATACTAAACGAGCTGCGTCCCAACGCAATCAAGGTAGGGTTCGAGAATAATCGCGACACAAATTTATCGTTGATGAGCACCACAATCCAGGTCGCCACACCGATCAACATCAACAGATCGCCAACAACAGAGCTCACCGCAGATGGGAGCGACGAGAACACACTCCCACCCCACAGAGGATTCAACACCAACACCAGAACCGTCAACACAACGCCCCAACGCCCCAAAGTGGTGAGCGAACCATAGAGCTGCGCCAACCGAGTGCGATGCATCGAGAGCAGGACTCCACCAACATAGAAGAGCATAAACGCTACCATACTACAGAGGTTAGAGGTTACATAGTCGACACTATAGAATATATCGGTGCGCTCCAGACCCTGCGCAATTGTCGCAACATAGAACACCGCCCCAACAAGCAGGAGGATCGAGTACCACCATCGACGCAACGCCCCCCAAATCAGAGGAAAGACCAGAGCATATCGCATCTCAAAGACGAGTGTCCACGCAGGTCCGTTATAGAGCCACGTATTCTCCAACCCTATGAGAGTCAACGCACTAACAAGCTCGCCACATCGAGGTGCGAGGCGCCACGATATGTTAAAAAAAGTCGACGCACCCTCAATATCAGAACCTGCGCCAAACCCCAGCTTCATCAAAAACATAAGCACCGTAGTGATGAAGAAGAGCGGATATATACGAAACAAACGGCTCACAACAAACGAACGAAAGGGGTGCTTCAACCTCTCACGATTCCTTGCATACGAGATGGAGAGCACAAATCCGCTCAACACAAAAAAGTATGGCAGCTTCCAACTGAGCCCCCCATAGATATAGCCCAGATTCTGAACCTGGCATATCTCGGGCACACACAATATAAAGTGCGTCACCATAATCAGAAACGACGCCACACCTCGAAAGGCATCCATCGACTCCACTCGCTTACTCATACTACTCGATTGCTTCATACTATTTTACATCTAACTTTTTACGCACACAAAAGTAACAAATAATAAGTTACGATCCAAACCAATATAATCATTCCACAGAGCAAACGCACGAAAAAAGCGAAAACTGCGCCAACGACACCGTAAATTATGGAGATGATACGTATCACAAAAGAGAGGTGCTCCTCTACTCCTATTGTCGGTTTACGATCAATAAGAGTAGAGGAGCACCTCAATATATACTTCAACGCCTTAGCACACTGAAAGAGAGCTCTCGATCAACGGTATGGCGCAAACGCTATCGACAACTACGCGATCTCTATCTCGCCGCGCTCTGCAACTGTCGAGATCTTCAACATCTCCTTCACCTCCTCGCAGACTGTCGCACCATTGTAGCCGAACTTCTCGTCGAGCACAGAGGCTGGAGCAGAGTAGCCGAAGTGGTTGAGTCCGTGGATCACGCCGCTCTCGCCAACCAATCCACGAAGTGTGATGGGCAGACCTGAAGTCATTCCGTAGCGTGGTAGCCCTACAGGCAAGACACTATCCTGATATGACCTAGGCTGATCGCGGAAGAGACCCTCACTCGGAGCACTCACCACACGCACCTGGATGCCATCCTCTGCCAACAGACGCGCACCATCGACCAATGTAGCGACCTCAGAACCACTCGCAACCAACACCGCAACAGGCTTAGGTGCGTCGACAACGACGTATGCACCCTTCGTAATCTGCTGCGCCTCCAACCTGCGGCTTGCGCCCAACGCTGGTATGTGCTTCACATTCTGGCGCGAGAGGATCAACCCCACAGGGCGCTTCTCCGACAACGCCAACTTCCACGCCATCACAACCTCCTCGCCATCTGCAGGGCGCAACACAACCATCGACCTATCGCCGTGGTGGTTGTGGATATGCTCCATCAAACGGATCTGAGCCTCCTGCTCGATAGGCTGGTGGGTAGGTCCATCCTCGCCCACGCGGAACGAGTCGTGTGTCCACTTATAGATCACGTGCAGACGCATCAACGCCGAGAGACGGATAACAGGTTTCATATAGTCTGAGAATACGAAGAACGTACCGCAAACAGGGATCACACCTCCGTGAAGCGCCATTCCATTCATCACGCACGCCATAGTAAACTCCGACACACCTGCCTGGAAGAACTTGCCCGAGAAGTCACCCTTCGTAAACGCCTTCGTCTTTTTCAAATATCCATCGGTCTTGTCTGAATTGCTCAAATCTGCCGACGCCACAATCATATTGTCAATCTTCTCGCCATAGACGCCCAACACCTCCGACGACGATACACGTGTCGCCTGGTCAGCCTTGATGGTCAACGCATTGTAGTCGATGTCAGGGATCTCATTACGCAAGAAGCTATCCAACTTCGACGCCAACTCGCGATTCTCAGCACGCCACTCAGCCTCGATCTTGTGCTGCTGTGCGACTACCTCAGCCAACTCCTCAGCACGCTCTGCGTAGATCTCTGTGCTCTCCTCACGGATCGAGAATGGAGTCTCAGGATCGCCGCCCAAGTTCTTTATAGTCTCCGCAATATCTGCTCCAGCCGCCGTAAGTGGCTGTCCGTGTGTCGACACCATATCCTCGAAGCTTGCGCCGTCTGCCTTGCGCGCACCCTTACCCATAATCGTGTTTCCGATGATAAGCGTTGGTCGCTCCGACTCCGCGTTGGCAGCCTTCAATGCAGCACGTAGCTCATCGACGTTGTGTCCATCGACCGTGATAACAAGCCAACCCCACGCCTCATACTTCATCGCTACATTCTCTGTATCGACCTCTTCAACCTTCGTCGAGAGCTGTATGTTGTTGGCGTCGTAGTACATAATGAAGTTGCTCAAACCCAACGTACCTGCGATGCGTCCTACACCCTGCGACACCTCCTCCTGCACTGCGCCGTCAGAGATATAAGCATAGGTCTTGTGCGCCATCCACTCACCGAAACGCGCACACATAAATCGCTCAACGATAGCAGCACCTAGCGCCATCGCGTGACCCTGACCGAGCGGTCCCGACGTATTCTCTACACCACGCATAACATCCACCTCTGGATGACCTGGTGTGACACTATCCCACTGACGCAAATTTGCCAAATCCTCCATCGTGTAGTTACCCGCTAGCGCAAGAACCGAATAGAGCATAGGCGACATATGACCAGGATCGAGGAAGAGTCGATCACGGAACGCCCAATCTAACTGCTTAGGATCATAGCGCAAGAACTCCGCATATAGCAGGTTCACAAAATCCGCTCCTCCCATAGCACCACCTGGATGACCCGACTTAGCCTTCTCTACCATTGCTGCAGCCAACACACGGATGTTGTCCGCCGCAGCATTAAGTTTTGAGTTGTCAAACATAACTATTTTTATTATTTTAATATATTTTCTTCACTATTATTATACTGTCGCACTTTATACTGTCGCACTATCTACGCCACGAATCCACCAGCCTCGACACGCTGCTTGGCGTACTCGATTGTTATGGCAAACTCCGTCAACCCCTCTGTCGCCTTGATCGGAATCTCATACATCGACTCGATCATAATCGTCTCGCAGATAGATCGCAAACCGCGCGCTCCGAGCTTGCACTCCATCGCCTTGTCGACAATATAATCCAACACCTCGTCGTCGAACGTAAGCTTCACACCATCCATCTCGAACAGACGCTCATACTGCTTCACAATAGCATTCTTCGGCTCAGTGAGGATCGAGCGCAACGCCTCGCGGCTCAACAGCTGCATAGAGGTGAGCACAGGTAGACGACCAATAAGCTCGGGAATCAATCCGAAACTCTTCAGATCCTGGTGTGTCAGATACTTCATCAAATTCTTGCGGTCGACATTGTCGGAGTCGATCTTGCCATATCCCACAGCTCTCGTGTTGAGTCGCTGCGCAATACGCTTCTCGATGCCGTCGAACGCACCTCCACAGATGAAGAGTATGTTCTTCGTGTTGACCTGTATAAACTTCTGGTCTGGGTGTTTGCGTCCTCCCTGCGGCGGAACATTAACAACCGTACCCTCCAATATCTTTAGCAGAGCCTGCTGCACACCTTCGCCCGAGACGTCGCGCGTGATGCTAGGGTTGTCACCCTTGCGCGCAATCTTGTCGATCTCGTCAATAAAGACAATACCTCGCTCCGCCTGCGCTACATCGTAGTCGGCAACCTGCAGAAGACGCGACAATATACCCTCAACATCCTCGCCCACATATCCAGCCTCGGTGAGAACAGTTGCGTCGACAATGGTGAATGGCACCTTCAGCAGACGCGCGATAGTCCTCGCCATCAACGTCTTACCCGTACCCGTAGATCCGACAAGTACAATGTTACTCTTGTCGATCTCGATCTCGTCTCCCTTGCTGCTACCACTCTTGCTGATGCCGCTCTCCATCACACTCAATCTCTTGTAGTGGTTGTAGACCGCCACCGACATAAATCGCTTGGCGTCATCCTGCCCGATCACATACTGATCCAACATACCCTTGATCTGCGACGGACGCAACATATCAGCCATCTTCAGAGGCTTCACCTTGCCCTTCGCCTTGGGCTTAGCCACAGGCACAGGTCGCGAGAGCATATCCCCCTCGACCAACATATGGTATCCATTCTCGATACAGTTGTTACATATATTTACACCCTCCTGCCCTGCGAACATTATCGCCGCCTCAGCACTCGGTGCACCACAGAAGTCGCACAATGCGCCCCCTCCTGTCGTACTATTTCCTC
Source organism: Rikenellaceae bacterium (assembly GCA_047178665.1). Lineage (GTDB taxonomy): Bacteria > Bacteroidota > Bacteroidia > Bacteroidales > Rikenellaceae > Alistipes. The sequence continues at coordinate 41,769 of JBCQTK010000011.1, read as the reverse complement.
TTCCCTTAACCATCTATTATCGTTTACTTCACTTATCCTCCTTAACGCCATTTCGAATTAACGTCGCCACAAATCGTCGCTCTATCTTTTCGTGAGGACGCTATCGATCAAACCATACTCAACCGCCTCCTGCGAACTCATCCAGTAGTCGCGATCAGCATCCTTCTCGAACTTCTCGACCGATACGCCCGAGTGCGACGACATAATATCGTAGAGCTCCTTACGAGTCTTGACGATCTCGCGCGCCGTGATCTCTATGTCGCTCGCCTGTCCCTGCGCGCCACCGAGTGGCTGATGGATCATTATTCGAGAGTGAGGCAGCGCCATACGTTTGCCCGCAGCACCTGCGCACAACAGCACTGCACCCATCGAGGCGGCAAGCCCCGTACAGGTCGTTGCCACATCGGGCGAGACTAGCTGCATAGTGTCGTAGATACCTAACCCTGCCGAGACCGAACCACCTGGCGAGTTGATATATATCTGAATATCTGCCTCGGGATCCGTCGTCTCCAAAAATAGTAACTGCGCCTGGATAATGTTGGCTGCGTCGTCGTAGATCGGAGCACCGAGGAAGATGATGCGATCCATCATCAAACGCGAAAATACATCCATCGTCGCTACGTTGAGCCTACGCTCTTCGATTATTGTTGGCGAGACATATCCACTCTGGACAGACTCAAAGTCGTGGAGACGGAGCGAACTAATGCCGCAGTGTCCCATTGCAAATTTCTTAAATTCTGACATACCTTTTTTATTTTTTAGTCTCTGTTCACACCTCAACCTCTCACTCAACACCCCCTACTCTCACTCAACACCCTCGAACCTATTGCACTCAAGAAACAAAAACTCTGCAAACACAATAGTTTGCAGAGCCAAAGATAGTTATTTTTGTTGATTGCAGAACAAAAAACTATATAAAAATTATTTTTTTAGTGCATCAACCTCTTTTCCGAACTCCTCAACAGTGATCTCGCCCACCTCGATAGTCACCTTCTCCTTGAGAGAAGCAACCACCTTGCGCTCCAAGAGCGACTCGTAGACCTTCTGACCCTGCTGCTTGTCCGACAACATCTGCTTAGCATAGTTCTCCAACATATCGTCTGGAGCAGAACCCATACCGTACTGCGCCAACTGGAGCGACACGACAGCCTTAGCCTCTGTCATAGCCTCCTCTGGAGTCACTGTGATCTCCTCAGCCTCAATGACACGCTTCTGGATAAAGTTCCAAGTGAACATCTCGATAAATCCAGCGAAATCACGCTCGATCTCCTCCATCGAGAAACGGCCCTCGTTGATAACAACAAGCCATCTCTTCAAGAACGCCTCAGGCATTGTGATAGCCAACTTCTCGCGTACGTAGTTTGAAAGCTGTGCAGAGAATAGGTTCTCGCTCTCGCGCGAAAGCTCTACTGCGATCTGCTTGTCTACATATGCGTCAAGCTCCGCCTCCGATGTCACGTCGCCCTCAGGGAACGCCATCTTGAAGAACTCCTCGTTGAGCTCAGGATCTGCAAACTTGCGGATAGCTGTGATCTCCAACTCGAAGTTAGGGTTAACCTCAGCCAACTCCTCCTCCTTGACACCAAGGATCGACGCACGCTGCGACGGAGTCTTATATAGCTCGTTAACGTTAACGCTCAACTTAGCGCCCTTCTCAAGACCGATGAATGGCTTGCGACCCTCCTCGTCCATAGAGATAAGACCTACATAAGCATCCTCAATCTGCATATCGCCGTTGTCGAGAGTCACAGTCAACGCCTCCTCGTTCTCCACCTTATCGGCGTCAACTAGGCGACCGAACTTGCGAAGATAGTTTGTGCGGTAGTCGTTGTGCATCTGCTCCTCGATCTTGATCGTGTTGTAGCGCACCTTATCGCTCTTCGAGAGGTTGAGCTCAAAGGCTGGTGCCTCACCGATCTCAAACACGAACTCGAACTCAACTCCGTTGTCGAAGTCGAAATCTCCCTGCTCCTCAGATGGGATCACGTCACCTACGTAGTCGATATTCTGCTCCTTGAGGTACTCAAAAACAGCCTTCGATGCCGCCTGGTACGACTGCTCAGCAAGCACACCCTTACCATACATCTTCTTCACAACACCCATCGGAACCATACCTGGACGGAACCCTGGAACGTTAGCCTTCTTCTTGTAATCCTTCAAGATTTTCTCAACCGAAGCAGAGTAATCCGCCTCACCAACTACAACCTTAACTAGCGAAACGCCCTGCTCTCGCTGCTCTCTTACGATATTCATATATATATGTTTAATTTGTTATTTGCAAAGTTTAGCGCACAAAGATAGTAAAAATATTTTGGTTTCCACAACTTTTGACACTAATTAACAGAGCAAACGCACAAAATAAAATCGTCTCTACTCCTGGATGGCTCGCACGGGCAGACCATAAATCATAGATCTCTTCCTGGGCGATCTGATTTTCGAAGTGGAATACCGCAGATAGTACCCACGCTCTGCATCACACGGATTGGCACTCCATACGGAGCCCTCCACACCACTCAGCGATGGGGTCGACTTATTATATGGATCTCTATAGCCGTAGTAGCTATATCTACCCACCGACGGTTTGTCGTCGCACTCATCATCATCGCTGAGATCATAGTTGAGGTCATTGTCGTCGAAGTCGCTCCAGGTGTCACTCACGGGGACTCTCCAACCCAGAGGCGAGGGGTCGAATATCGACTTACCCTCGTCGTATCCCGAGAGAGGTATTGCGGAGTCGAACCATATGCAGGAGTATTTTCGAGCTGCCTCCTCATCGCTCCAGTTACCCGAGCCGCTGGAGGTCGATGCGACGTAGTCGTCATTGTACCAAACCGACTCATCGAAGCCGAGGCTCGATGTCGTCCTCGTCGAGGGCTGCCACCGTCGCCCCGACGCGTCCCTAGCGCTATTGCCAGGAAATGGATCTTTGCGCCCAAATTGATAGTAGACAGAGCCCACGCCGTAGTCTCCAACAAATTCGTCTCGCTCGCCAATGTTGCGATCCATAATAAATTTGTCGCCATAGATACCGCTCCACACGCACTCGCCTGCATCTGCGCCATCCTTGTAGCGATGGACAGCCCCTTCGTAACCATCTAGCTCATATGCACTATCTACGCCCATCTGGATTTTATCTATGTTGGCAGCAGCTATGGCGTCGGGGTTGTAGTCCGTAAACCACAGATGCCACGACCACAGTGGCGACTTGTTCAATTGGTTGCCATTAATCTCGATCTGGTAGACCACAAATACGAAGTTGCCCTCTCGATACTTCGAGTCTACATCAAAGAGGACAGCCATCTTTTCGTCGTCGTCGTAGACAACATCATAAAGGAACTCAAACTGCTCATCGAAATCGTGCCACACCATATCGACAAATACCTCATCGGTGGAGGTGCTTGTGCTGATCCTCACATCTTTGTTGTTCGTGTAGTTCTCCCAAAAATAGTTTATGCGATCCTCGATTGGGATCTGGATTATGCTCCTCTTACCTTTGACAGGGTTGATTATGTAGCAGTTAGACTGCTGATCTGAGTCGTAGACAAAGTAGCACTCGTCGCCATCCAGGTTGATCTCGTAGTTATACATCGCTCCAGCCACCCATTCGCTCCCCGCAGGGATCGTGAGAGACCTCTGCTCACCATTGTCGAGCATCAACAACACCTCGACACCATCGGTGAGTTTCTGAGGTATCATCATCAGGTAGCCACCATCCGAGTTGACCCTCACGGAGCTGTTGGCACTACTTACGTAGTCGCCCACCTCGACCATAAAATACTCCTTGCTCACATCGCCCGGAATCCATAGAGGCGCGTTCGTGCCGTAGTCCCACCCAAGCGAACCATCGCCCACGATACCTTTTATATATATGTCGTCGATCATCACACCGTTGGACGAGACGACACTAAAGCTGACACTCGCTAGGGTGTGGTGATACAGAAGCGACACGCTGCCACCCAGCTGTGGGTTTATATCTCTGCGAGGCTCAGCATACATCAAGTCGGGCTGATCTGCCGAACTACTTGGGACACGATAATCTATAATAAGTTCGCCATCCACGATCCGCGACGAGATCCCCTCCGCATCATCTACGTGGGGCGAGTATGCGAGAAATGTGTAGTGGTCGCTCAACGACTCATAGCCCCAATCTACGCCGACGCCATCCATACTCCACCGACCATCGCTAGAGAGAGAGAATCTATCATCGTTCAACTTGGCGAACTCCACACCGCTCTTCCACACATCGCTGCCACTATAGGCGCAATAGATACCCAAAGAGAGCATATCGTCGGGTCTGCCAACCACCACCCCCCTCGTGTCGGGCGCAGTCACAGTCAAAATGTCGATGACAGATCCAGGGCTAACGCTACTAGCCTCATCAAGAGACTCCGCACAACCGCAGGCGAACACAACAAAAAGCACAAGGGGGCAAAAAATCCTATTCATACAGATGGAGATTGATTTAAGTTAAATTTCAATCTTGCTCTATATCAACTACCATACCGATTTTAACGTCTCCTCTGCGACATTGTGGGGTAACAGACTCGCTCTTTAGCAGCTACAGAACCTCTGGCTCTTGGGTTAGGTTGTAGATGGCGAACTGGCTAGAGTTGCCCAGTTCGCCACCTATTATTCATTAAGGACTACCCTACTTCACAACCTTGTATGGGTTCGAGTAGTCGCACGGTTTGCCGACATACTCGTATGTCTCGAAGATCTCGCCGTTGCCCTCCATTCGGGGGTCACCTTGCTCGGTCAACTCTCTCTCCATCTGCTCACGTAGCTCCGCCTTGATCTGGGCGTAGGCAGGGTCGTAGGCGAGGTTTGTCATCGAGTGTGGATCGTTCACCATATCGTAGAGCTCCTCCTCAGTGCGCTTGCCAAATGCCATCTCGTAGAATGAGTAGTCTGCATCGGCAGGTTTTAAGCTCAATAGATAGCTCTTTGTGGGGGAGTTGTCGCAGTTGCGGTAGCCATACTCAGGGTTTCCAGCAGGCCAACGATCCGACTTGTAGTTCACCGAATACATATACTTCTCAGTGCGGATTCCACGGACTGGATAGGCTAGATTCACACCATCCTCGCTTGCGCGCCCTGTGTCGTGGCGCTCCTTGCAGAGGAGGATGTGGTCACGCGTCTTGTCGATCTTGCCGCTCCTCTTCGACTTGATGACATCGAGGAAGCTCTTTCCCGTCATCTGCGAGTGTGGCGCGAGACCTGTCACCTCCATAATTGTCGGTGCTACATCCTGAAAACCGACGAAGTCGTCAATCGAGCGACCAGCCTTTATGACCCCTTTCCAATAAGCAATGAACGGCACGTGGAAGCCCTCATTGTAGATCTGCCCCTTGATACGAGGGAATGGCATTCCGTGGTCGGAGGTGACGATGATGAGGGTGTTATCCAACTCTCCACTCTCCCCCAATGCCTTGACTGCCAAACCAATGTGGCGATCGAACCACTCAACCTCCACGGCATAATCCAGGACGTCACCCCTTACGATCTCGTTGTCGGGCATATATGGTTGAAGCGTCACGCTCGATAGCTCTAGCCCCTCCTTCTTCCACGAATCCTTCTCGTAGAAGCGGTGCGGCTCGAAACAGCCCAACCAGAAACAGAATGGTTCATCCTTGTCGTTAGCCTTGAGGAACGCCTCGAAGTTGGCTGCGTAGTCGACAGAGTTGATACCCTTGTATGGTGCTTTGACCTTGATGTCGTTATACATTACGCCTGCTGGATTGTGCTCCGATGAGTGTGTTCCTGGACCCCACCCCTTGCCTGTGTAGCCGACGTGGTAGCCCTCCTCCATCAAGAGGTGTGGGTAGTATTTGAACTCGTCGGGGAAGTGGCAGAAGTGGTCTGTTGCATCCTTCAGCTGCCAACTGTGCATACCCGTTACGAGCATTGCGCGCGATGGGCAGCTCTTCGGGTTTTCGGTAAATGCGTTCTGGAATATTGCACCCTCCTCTGCTAGTTTGTCGATGGCTGGGGTGCTACAAAAGTCACCTCCATACGCACCTAGTGTCCAACGCGATGCGTCATCGGCAATTATAAATAGGACGTTGGGGCGCTCCGCCTCCTTTGCTGTTAGCGAGGCTAGCGAGAGGCAACCTGCTGCTGTTAGGAATAATCTATTGCTCTTCATTTTATTTTGTATTTGTTTAATAACACCTTACTTCGAAGAGCTTAATTGTCGACTCTCCGTATGTCTCAAGGAGATTAATTCTAATCGCCTTTGTCTTGACAGTATCGAAACTCTCCGCCACGAAACGAGTGATGTTGTCATCCGTGCGAGCGACCTCGACCCACTCCTTGCCGATGAGTGCCTCGACCGTGTAGCTCTTGACTAGCTCTGGTGGGATTCCCTCGACCTGATCGTTGTGCTTCTCAGGGTTCTTGTGCATATTGATGTCACGATGGAGGTTGGTGTCGAACTTCATCTCTACGCTCGATACGTCGACCGCCTTCTTCCACTCGAATGTGAGCTGTGCCGTAGCCTCTGCCGACTGCCAGTGGTGGCAAGGCTCGCCCTCTACGTCACGTCCCACACCGTCAATGAGATTCTTCGTCTCTCCCGACGAGGTAGATGAGGCGGTGATCTTCGACGCTTTGCGAGCCAAGTCATCCTCGTCTGCAGCTGGGCGGTTAGGGATGTAGTAATCTACGCGCAACATACGCTCCTGCAACTCCTCGATGTTGTTCTCATAGATCGAGCGAGGCAACACACCCTTCTCTGCACACATTGCCGCAGCGACACCGACCGCCTGACCCATCATAGAACAAGTTCCGATGATACGTGTCGACGAAAGTGCTACGTGCGAGACACTTGCGTTGCGACCTGCGAAGTATAGATTCTCGATGTTGCGTGAGTAGAGCGCACGATATGGGATCTCGTATGACCTCTTGAAGTGGCTATGGAAGTAGCTTGGCTTCTCGTTGAGCGAGAGGATACCGCCAGGGCAGTGCTCATCCAACGACCAACCTCCCCACGCAACAGCGTCGTCGAAGTGGCGATAGGTCAACATATCCTCAGAGTTCAACATATAGTCACCCATCAATCGGCGCGACTCTCTGCGACCAGGGAGCGAACCAACCCAGTCGATCGCCAAGTTCTCCGACTCGGGGAAGTCGCCAGAGTTCTTGATGTAGTCCCAAATCCCGTAGAATCGAGCCATCAAGTTGTGGCGGATCTCCTCACGATCACCGATGATGTCGCCATCGCTACCTAGCTCCATCCACCAGAAACCCTCGGTCAAGGTTCTGATCTTGCGGTACTTCTTTGCCGCCTCGTAGTCGAATGGGATTGTGTATGATGGTGGGTAGAATGGCATTGGTTTGCCCATATCCTTTGTAATCATCATAATGCTCTCGCCCATCACCCAACCATCGGGATCTTCGGGTGCGAAACGCTCGCCAAACTCCTCCTTGCCCTCGCGACCAATGCGATACTCCGCACCTGCCGCCGCAGCGAATAGTCCATCACCTGTGCAGTCGACAAATACGTCTGCCTCCAACGTCACCTTTGTCTCGGTCGAGAACTGCCAACAGAGAGCCGACTTGATGTGGTTCTCCGCATCCATCACCGCGTCGATCGCTGTGGTGTTGAGCATAAGGGTTAGGTTGGGGTGACGGATTACATAGTCGTAGAGCACGTGATCCCACGTTGGGTAGGAGAATTGTGGATTGTACTTTCTATTTTCGAGAAGGATCTCCTCGACAATACCCGTCTCACGCTCCGTGTGCGCACCATTTACGGTCACACGGATCTCGCTCGATGCGTTACCGCCCAACACGGGGCGATCGTTTATCAAGACGACATCTGCCCCCTGACGTGCCGCAGCGACTGCCGCACTAATACCCGACATACCAGCACCGATTACCGCAACGTCACACTTTACAGTCATCTCGCGTTTGGGCTGAACAGTTCGCCCTGCACCGAGGTGGTGGTTGACGTGAATTGTCTCGCTACACGCTCTGTGACTCAGTGTGTCGACCTGCGCCATTAGCGAGCTAGAACATAGTAGTGCACTTAGCACACTTAAACAAATTTTCTTCATATCTCTTATCTATTTAATATTTCTCTACCTCTGCCACACTCTAATGTAGTCTACCTCAAAATCAATATATCCGCCATCCTTCTGCGCCTGTGTGCCGTTTTGTGTCAGCTCCTCACTCGTTGTGGGCATTCCGTTCCAGTGGAATATCTCCATATCGAGCCACAAGAATATCTCTGTCGTCGCAACATACCCGTTGTAATCCTCGTCAACCTCTCGATTCGCCCTTGCCCACGCTGTCACCTCCTCTGCCGAAACTGCAGTTATTAGCTCTCCGTCAATGTAATATTTGACACCACTGCTATCCCACTCAACGCCATAGATATGGAAGTCATCGGCAAATCGAAACCCTACATCTCGACGCTCCGTGTAGGATGGCTGACCTCGCAGCTTCTGCCAGTCGCGGATCGACCACCATAGCTGACGATCGAGATGCTCCTTGCCTGCCTCTCGTCCATCGCCAAACGACTCGAAGAAGTCAAACTCCAAACCTTCGCCCATCGACCAAAAACCACTTGTGATCTCTGCATCTGCCGACTTGCTGCGAATCTCGATATAGCCATACTTAAAGCCTCGGCGCGCTATTAGGCAGGGGGTAGTGATATTTTCATACGGCATCGGATCGCCAAAGACAGGTTTGTGAATCTCCTTTGTAAAGGGGAAATCGGGCTCCCATCTCGCCTCTAACTTCAACACCCCATCCTCGAAGCGATAGTTATTGCCAGAGAATTGAGATGGTGCTCGTCCTCGCCAAACCTTTTTGCTCGGGTTGTCAGGGTGGATATATTGAGGTTCGCCATCGACAAACTTACCGACGACAAACCATCGATCTTCATCTATCGTCTCGCCGTTAAACTCGTCACTCACCTCTCTGTTAAGAACCCAGCCCCCTCGATTTTCGGGGTCAGAGTATGGCACAGCGGAGTGAGCCACCACACAAGAACATATCGCAGTAAATAAAGAGGTCAACTTTAATAATCGCATATTCACACTCTCTACTCCTCCTTTATCTCACTCTTAATCTCCTCCTCGATGCTACTAACACCATCCTTGAAGCTCCTGACACCTTGCCCCAAACCCCTCATCAATTCGGGTATCTTCTTGCCCCCAAAGAAGAGCAATACTATCAACATTATTATTACAATCTCCTGGAATCCTACGCCTCCGACAAATAGCAGTTTCATATAATCTCTGTTATGGTTTGGTTTATACTATAGCTCTACAACTTTCGACTTCAGCCCCTCTGATGTGAGGGTGACTTTAGTAGGAAGATCTTCGCCCGTCGACTGGATTGTGACGAGCAGTGTTCCGTTTGTCGCCTCACGCTCCGAGGCTGTAAATAACCCCTTGTAGTATAGATTTGCAGAGTCGACACCCAACAAGCGTGCGCCACCCTCGACTGTTACGTCGACAAGGCACTTCGACTCAGGGACTCTACGACCGCTCTTGTCGGCTACCTCAACCTCGATGATTGCTACATCCTCGCCATCACGTTTGAGATCACCCCAGACAGATTTTGCGACAATCTGAATCGGTGCACCTGTCGAGTCGAGTCGATCATAACTCACCCTCTTACCTGCCTCGTACCCTATCGCCTCAACCTTGCCTCTCTTATGTGTGGTCTCGAACTCAGCGTAGTATTTGTCGGGATCGACGCTCTTGCGACCCAACGACTTACCATTTACCTTTAGCTCGATCTCGTCGCAGTTGCTATATACGACCACAAAGATCTTCTCGCCCTCTACCCTATTCCACGTAAATAGTCGCTCCGTTGCGATCACAATCTGCTCACCTGCCTCGCTAAAGATCTCCTTCGTCGGAGGGGCTGAGGCTGAGTCGAGAGAGGTGGTGATGAAACTCTTTGGCTCCTCGCTCCAACACACCTCGAAGAGTGCACCATCTGCCTTTTTCTGCAGCGTAAGATCGAGCAGAGAGGTGTTCCAACCGCGTAGGTTAACATCCTTTGTCTCACCAAGATAGTCGACACCTGTCCAGATAAAGCTACCAATTACATATGGTTTGTCGCGCACCGCAAGGAAGTAGAATAGCTCCTTGCTCACCTCGCTGCCGAACATCAATTTGTCGGGGTGCTCCTCATAGAGTCCATCGAAGAGAACATCCTCACCATAGTCTCGTTCGATGTAGTTTACACCGATTATGTCGAGCTGCTCCGTCACACCGTGCATCATTGATCGTTTCACGCCATTATCGCCCGTTGTGACATATCTCGTAGGGTCGACCTCGTGGCAGAGAGCCACCATATCGCGTGCCTTCTCACCAGCCGATGCAAAGTGGCGATAGTCTGGGATCTCATTTCCGATACCATACAAAATCACCGATGGGTGGTTTCTGTCTCGTCTAATCATATCCTCAAGATCGGTTCGCCACCACTGCTCATAGAGGTGGTTGTAACCATTCATCGCCTTACCCGTTGGGTTCTCTGTCCAGTTGACTGCCCAACCTGTTGTCCACTCATCGAACGCCTCGTCCATCACATAAAATCCCAACTCGTCGCAAAGTTTGTAGAATGTTGGCGAGAATGGGTTGTGAGCTGTTCGGAGCGCGTTACACCCCATCTCCTTGAGCTTCTGGAGGCGATAGCGCAACGACCCCTCAGGGACTGCTGCCCCCAAACTACCAGCCTCGTGGTGGAGGCATACTCCATACAACTTTGTCTCCTCGCCATTGACAAATAGCCCCTTGCCTGCTACATAGTCGATCTTGCGGACTCCGAACGTTGTCACCACATCGTCCAACACCCTGCCATCATACTCGATTTCGCTCTTTAGAGTGTAGAGATATGGGCTCTCTGCCGACCATCGCTTGGGGTTATCTATGGTTACACGCTGCGAGGCTGTGTAATCTACATCGTAGTTTTTTATCGTGTGGTTCTGCTCGCAACGACCGACCTCGACACCCTCTGCGTCGTAGACGATCGAGCGAACTATGCAGTCGTGCTCGCGTGGCTCGTTGCGCCAGCGGCTCTCGGTTCTGATCCATCCATTGCGCTTAAATAGTGGTATCTCCTCATCGGTGAAGAATGTACCCAAAATCTCATAGTTTGTCTCGACAACCACCTCAGAACTCTCCGCCACAGGAGTCTTGACAAATACCCCACCGTTGTGTTTGAAGTGGACGTAGTTTGTCTTTAGCAGATGCACGTCACGATATATTCCCGATCCGTGATACCATCTATCCGCCCCAGGGTTACTGTTGTCGACACGTACGGCGATCGTGTTCTCGCCACCAAATTTGAGAGCATCGGTTATGTCGTAGCTAAAAGTCGAGTAACCGAATGGTCGTCGTCCCAAATATCGACCATTCACCCACACCTCAGAGTTCATAAATACGCCATCGAACTGAATCACAAATTGGCGGTTACGATCCTCCTTTGCGACGGTGAAGATCTTGCGATACCACCCCAACCCCTCGGTGAAGAAGCCGTTGTTTTTGCCTGTCGGGAAGTCGGGTGTATATTCACTCTCGATGCTCCAGTCGTGAGGCAGGGTGAGCTCACGCCACTCTGCGTCATCGAACGATGGCTCACGATACTCAGGGGCGTCGCCCAGAGTGAATAGCCAATCGGAGTTGAAGTTTTCGCACTCTCTAACTGACGTGCTATCCCATCCCGTTGCGGCAGTTGCTGTGTTTACAGCGAGGAGTAAAAATATTAGCTGTCGAATGATTGTTCTCATTGTCGTAGTCTTTAGATTTTTTATTTTAGTGCAGGGATACCCTTCGCAATAGCCCACGTATCTTTCTGCGTACGTGGCAGATCCGCTGTCTTTACGACACCACTCACAGGGTGTGTAGAGGGGAATCCGCGGAATTTAACATTTGTGCACTCGACATCATATCCGCCTCTCGTATCGTCAAATACTACTGCGGCACTCGACCCCTCGACCTGCACACAGCCGCCCTCTTTAGAGACTTTATTGATATACAGAAGTTCGCTTGGCTCATAGATCCAAACATCCTTCGCCTCGCTCTGCGCCTCACGACCATACTCCGCCGAGATATTGGCTATGCGACATCCATCTGCGAATCTACCAACCTTTGCGTTGGGGTCGCCCTTCGCCTCGCGGTCGATGAATCCAGCCCTAATCAAGATCGTAAAGCAGGAGCTCTTCGACTCTACGCCATCAATTGTGACGACTCCGTGGTTTGTCACGTGCGGCTGGAACATAACGGTCGCCTTACCATACTCATTATATAGGTTGTGGGCGAAGATATTGTTTGTGCCGACATTCTGCCCTGCGTGCCCCTCCAGGCGGAGCGTCACACCACCCTTTGCTCGCAGATCCTCATAGAGCATATTATCCGCAGCGTGGAGCTGACAGAGACCATATCCGTGGCTAGCGTTGGTGATCGAGCAGTTGCGAACAACGCCATTTGTGGGGCGCGTAATCTCCCACTTGTCGGCTACATCTTGGGTCGATGCACCGACGAATATTATACCACAATATTTAGTGTAGTTATCGAGAATGTTGGCATCTGCCACCATAAAGTTGCGGACAAGTCTGTTGACCACAAACCTCACTCGATGCAGCGACTCGCTACCATCGGGTGCAATCTCCGAGTAGTCGACACTATACTGCTTGCCAGCATCGAGGCAGCTAATACTACAATTCTCGACAAATTTGTTGGGTATCTCCGCCTTTGCTGGGGTGAAGTGCAACATTATTATGTTGTAGGTCTTTGGGGTGTAGTATGGTTTAAGAGTCGCCTTTGAGCTCACTAATATATGTACACCTGAGCGCATATATAACTCTGCAAAACGATACTCACCCTTGGGGATTATTAGATTTCCGCCCCCCATCTTCTCTAGGTCATCGAGGGCAGCTTGTAACTTTGGAGTCTGATTTTTGTCGCTTCCGCTTTCCACTCCATAATCGCGAACAGCATCGCGAGTTAATGCAAATTTATCAGGCTCTACACCAAATGTTGTTGGCATCTTGATACTCTGGGCTGCTATCGTCGAGACGGCAAATAGTAGGGCGCAGAGGGCTGTGAGTTTTAATCTCATAATATTGTATTTGTAGTTTGTAGTTAGTATGACAAAATTACACATTACAAATCAATATAATGTTACTTTGGGTATGAATATTGTGAGTCTGTGTATATATACCAAATAACAAATAGCCCCGACAGAGACTCCATCGGGGCTAACTATCAACACCTTACGCTATCAATCTAGCGCAGGAAAGAAATTTACAGGGACAGGCACCTCGATAACATAATCGCCACCACTCACCATCTCCAACTGCGCTCCATCGCTCTCACCGTCGAGATCCGAGAGGGTTGTGTAGACTATAACTTCGTCATACGTATTGATCGCAATCTCCACCTCATCGGCAAATGTTTGCGGCAACATAATAGCCTCGTAGGTGGTGTCGGCAGTGTTAGCAAATAGAGTCACACCTTGCTCACCATCCGCACCATCCGCGGCTGCCACAAACTCCGATAGTGTCGTCGAGAGAGCGATCGTAGCACTCTGCGCTGCGTTTGTTACGGAGCAGCTGTTGACACTTTTGAGTGTAGTTCCACCCTCTAGCACTTTGATCGTTAGGCGGCTATAGAGGTGGGTGAAATTTAGAGTTACCTCTCCCGTCTCGACACTCTTCGTAACAGCGCCATCGCTCAACGATGAGGCGACCAACCAATCGGCATACTGCATCGCTGAACTCTGATCGGCAGGGAGATTACAACTCAACTGCACCATATCAGATGCCGTAAGCGAGGCAACAGCCGTGTCGCTCGACATTGCATAGAGTGCTGTTACATCGGCACCTTTGAAATCAACCCACTTGAAGTTAGTCGCCTCAGTGGCAGCTGTCGAGTCGGTGTAGGCAACCCAACCGCTCTCTGTTTTCTTCATAAACACCAGAATATCACCCTCGCCATCTGTCGTCGTCGACTCGCCATCCTGGTCTATGTAGAGGTAGAATCCATTCGCCACAACATCCGCAGAGGTGTTCTCGGTGGCTCTGCTCTCCTCGATCGACACGGTGATTTGTGTTCCGTTGATCGACTCGTAGTCATCGTAAAACTCCATCTCGTCTGCTCTCTCACACGAGACAGCGGCAACAAATAGAGCCGACATATATATTATCCTATTTCTCATCTCTATGATATTTTATTATTCAACCTTTATGATATTTGCATCCGCATCGAAGAGGTAGTTCGCAACGTATGCCACATTGTCGACATCTAAGCCCGCCTCATCAGAGTAGAAGTATGTTGCTGGATTATCCTCAACATCCTGAAGAACCACATTTAGATCCTCGCAAACAGCCGCAAATGACGACACTCTGGCGTAGACTCCATTGACATCTGAGTCCGATGCTGCTGCAGAGGCTAGCTCTTTTCCGATGGCATCGAGGGTTGTGATTGTGGTGTAGCTGTTGAACATCATAGCAACGACGTTGGGGCTCAAACCGCCATTGATCTTTGTGTTGGCGAGTGTCTGACCGACAATCGCACCTGTATAACCGCTATCCTTAGGGAGTAGAATCTCTGTATCAGAGATAGAGGCTATGACACGTCCGTAGCAGTTCGAGACGATACCGCCCGTGATATAGTTCGATCCCGAGCTAGAGCGGCTAATCGTACCTGACGATTTACAACCGACGATCGTTGCATCGCCCTTAGAGACTGTACGACCTGCAAGACTCAAGAATGCACATAGCCCACCTGCCGACTTAACCGAAGTGTGGATTGTCGTTCCATCATTCTCGCAACCCTGCATCAAACCATACTGCATACGAGCCACAATACCACCCATCAATGCCCCCGACTCTAAGCTACTATTTACGATCTTGCACCCTGCGAAGTGGACTGGTGCAGATTCACCTGCATCGCCCGAAAGACCTCCGATATAGTGGGTTGCAGAGTCTGTTGTCGAGAATGTCAGCGTACTATTCGAGACAATACAATTTTCGATTGTGACAGAGGCTGTCACGTCTGTTGCACGTGCTATGCAACCTGCCAAGAAGCCAACGGTTGGGATTGCGACATCGGTAGCAATGTTGATCGTTGCACGATCGATCGTCAAGTTCTTGATGTAATTCGAGAAGTTCTTAGCGTTGTTTGTCATACCAAATAGACCTGCTGTCGTTCCGCTCATCTTGGTAATCGTCATATCGCTGATCGTATAGCCGCAGCCATCGAAAGAGCCCTCAAACTCAACTTCACTCGAACCTATTGGAGTCCACTCATAGTTGTTGAGACTCATATCACCCATCAGCACGAAGTAGGTACCACGATAGCCATTCTTGCCTGTACCATCTGCGACACTCTGCGAGAGATATGCTAAATTTGCAGCGGTGCTGATCTGGTATGGATCCTCCTCTGTTCCGCTACCAGCGAAAGCTGTCGCAGAGATACCATCCCAGTCGCGAGTGTCGATCGCCTCAGGTGCGGTTGCAGTTACTGCGGTCGAGAATGTCGATACAGTTGGATCTGAATCCATTGTGATCTGATCGCTATAACCTGCATAGATTGTGAAGGTGTACTCCTTGCCGCTCTCGACAGTGTAACCATCGCCTGCGGTGGTGAAGTTCACATCGCCCATCTCGAACGATAGCTCCTGCGACCACTCCTGCGCTGGCATCAAAAGCGATAGAGTCACTACATTTGAAGCGGTTGTCTGGAGTGGCGTAACCGATGCTGTCGATATAGTTGACACCCACTGCGAACCCTCGTCTGTGCGAGTTGCTCCCGTAGCGATATTTTTAACAGATGCAGTAACAGCCTCTAAGCTCTCCGCCTCCAACACAACATTTACATTCACCTTCGCCATAATATGCGAGAGCGAGAGGTTGAGAGCTGAGTTAGATAGGTCAATCGTACCCTGAGCATAGAGATAGTCGAAGCTATCGAGCCCTGCACTCTGGTCGATAGTTGCATCCTCGCCCATCGAGAATGAGTTAAACGAGGTGTTATCCCCCGATTTGATATAGGCTGCGACATATAGTTCGCTCGCCTCTTTGGGGTATGTTAGCTGATCGGTGGTGCTCCACGATGTGCCATTATAAGTATATGTCGCAGTTGTCGCACCCGACGAGAGCGAGAGGTCACTTGTCAAGAAGTTCTTTAACTCCAACACCGTACCACTTGCTGGGGAGTATGCCTCTGCCGCAACTCCCGAACGCGTTACATTCAGCGGAAGTGCACCCTCAGCATCATACCAAGGAGTATCCGACACCCCATCGCTGCAACCTGTCGCCACCACCGCAGCGAAAGCTATCGCCAATGATTTTATGTAATTCATCTTCATAATAGTCTCTAATTTTTAGGTTACACGTGAGTTGGTATGATTGTCTGATCCTCGCTCTCGATCTCAGCCTGCTCGAATGGGATGAGTGTCACACTATCCATCGTCACAACAGCATCGTTAGTCTCTCTCTTGATCGTGATGTTGATATTGGTTGTGCAACCAGCCTCCAACTCAATATCTTTTGCGGCGGCTGTAATTCGGGTCGCTTTATCCCCCTCGCTATCCTCAACCACGAGCCAAATTTCGGTCAAAGCCTCGATCGTCTGAGGAAGAGTCAAGAGCTCGTAGCTGGTTGTTGAGGTGGGCGTAGCGGAGCTCCACGATGTTGCATAGTCATCGTTAGTTGTGGGTTTGCCCGATAGGTTCTCGACCTCGAAAGTCGCAGCCCACGGATCGAACTCCATTGCGGTGTTGCTCTTAAAATAGATATTCAGATCTGGGTTTACCGTTGAGTAGCTACCCTCAAATATCACATTCACCTTCGCAGTAGCCAAACAGCGATTAAACTTCAGAGCGATTGGTGTTGTCTCATTATCGCTGCGACGCTCGTCGAAGAGCGAGATCCACAATAGCTCATCTTCGGCTGTCGACAAGTCATATTTCAAGAGATCACCGCTCACCTCCAACTTCTGATTCACCGCATAGAACGACAGTAGATCATCAATCCAGTAGAGCGGATCTGTCGATGCAATATCGTTCGTTGCCGTCACACTATATAGCGACTCTGTGCCAACCATTCTGTCGTCAGAGTCATCGGAGAGGGCGATATAGATCTTATCCCCCTGCTCAAAATTTGCAACCGCAGCGGCACGCGTAGATGGCGCACCAAACAACACTGCGCTGTTAGTTGGGCTATCGGGACTCTCCATCCCCTCTTGCGACTCGCCACACCCGATGGTGAGGGTCGCAACGATAGCCAAATGTAAAATATATCTCATCTTCATACTCTTAAAATTTACTCGATTACTATTGCATCACTAAATGTTACATCAGCAGTACTACCCCACGGCTCGATCGAGACGCTACCCATTTTCACCTCGACAAATGGATTCTTCGTGACGTTGATGACAATATGAAGCCTCTCACCTGCGACCAACTCCAGCGGTACGTCAGGGGTTATTGTCGTCACAGAGTCGTAGACATCTACCTCGATCGAGGCGATACTCTGAGGTATCAATAGGTCGGTGAGGGTGGCGCTCGTAACATCATCGGAGGCTGTGTAGCTCCTCTCGTAGGTCATAGTAGCGGCGCTCGAAGTGTCATACTCCGCAGGGGTTGTCGTGAGGTTCATCACCGCACTCTCGCAGAGATCTGGGATCGAGAAGTTGACCACACCATCCTTGGTGAAATCATCAAACTGAAACTCTATCGAGAGCTGCGCAACAGCGTGTTTGAGCTCCATCTCGACCGCCTCCTTCTGAGGTGTCGTCTTTGCGAAAGCGTAGATCAAGTCGCCATCTCCGTGGCTATATTTGATCGCTTTGTAGTAGTCGGCATCTGCGCTCGAACCTGTTACATAGCCAAATAGAGCGTGCTCCGATGTTGTATCGGCGTATGTCGCCCCACCATTCGATGTCCAGTAGAGACCATTAAACCGATAGTCGTCACCCATCGCCACAGGGGTATTGTCGGCAGTCAACCAAGCGTAAAAAACGAATGATTGGTCGGTGTATATAAGCGATGTCAGATCCTCTGCTCCATCCACAACATCGAGTAGAGGCGAGATCGAAATCGACTGAACTCCACTATCGCCAGATAGCCCCCCATCATCGGGGTCGTTACAAGATGATGCGATCAGCAGACAGCATACAACTGCCGCTATCATCTTTAGATACTCTTGATTTTTCATTTTTATTTTAGTTTTATAGTTTTATCATCTAATATTTTTTTCAAAATTGTGTAGCTAATTTGCCAAAAATCAGTATTTTTGCAAAAATTAAAGCATAAACATCTTCGTTATGGCAAACAACACAAAATCGACAAAGCATACCATTGTCAATGGTTCGGTAGCTCAACAAGTAACCTCAATAATATCGAAACAGATCATCGACGGCAAATATTCCGAGGGTGATTTTCTCCCAACCGAAGAGGAGCTCTGCGAGGAGTTCGGCATCGGTCGTAGCT
The DNA here is from genome assembly GCA_047178665.1 of Rikenellaceae bacterium. GTDB lineage: Bacteria > Bacteroidota > Bacteroidia > Bacteroidales > Rikenellaceae > Alistipes. The sequence continues at coordinate 23,313 of JBCQTK010000011.1, read as the reverse complement.
CTGTTCGCGAGGCGATCAAGACACTTGAGTCAAGAGGTATGGTTCGCAAACTTCAGGGCAAGGGTGTCATCGTTGTCGACGAGACAATTGTTGCTACATCGCAGATGCTACGTATCGCCTTCGAGTATAAAAAGGTCTCATTCAAGGATCTTGCGGAGTTTCGTGTCTCAATGGAGATCAAACTCGCAGGTCTTGCCGCTCAAAACGCCACAAGTGACGATCTGCGAGAGATCAAAGAGAACCTTGAGCAGATGAAGAGCAAAAAGATCTCGCCAAAGAACTTTGCTGCGATCGACTACAAATTCCACGAGTCGATAGCCCAAGCATCGGGCAACAACGTATCCGTCTTGATCCTCCGATCTCTATACCCTATCATCTACGATCAGATCACCCATACGATAGCTCGCGAAAACTCCCTTGAGAGAACCTACGAACTCCACGAGAAGATCTACAACGCAATCGAGGCAAAGAGTAGTCGTGACGCTGAGGCAGCAATGTCAAACCACCTACGCGAGACTCTGCGACTCATCGACAACATTGAGTAGTGTCGATCTTCCCTGAACGGACAAAAGAGAGTGACTAACCAACAATCAAGGTTAGTCACTCTTTTTTATCACCAACCAAAAACCAATTACAAAGAACCTAAACCTGATTCAAACCTGATTCAAACCTAATTCAAACCTAATTCAACCTATAGTCAATCGTGATTTCAGCATCACTATCGAAGTAGATCTCGTCACTATCCGAGAGATTATCGACAATCTGAATATATACAAACCCCATCTGTTTCGTCCCGAAGATACTGTAACTATTGCTCGAAGTTATCTCATTGGTCGAGGAGTCACGCTCCTCGATCCGAAACGATATGTCGTAAGCCTCAGAGTCTGTTGCATCAACATAATCTAACATCTCGTATGCGTATAGAACACTCATATTCGTGTGGACTATCGCGAGTGGTTTCTCTTGGTAGATGTCGATGCTTGCCAACCCCAATATATCATCTGCATCGCTTATATCATATATCTCATATACAGGGACATAAGTCGTATCGGCAGCCGTCCACTCGATCTGGTCGCAGGCAGCGGATAGAACCGCTGCTACTGCCACTAAAAACACTCTTAATATTCTCATAATTTCAATTCGTTTTGTAGGTACCAATTAATTACTTGCTGGGCGAGCAGAACACAACTCCAGATCATCGAAGTAGAAGATCGCCCCCTCTGGTAGGTTTGCTGCGAGGAATGTAAACTTGAATCGCCCATTCACGAAGTCCGTAGCGAATGTCACAGGATACTCCATCGTCACCCACTTACCGCGTCCCTGCGCTACCGTTGGGTAGTTGGTCGTTGGCGAGAAGTCAGCCCACGCATCGGTGTCGTTCTTATATGAGAGGGTGAAGCATAGCGACTCATCATCGAGCGCCGTGCAGCTCTCGGGGATCCACATCTTGTAGCTCATCGTGTATGAACCTGCCGATGCCTGAACAGTACCTGTGTAGTGGTTGAAGTAGAGCGATGCGGATGTTATCGCTGTCGTTGCATCGACCTTCATACAGTAGTTACCAGAGTCATTTGCATCGGGCGAATCAGAGATACCGACATACCCAGCAGTGTTGTAGTCTGGCAGAGTGTACCAACCTGCATTTTGGATAGTTGCCGCCGATGTTCCGAAGCTATTAACACTAGAGTCAAGAACGCTCTCACCGACCAAATTATTGGTGACACGTGTCGCAGCGAAATCACCAAACTCACGATCATCAATCGAGACAATATCACCATCGCCATCATACGCGATTGTGAGGATCTCACCTGGATATATATTGTCAGAGAGGTTGATAAGCAGCTCCGCACTCGACTCCTCACTGATCGTCACACTCTCAATCTGGAAGAGGTGCGAGATGTCTGCTTCATCGCCATCGACCGCAGCGACAATCGAGAAGTTCTCAGCCTCAAGCTCCGAGAGCGCGCCATACGAGCCATTTGCGTTGACAATGATAGAGTTAGTCTTAGAGCTATTGGTCTCCAACGAAGTCATCACAAACGGATCTGTCGACGGTATGACATTGACGATTAGTGGAATCTTAACCGTGGTATTATCCGATGGCGATGAACGTGTCACCTTCATCGTAAACCCGCTAAACTCACCCATCTCGTTGAATGTAAAGTTTGCTGTCGAGGCTGACGATGAGGACTCAGAGCTGTTGGGCACGCTCCACACAACACCGTCAGGCAGTGCGTAGTCGGATGTCGTATTGACAAATGTTAATTTCTCGCCAATACCAAGATCAACCGTGCGCCAAAGCTCGCTATTAGATGGGATAAACTCCCCCTCCTCGAAGTCGAGAATAGGTTGTCCGTCGATCTCAACCCTAAATGCAGGCTCGATAGTTGGGAATACCGTCACCTCGAAAACCTTCTCGAAGATCCACTCATTATCACCCAACACCGCAGTCTGAGGATCTTCATCGTGCGAGATAACCCACTCGTAGAATGTATTATACATTGTAACAGTCGTTGTGCCAGGGGTGTTGAAGATTACATTTTCAACCGACTCCGACGACTCGAACCCCTTGTCAGGGTCGATCTGAGAGTCGTAATCCGATTTGAAGTCGAAGTCGTTAATCATAAACTGCGCACCCTCCTCGATAACCCATTTGTGGGATTTGCAGCCCTGCGAGGAGTCCATAAATGCAACCACCGTACCTTGATTAAGCTCATAGACCGCAGGGTCGGGGTGGCTCGCGATCTCGGATGTAAACCACGCGACATCGCTAAGTAGGTCGACTGCGACATACTCATCCTGACAACTACCCATCGCAGAGGTCAGAGCTATGCAGATAGCCGATTTTGATATGTTATAAAGTAACTTTTTCATAATTACGTGATCCATTAGTTAACCATTGAGTTATTCATAATCTCTGTCGCAGGAATTGGGTAGTAGGCGTTACGCGACTTGCTATAATTGACATAAGCGTTGTCATATTCGTAATCTACCTTCTGGTCGTTTGATCCTGTACCAGCCGTCTTTTGGACGTATGAGTTTGGGAATGATGCCGATAGTGCTGCCCCCGAGAGCCCACTCAACCCTGCAGAGCTTGTCGAGTAGTATATCGACTCAGAGTGGCGTTTGAAGATGTTGTTCGAGTCATCCTCCAAGAGCCCCCAACGGCGAAGATCCTGCCAACGGATCTGGTGTCCCTCGACCGATAGCTCCAACGGACGCTCCACATACATCAAGTGCTCCATCACACGATCCCTATCGTATGGCCAACCATTATAGGTTCGAGATGAATCCTGCGACGACCCCAACAGAACTAGATCCCAACGCTTGCGCACCTCATTTATCATATCGAGTGCGCCCTGCACATCATCATCCTGCAGCAGACACTCCGCATACATCAAATAGACATCTGCCAGACGACTCAAGATTACGTTTCGTCCCGACATCAGCGATGTATATTGCTCGACAATATCGTGGTTCGTGTACTTCTTGTAACGACCATAGCCCCACTCACCTGCGGGCCCTCCATAGTTTCCATACTCAGCAGCGTTTCCATTAATGTAGTATGGTGTGATCTCATCACGCACCAACGCAGCCATTGCCGACGCACGTTTAGTAACCTGACGACCCTCATTATCAGCCATCTTATCATCCATCTCCTCATTATAGTATTCGTATGCCATCCACGCTGGAAGAAGGAATCCTGTTGTACTCAACGAGTAGGTCTCCAGAGGATTCACCATACGGTTGTCATCCCAATCGCTGATGTCGGTTCGCTCGTCTGCAGAGTATGAGATCTCGAAGATCGACTCTTTGTTGAACTCTCCTGCCATCGTAAATAGCAGATCCATATCATCGACAAGTTCCAAACCATACGCCTCATTGTAGATCAGGTCGTGGAAGTAACTCTTCGCCTCGTCATACTCTTTCTCGTAGAGGTGGCTCGTACCCAAGAACGCAGCTGCCGCAGCAGATGTCGGCATACCTACATATATCGACCCCGACTCATTCGCCGCAGGTAGGTTTTCGTAGGCGTAGAGGAGATCTGTTCTGAAGAACTCCAACACCTCCGCAGCTGGTGCTAGAGGTTGATTAAAGTCATCAATCGTCTCTGGGCACTTCGTCCTCAACACCACGCTACCCTCGTTGAACGAAGAGTGTAGGAAGAAGTAGTAGAGTCCACGTAAGAAACGCGCCTGAGCCATCTGGTAGATCCACTCATCCTCGTCTCCTCCAAACTCATCGAGTGCATCGAGTGCCTCAATCACCTGATTGCAACGCCAGATACCTATATATAAACCATCCCACTTATTGCTAACACCCGTTGTGCTATATGTATATTGGTGAGTGTACCACGTCCAACCCGTAGCATTATTCTGCGGAATTGGTCGTCCATACCCAGGCCAACCTTGATCGCTACGCCACGCCTCGAAGCGGACATTTATGACATACTCATTTCTCAATGCCGCCATCGCAGCATATAGTCCCGACTGTGTGTCGTCGAGATCCTCCCAGAAGCTATCGGTCGTAACCTCATTGGGATCCTCTTCGGTGAGGTATTCATTGCACGCCGTTAGGGACAACACCAGAGCGACGGCAAGAGCTATACTCTTTATCATATTAGATTTCATAGTAGTATCTCGTATTTAGTTAGAATGATAGGTTTGCACCACCCATATAGGTTGCAAGCGTCGGATAGTTTCCCGTATCCATCGCACGCGTAGCAATACCACCACCGATCTCAGGGTCGTAGCCCGTGTAACCTGTCAATGTAAATAGATTCTGTGCCATAATGTAGAAGCGTAGTTTCGAAACCTTGATCTTGCTCAACACTCGTTGCGGAAGCGTATAACCCAAAGTGATATTTTTGATCCTCATATATGAACCATCCTCCAGCCACAGATCACTATCTGCGCGGTAGTTGTTATGCTCCTTCGTACCTCCGCGGTAGGTCGGGATAACAGAGTCTGTGTTCCACTCAGAGTAGGCACCCAAAAGATCCTTGTGACGACCATTTCCGTAGGCGGTAGCACGCGCACCATTCATCAACTCGTGACCCAATGCAGAGTATATGTTCATATAGAAGTCGAACCCTTTATAATCCATCGTAAGATTAAATCCAATCTCATAATCGGGCAGACCGCTACCCATATATTGGCGATCATCATCGTTCCAAACGCCATCACCATTTGAGTCAACAAACATCAAATCGCCATACTCTGCCGTTGAATCCAACTTCTGATACTCTGCCAACTTCTCGTCGGTATTTATAATTCCGTTCGTTGGGTAGAGGAATAGAGCTCCTGCGGCATACCCCTTTGCGAAGTAGGTACACGTTGAGTAGTCGACAGCACCCGACACGAGACCTACTGTCGAGGCTACAACTCGCTCCGAATCGCCCGTCATACTGGTAATAACATTGTCATTAGTTGAGAATGTACCACCCATAACGATATTGAGTTTTCCGATATTTGTACGGTAGTTTGCCGACACCTCGACTCCCTGATTGGTCATATCACCCACGTTGAGCGTAACGGTAGATGCCGAACCTGCCGAACCTGGTAGAGTCACGGGGAACAACATATCAGATTTGTCAGTTTTGTAGTACTCAGCCGAGATAGTCAACCTATTTTGGAAGAGCCCAAAGTCGACTCCAAAGTTATACTGACGTGAAGTCTCCCACTTAACATCCGCGTTGGAGTAACTAGACTGAGTCGAACCGAGCGCGAGATTTTGTGTCGTTCCTGTTCCAGTCACATAGTCATATCCCGATGCTATTGTCGCTGCATAGGTGTAAGCCGAGAAGTTTTGATTACCTGTTGTTCCGTAGCTCGCACGCAGCTTAAAGTTATTTACTACCGTGGTGAGTGGCTCGAAGAATGGTTCGTCGCTCACGTTCCACGCAGCCGACGCAGAGGGAAATACTCCCCACCGATTCTCCGAAGCGAACTTCGATGATCCATCGACACGCACACTTGCGCTCAACAGATAGCGCGAATCCCAGTCATACTGAACACGTCCAATTGATCCGATCAGTTTATTCACATAGCTACTCGATGATGACGCCTCAGGATTGATAGAGCCACCATTGAGAACCTTAATGTCGTTATCCAAAACGCCCTCCATTCGAGCCGTGTAACCTTCGAATTTATACTCCTCGCCTGTCATCGTCGCAAGAAGTGTCAAGTGATGTTTGTCGAAATCTCGCTTATACTGAGCTCCAAAATCCCACGTGAATGAGTTGTATTCAGAGTTCTTATTCTGTATGTAGCTATCCTCTGCGTCAGAGATCTCGACATTGTCGGAGTCCATAATCTTATTGTATGGGCGGAAGGTGACACGTGTTCCGCTATTTCGGTTGATCGCCGCACGTCCCGATAGGTTCAACCCCTTCAATAGCTCATAGGTGAAGTTGTAGTTTACGTAGGTGGTTGTCTCATCCTGCTCATCCTCAGTGTATAGACTCTCCAAGATTGAGCTAATGTTTGTCTGCTCATCGCCTCCGACAGTGTAGTAGGTGTCGCCCGTAAACTCTGGCTGTGTCGGGAAGTATTTGATCGCCTGAACGATAATGCCCGATGGCGAGTAGGCGGTAAATTCGTTGGTGAGTCCTGCACTCACATTCATCGTCAACTTATCCTTGCTATAGCCCAAATTCAGACGCGTATTGAAACGATTATACGACGAGTTGATGATACTACCCTCCTCGCTCGTGTAACCTGCGACCAAGCTATATACGAGGTTCGCACCTCCACCACTCACGGTTGCTGTGTAGCTCTGTGTCTTAGCGTTGTCGACAAATATCTCACCCAATAGATTGGTGTCGTTATTGAAGTATGAGTCTGCCTTCGATAGATCTAGCGTGAAATCATTGTCATAGGTATCGGGCGAGAGAGCTCGCTTATATGCCAAGTTGAAATAGGTCTGCTCTGTGGTATTCATCAAGTAATTATCCGATGTGATCTGCTTAAAACCATAGCTTGCATCGACACTAACCTTCAAATCACCCTCCTTACCTCGTTTCGTGGTAATCAAGATTACACCCGACGCACCGCGCGTTCCATATATAGCACACGATGCAGCATCTTTCAAGATGTCGATCGTCTCAATCTCGTTGGGGCTGATACGAGGATCTCCCTCCTGAGGCACACCATCTACAACATAGAGAGGCGTATTGTCGCCACTAATTGACGACACACCACGAATGAGGATCGTCGACCCCGCACCTGGCGCACCCGACTCTGCCGTGACGCTCACTCCAGAGACCATTCCCTGAAGTGACGAACCTAGATCGCTCGTCATCTGCTTCGTCAGATCATCCGACTTCACCGATGCCACAGCTCCCGTGATCTCCTTCTTGCGAACCGTACCATAACCGATCACGACTACATCATCAATCACCTTGACATCCTCCGCCAAGACGATCTTCATATCTGCCGTAGCGGTCGCCTCAAACTCCATATATCCTATGTAGTTTACCACGATCACATCTCCACTATTTGCCGCGAGGGTAAAGGTTCCATCAATTCCCGTTGTTGTTCCATTAGTTGACCCCTTAATCATCGCCGTTGCACCGATGATCGTCTGACCACTCTTGTCGCTCACCAGTCCACTCACCGTTATAGTTTGGGCGGTGGTTTGCAGAGTTACAAATAGCGTCAAGGCTGAGATTAGAAGCCATCTAACCCCATTTATAGTTCTATTTTTCATATTAATTATCTTTTATGGTTGGTCTAACTAATAGACATCGTTTACATCAAACGCCTTCTCATTATTTCGGAATGCGCTATAATCGTGATCTCCCTTACGACGATAGCTCCTGATGTAGTCGACATACATTGATGTTGGGAATCCAGCAGCTATAGCCTCCTCCTCGGTTGTTGCCGTAGGTTGGCGAGTTCCACCATCGTCACCATAGTTCTCGAATGGTGTTCGCAGACCCTGCGAGAAGGTGATGTACATACCCTCATCCATATGCCAGTAGCTATTCTTCTTACCTCCGACACGTACATTGTCGAGATAGAAAACAATTGAGTCGGGGCGATTCTCGCATCCATAAATATGGAAATCGTCGTCAGCATACCACTCTACGTCATAGTGTGTCTGCGCAAGTGTAGGCATTGAGCTCGCTTTAGCCCACGTATTCTCTAGGATCATATCTCCGTTGCCATCGACCGTGCCGCTATCGGCAAGATACATAAGGTGGATGTTAGACGCCATAGAGTTCTGCTTTGAGGCAATCTGCTGAAGCTCAATGATGTCGATCTCATTGTAGACGATCGTCCCCTCCTCACGTGGCATAATCGACTCCTTGTCGACAATCGAGTAGAGCCAAAATGCAGAGCAGGTTCCCGGCCATACGTCAGAACCCTTGATACGAGCCTCATAGTAACCATAGGTCACAGGTTGGAGCGATCGAAGGATTCCCGAAGAGAAACAGAACTGGAACGATGAATTAGTGCGAGTGTGGTAATCATACTTTGTCGTCACACGAAGATACTCCCCACCCTCGGGGTTCTCTCCATCTGCGTCAGAACCGATCGTTACATTATCATCATAGAATGTCCACGCCGCAAAGGTATTGTCGTCGTAAGCTGCCCACTTAGATGTATCCCACGATGTCGCACCATTAGCGCCGAAATCCTCCGTAAAATCATCCCACGCCTCGAAGAGATCTGGATTTGTAGTTGGGGTCACGTTGTGAATTGATGAGCCACTGGGGTCATCAGCAGAGGCTGGTTCATAACCCTCTGGATAGCTGGCGCTAAAAGCTATCGAAGGGGCTTCACTCGTACACGCCAACAGCGATAGTGAGAGTGCGAACAGAAAAATTGGTAGATTTTCTCTTTTCATATTTTAAGGTGTTGTTTTAGTTACTCGCTTTAGTTTCGGCTCTCGACCGTGGTGTTGCGTGGTGTGGTTATCAATCGAGAGTGTTATCTTATCATCTGTTGTGAGACATCAGACAACCAACGTAATGCAAATCTAAAAAATAAATCGGGATAATACAAATTTATCGCTATTTATTTTTTATTTTTTTTACCACGCCACTCTCTTTCGATGGGGAGCAGCGTGGTAAAAAATATTATATTACTAACGAAGTGGTCGCACTACACTCCTCTCCATATCAATAATCAATGGCTCAAGGGGATTGGGTTTGTAGTTGCGCTGTTCGGTTGTTTTGCGAACGTAAGTAACCTTATCGTCTGCGTTATAAAGGTATTTAATCCCCAACGATAGGGCTGGTTCATTATACTGCTTCATCTGGCGAATAAGCTCAGGTTGCAATCTGGTCACCACCTCCTTATATTTGGGATCTGCATAGAAGTTGATCTTCTCATCGGGATCAACCTCCAAATCGAATAGAGTCGGGGTATCGAGACACGAGAGAACCAACTTATATCGTCCATCGGTCGCCATCGTCCACTCATTGTAGGGGCACGACGTGGTGTAGATAATACGCTCACTGCTCACCTTTTTGCTGCGGCTAACAAAAGCCTCAGAGTCATCAACTCCGTGCTGCTCTCCATCAATCTGATCGACACCCATTAGACCCAAAATTGTGGGGGCAAAGTCGGCTGTCGTGTATGGAGTAGAGATCACCTTACCTGCGCGGATCTTCTTTGGGTAACGTATCATAAAGGGTATGCGTGCAGATGACTCGTAGGGGACACCCTTGTTGATACGGCTATGCTCCCACAACATATCTCCGTGGTCAGAGAGGAATACGATGATCGTATCATCCATCACCTTCTGCTCTTCGAGGTAGTCGAATATCCGACCAATATTGTCGTCAATACACTTCACAGAGCCGAAGTAGTTGGCAACAGCGGCTGAATCAAACTTCTTCTTTGAGACATCAAAACCGACTCTACCCCACCTTGGGCGATCGTCACTCTCGGGGGTGACGGCTGTCTCTGGATTCTCGTAGTTGAGTTTGAGATACTCCGACCTATATGGCTCGCGCGCAACATCGGGCGAGTGAGGATCGGGGATCGAGAGCATCATATAGAATGGTGCATCCTTATTTATCTCCTCGTCGAGAACGAGCAGAGCCTTGTCGGCGAAGTAATCTGTCGTGTACTCATACTTCTCCTGCGCACCAGCCTTGTCGGCGTAGGCTTTGATCCTGTTGGGCTCACCCACTACGTCATACCACTTCCAGTGCCCATCGTCATACATATATGTACGATTCATATATCCAAAGGCGTAGCCTGGCTCGAAGTAGGGGCGGTTGATCTTAGGCACTCCGCCCAAGTGCCACTTGCCGACATACGATGTGTTGTAACCAGCACGGCGCAACATCTCAGCATAGGTTGTCAGGTTAGCATCCATCGCCATATCGTTGATAGGCGCACCCGTAGCTATTGGGTAGAGTCCTGTTTGGAACGATGCGCGCGATGGTGTTGAGACAGGGCACGAGGCGTAGTAACGTGTACATATCGCCCCCTCGTCGGCTATTCGATCGAGGTTCGGGGTCTCGACATACGCCTGACGACCCCACGGATATGCCTGATCCTCATCCATCATATCACGATAGCAACCCAAAGACTTAATTGTCTGCTCGTCAGTTATTATAACAAGTAGATTTGGTCGCTCCTGCGCAAAGGCTGACCCTGCGGCGCTTAGGAGTAGCGGCAATGCTGTTATCTTCTTCATAATCTTCTAGTTATGCGTTACGTACACCCTCCACAATAGATTTGCAGGCGTTGTAATAGATTCCACAATCGACAGAGTAGGCGAGATACGACACACCCAACTCACGCCAGAACTTTGCGGTCTCAGCCGACTCAACAAATGTACCGACCTTTACTCCCTTTGCCGATGCCATCGCCACCGCCTGTTTCATCTTATCGACAACGATAGGGTTCTGCACATCGCCCGGGACACCACACGACTGCGAGAGGTCGTAAGGTCCAAGGAAGATCACATCGAGACCCTTCACCTCCAAGATCTCAGCGAGGTTGTTGACACCCTCCAGACCCTCGATATGGACGATCACCATTGTGTTGGCGTTCGACCCTGCGAAGTGAGCCGCCTTGTCGATATTGGTGTACTCAGCAGCTCGTGTGTAGCGACACACTCCGCGCGACCCCTCGGGGAAGAATTTGCAACCATCGACAACCGACTCTGCCGATGCCTTGCTGTTGACCTGCGGCACCTCGACACCGTGTGCACCGATGTCTAACGCTCGCAACAGCGACTCGTGCGAAGCATCTGTGGTGCGGATAATTGGGCTCATTCCGTGGAGCTCTGCCGCGCGAACTAGGTTCAGAGCACTCTCCAAATTGATTGGTCCGTGCTCCATATCAATGATGCAGAAATCGAAGCCTGCCAATGAAGCCTGCTCAATGAGGCACGCATCTGTCATCTTGACGAAAGGACCAACGACTGCTGTGCCCTCCGCGATCTTATCCTTTATGAAATTCTTTGTCATCGTCTCTTAATCTATGTGATTTAACTCTATCGGAATACCCTCCTCCTCGATAAATGCAACTGTCATCCCCTCGACAGGCGAAAATGGTGGGTATATAACATTTGCACCTACAATCGCCTCCTCGACCGATGGTACTGAGTAGGCAATGTGTGGGGTCGTCTTTATTAGCTCGTGAAATGGGCAGTCGCTCTCAAAACGGAGGAACTCTATCTTGTTGGGGCTCGCTGCAACATCTGTGTAGAAGAGGTGTAGATCCTCATTATATAACTCGCCCTCGACAGCAGTTGTGACGGGGATACCGAAGTGATCGAATGTTCTCATTGTTGTTATAATTTTATTGATATACGTTTTGTGTAGAGGTAATCCTCCAATGCAAGGTGCGAGCAGTCGTGACCCAAGCCACTATCCTTCTGCCCTCCGTGTGGTAGGTTGATTGCGTAACGGATGCCGTTGACCTGCACCTCGCCACACTCGATGAATGAGGCGTACTTCTGCACTCTCTTGAGATTGTTGGTGAAGAGGTATGACGCCAAACCGACATCTGGAACATTAACCATCGGGTCGAGATCCGACTCATCGGTGAACTTTATGATCGTCGCAACTGGTCCGAACATCTCCTCCTTGAAACATCTCATATCGGGTGTCACACCCTCCAAGATAGTTGGATTTAGGAAGCTCGAACCCTCGGGCATACCTTCGGGTAGTCCGCCGAAGCTCTTCACAGCACCCATCGCAACTGCCTCGTCGATGATCTCCATAATTCGTTCGCGCGCTTTTACGTTAATCACGGGTCCCATATTGATACCCTTATCACGTCCGAATCCCACCTTCAAGGCTGCCGTGCGCTCCTTGAACTTCGCCATAAACTCGTCGTAGATTGATGCCTGCACAAAGATTCTATTTGGTGTCACGCAGACCTGTCCGCTATTGTTGAACTTCACACCGACCATTACATCCAGAGCCGCCTCCATATCGCAATCCTCGAAGATCAGAGCAGGTGCATTTCCGCCCAACTCCAAACCCAACTTCTTGATCGAAGTAGCCGACTGCGCCACCAACTTACACCCTGTAGCCGACGAACCAATCATCGTCAAGACACGCGGTATGGTACTGGTCGAGAGTGGAATACTTGTCGCGGCACTGCCACCTGTGATGATGTTGATTACACCAGCAGGGAAACCGATCGACTCCGCAATCTCACCCACGATATATGCCGAGATAGGAGCCTCCACCGATGGACGAAGGATGATCGAACACCCTGCTGCCAACGCTGGCGCCAACTTATACGCAACATTGAGAATTGGGAAGTTCCACGCCAAGATACCCACCGCAACACCGCGTGGCTCGTGCACAAGTAGGTGAGTGTGCGTACCTGCCATATCGGGCAACATCTGCGAGCGATAACGCAACATCTCGTTTGGGTAGTAGTCGAGTGCATCTATGAGCATCTCAATATCCTCGTCAGCCGACTCCCACGTCTTGCCCATCTCATACATCACTGCATAGTGGATCTCCTCCTTGCGCTCGATGATCGCCGCACGGAGCTTGTAGATCCACTCGTTGCGCTCAGCGAGAGAGAGTTTCGACCAAAAGTCAAATCCCCTCTGTGCCGATGCGAGTGCCGCATCTGTATCCTCGATTGAGGCTATGGCAATTGTCGCTGCGGGCTCACCTGTCGCAGGGCAGATAATATCTCTCTTCGCGGCTGCTACCCCATCGGTTAGCTTGCCGTCAATATACATTCTCTTATATCCGAAATTCATATTATATCATTTTTAATGTTTAATTCTCTCTCGATAATCACCCTCGTAGCTTGGGACAGCCTCCTGCTCCCACGCCCAGAGCTCTCGTTTCATCCTCTCGAACCGCTTTGGTTCTACATTTTGCAGATCGGTCGTCTCGCCAATATCGGAGCGGAGGTTGTACATTTGATACCTGCCTGAGAACCACTTTATAATCTTCCAATCGCCCGAGATCATCGCTGCATATTGATCGTGATAGCTCCTCCAAAAATATAGGTTGCGCCCCTTTATATCTCGACCCTCCAACAGCGGCAAGATGCTCTGACCCTGAATCTGCGGATCTTTGCACCCTTTGCCTGTTGCGATCTCTAGGAATGTCGGGTAGAGATCAATCGCAGAGACTGGGGTATTGCAGACCGAACTAGCCTCCGTCACACCTGGATAGTAGATGGCAAGGGGGACTCGAATACCACCCTCCGCCAGAGTGTCGTCAATGAGCTTACACCCTCGGAGCGGATAGTTCGAGAATGGACCTCCCTGATCGGAGAAGAAGACGACAACCGTATCATCCGCTATCCCCTTACGCTCCAACGCCTCGCGGATAGAGCCGACCGACATATCAACCACCGCCACCTGTGCTGCGTAGTTTGCATCGCGCTTGCTCATTCCCTCCTTTATGTACTTCGCCACCAGATCCTTACGACCTATGTTTGGCGTATGTACATTGTAGTAGAACATAGAGAGTTGGAATGGTTGCTCTCGATCGTAGCTCTCGATCATCTCCACCGCCTTGTCAGTCAAGTAGTCCGACATCAAAGTCCCCTTTTCGACCTCCTTCGTGGTGTCATCACCCTTTGGAAAGCGGAAGAATGGGGCGTAATAGTTGCTTACATTTCCATAGTCGGAGAGTCCAAAGACCTCGTCGAAACCCTGTTTGTCTGCCCAATAATCTCGCTCTCCAAGGTGCCACTTGCCGACAAACATATTGTAGTATCCCACCTCACGGAGTCGCTCCGCATAGGTTATCTCGTCGAGTTGCAACCAGTTGCGCGATGGCATATTGATTGGATCTCCCTGCCACATATTAAACTCACGCCCCGACCCAGCATCCTTATTCTCGATATGTCGAACCACCCCTGTGCGGACAGTCTCCTTGCCCGTTAGCAACCCAGCACGGCTCGCGCTCGATGCAGGTTGTGCAACGTATGCTCGCTCGAACGATACTCCGTCAGCGAACAATCTGTCGATATTTGGAGTGTCAAATTTGGGGTTACGACAGCCAAGATCTGCCCACCCCAAATCGTCGACAAATAGCAAGACGATATTCTTCTGCCCCGTTGGGTTAGCCGCCATCAAAGGGGTAGCTGCGGAGGCGAGTGCAACCCCTATCAATGTTCGATCAATTAGTCTCATAGCTGCAATATCTACTCTAATGTAACTCCTGTAAATCCACTCATCATTTTGAATGCGTGGGTGTCGTCGCAATCCCTCAGGTGCTCAAGGAGCTGAACCCTCAACATCCGCAAAGTCTCTTTGTAGTTACCATTGTTGATTAGGTTCTTCATCTCGCTAGGGTCACTCTCGATGTCGTATAACTCGTCATCGCCATTGGGGTTGAAAGAATATTTATACTTAGGTGTGCGGATTGTGCGGACACCAAACCAACGACCATTATACTTCTCATAGCGATAGAACGAGAGATCGGGAACACCCTCCCACGCCTTGTCGCCAGCCGTGATTAGCGGAATGAGCGAACGGCTATCGAGGTTTGCATCTGTCGGCTGAAGGTTCATATACTCCACGAGTGTCTGGTTTAGATCTATGAGCGACACTTGGTGATCGACCGACTTAACCTTTGTCGCCCCCTTTGGCATCTTCACGAGCATCGGGATCTTCATCAAACCCTCATATGCGTATGGTCCCTTGTCGTAGAGTCCGTGCTCTGCGAGCATCGTTCCCTGATCGGAGGTAAAGACGATCATCGTATCATCCCACAACCCCTCCTTTTTGAGCTTGTCGAAGAACTCGCCCAACGCCTGATCGAACATCGTGCAGAGACCCATCGAGTAGGAGATTGTCTTGCGCCAGTCGTCGTCGCTCATATGGGCAACATCCATCCACGGCCAGAGTATGTCGTGCTGAAACTCCAACCCCTTCTTCTTGTTTCGTAGCGACTCAGGGAGCACAATATCACGATAGTCATACATCTTGTTCCACGGCTCAGGGACACGATACGATGGGTGGGGTGAGTGGAAACTCAACGTCAAGAAGAATGGGCGATCGTCACTCTCATCGAGCCCATCTACAAACTCCACACCTAGATCGACCTGCTTCTTAGCCTCTGTCTGCTCATAAGTTAACTTCTGCGTTGCGTAGTACTCTGGCTTCTCCTCGAACTGCTTCACTACCCCATTTTCGTCTGGATAGTACCTCTTTGTTACATCATAGTTTGGTCGCTTCGCCTTCTGAATCAACGTCTCGCTCTTTGTAACCTCACACTGCTCTGCGCCACGATCGGCAGGGGTGATATAACCCAAGTGCCACTTGCCGAAGTAGGCTACATTGTAGTTCGCCTCCGATGCCCACTCATATATTGTTGAGCACTCTTTGTCGAGCGTCAGATCCTCGCAGTGCCACAAATTAAGGTTATCCTCCAACCCAGTTCTGTGACCCAATCGCCCTGTGAAGAGCGCAGCACGAGAGGGGGTCGAGAGTCCTGTCGTAGTGCAAGCATTCTCGAAATTCACCGCCTGACTTCTCAACATATCGAGATTGGGCGTCTGCAACTTACCACCTCCGTAGGCTGTCATATCGAGGCGCATATCGTCGGTGATGATAAAGACGACATTTTTGGGCTTCTCCGCCTTTGGTGCTGCCACTGCCGCGAGGGCAGGGAACACCATTAAAGCTGTTGATAATACTCTTTTCATAACTCAATTACCACTTTACAGGGACAAATACCGACATCTCATACTCGCCGCGGTTTGACCACGCATAGTATGGTATAAACTTCAACTTGAACTCCTCATATCCACCCTTGATCGGAGCGTAGAGGTTGCTCTTGTCGAATGACGACTTACGAACCAACGCATCGGCAGAGATGGTCTTGACACCGCCCAAAAGATCCGCCTCAAACTCTACATCAAACTCCGTGTCGATAGGCAACAAGATGTTGTCGATCGTTACACCCTTTGGTAGGTCCTTACCCTCGATGCAGTATGAGAGAGGTCCATAAGAGATAGCGACCTGATTGCGCACCTCCTCGACCATTGGGTTCGCCTCGTTGACGATAGGCTTCATCGGTAGTGTTAGCTCGACCTTATCGCCTCGATTCCAAGTGCGATCAACGACAGCAAAGAGTCCTGTCCCTGAGATCGGCATATCAACACCATTCACCTTGAGAGTTGCACCCTCTGCCCACTGCGGAATACGTAGTTTCAACGAGAAGCTATTCTTCTTGTCGCCACCATATATCATCTCGACACTCTCCGACCAAGGGTAGTCGCTCTGCTGCGAGAACTTCACGCTCTTGCCATTTAGCTCCGTGTCGATCGAGTTGCTACCATATAGAGTTACGAAGATCGAGTTATCATCCTTTGCGTAGGCGTACTCCTTCGACTCTGCGAGGAAACGAACCACACTCGTCGGGCAACATACGCAGGTGCACTCCTCTGTCCAACGCTGATGAAAGTCGAGCGATAGGCAGTTGTGATCCTCACCATACCATCTCAACACGTTGGTGTAGTAGTAGCTCTCGCCATCCAACTGCATCGCCGAGAGGTTGTTGTAGAACGCCTTCTCCATCGTGTCGAGGTATTTTGTCTCGCCCGTTAGCATAAATAGTCGCCAGCTGTAGTATGCGCCGTAGTATGTTGCGCAGGTCTCATTGTAGGCTGTTGCGCTCTGAATGTGGTATGGATTGCCAAACGCCTCGTGCACACACTCTGTTGCGTTGCGTGGGGTCTGAGATCCGCCACGGTGAACGTTACCCAAACCGCCTGTGAACGACGCTTTGCGAGTGTAGATGTCGTCCCAAATATTTTTCAACGCCACGATCAACTCCTCATCGTTGGTCTCCGCAGCGTAATCCGCAGCACCGATATAGAGGACTGGACCCAACACTGCGTGTCCTACGGCACGTGTCTCAACGCGAAGTTTCGTGTCGTTCTGATTCTGTGTCTTGCCCTTCTTGTGACCACGACCTGTGATGAAACGGTTCGCAAGATTCAAGTAACGCTCCTCGCCTGTTGTGCGGTATAGCTCCATAACACCCATAATCTGTGTTGGGTTGAAATCTACGTCAGATAGCTCTGGCGTCACCTTTGCGAAGTATTTGTCGAGGAAGTCACCCACCTTGATGGCTGCATCGAGTAGTGTGCGCTCACCTGTCACGCGATAGTGTGTACACGCCAAAGTGAGGAGATGACCCATATTGTATGTCTCGTGCATACCTGTCGCCTTGAAACGCACATCGTTCTTGAATGGTTTGTTCCACGCCCTCTCCGATCCTGTCACTCCATATCCGATCTGAGTGTGTGTTGTCGAGTAGCCATCCTCCGCGATTGACTTTGCGATATACTCCGCCTTTTGGTTGATCTGCTTCAGCAGCTCTGCATCCTTGGTTACGGAGTAGACAGCAATCTGCGCCTCCAACCACTTGTAGTAGTCGCCATCCTGCCAGAATGTACCCTTGAAACCATCGCCCATCTCCATATCACCTGCGAGTTTGCGGAAGTTATCCTCCGAGAAACCCATAAAGTATTTGTACTGTGCAGGCACAAGGTTTGGCATAACCATATCGAAACGCTCCTTCCAGAATCCATCCGTCCACTCGACATCTCCGATATTGACACCCTGCGCCTTGACAATCGACCTATCTGTTGATGCTACGTAGGCATCTCCACTACTATTTTTCGCCACACCCGACAGCACTGTTGCCGATAGGATTAGTGACGCTAAAACTCTTCTTTTCATAATTATCTTCAGGTTAGTTATTTCTATTTTATTGCAAAGTAATTTAGTCTATCTTCGTCGACCTCGACACCCAAGCCATAGCCCGTTGGGACATCAATATATCCATCTTTTGCGACGAATGGTTGTATCGTCAGCTCCTCTCGAATACGGTTCGGGCTGCGGTCAAACTCCAGTAGCGGTTGTTTGTCGAAGAGTCGCCCAGGGGAGTATTGTAGGTTTGCTGTTATATGTAGATTTGCCGCGATGATGATTCCTGTTCCCCAGTTGTGTGGAGTCATCTCAACGTGATATGCGTTTGCGATTGTCGAGATACGTTTCGCCTCCGTTACGCCACCTGTTGTCCCCGTCTCGGGCTGTATGAAGTCGACACAACGATTATCGAGAAGAGTCTTAAATCCGTCACAACGGAACTCACACTCGCCCGAAGCCAAGGGGATTGAGGTGCGACTACGTAGCTCACGATAACCAGCATAGTCATCGGGCGAGAGAGGCTCCTCGAACCACATAATATCAAACTCCTCGATCTTGCGAGCAAGCTCAATCGCCTCACGTACGTTGTAGGCGTGATTTGAGTCGACACCCAACTTTACGTCGTCGCCAATCGCCTCGCGGATCGCCCTCACATTCCTCACATCCTGCTCGATACCCAAACCCACCTTCATCTTGACAGCTGAGTAGTTCGCCTCACGATACTCACGCGCCTCATCAGCCAACATCTGCTCCATACGTCCCTCCATCT
This sequence comes from Rikenellaceae bacterium, assembly GCA_047178665.1. Taxonomy (GTDB): domain Bacteria; phylum Bacteroidota; class Bacteroidia; order Bacteroidales; family Rikenellaceae; genus Alistipes. Next base: position 4,421 of record JBCQTK010000011.1, on the reverse strand, counting down.
TGTCGGTGAAGTAGAGCCCTGTGGCGTAGACCTGCACACGCTCACGAAAACGACCGCCAAGCAGAGTCGAGATTGGCTGCTTCAAGATCTTGCCCTTCAGATCCCACAACGCAACATCTATAGCCGAGATTGCCGACATCAACACCCCCTTGCGGGCGTAGTCGATCGAACGACGGAAGAGTTTGTGCCAAATCAAATCGCTATCCAAAGGCGACTCACCAATCACCATTGGCGTTAGGAAGTCGATTCCAGCCTTGATAATGTTAGCTGGACCATAACCCTCGCCCCAACCTACCAAGCCGCTCTCGGTTGTGATCTTGACAACGCAGATCAGGCGAGATGCGTAGTCGAATTGGGAGAAGTAGAATCTCTCATCGAGTGTGTCAGACAAGAGATAAGTCTCTATTGATTTTACTTTCATATATATATATTCGTTTTAGAAATTCACTGCAAGTTGATCCTTAAACGTCAGGATCATACAAGCCACAATCAACACCACCGCAGCAGCCGACATCAACACAAAAGAGACCTTAGTGCCACGCCACTCGCCGCTCAAATATCCCCACACGTTACCAAAAATCAACGAGAGAGCCAACATCACAGGCCACGTAATGACGTTGCCCAACTCACCCATCGAGACCGCAACAATACCGCTCAACCCAAGTGGCAAGAACCACAAGAATCCAGTTATTACAGCCCACACCGATGAGCTACGAGCCGCACCGCTCCCCATTGTCGAGAAGTCGCTCCACGTATTATTCTTGCATAGAAGATAGATAGCATAGCCCAAGTTCATCAAGAGACCTCCAAATACAACTGTCGCACGTGCTGGAATCGCAGAGCTAGCATCGCTCGCCCCCAACTCCTTTGCCGACTCCACAATTGGATTGGCAGCCTCAAAACCGATATTTAGCAGTGACGAGAGGACTCCCGAGATAGTTACGATAATAAGCCCCGTGACAATGCTCTTCTTTGCACCACCATTCGACTCCTCGACACTCTTCTGCTCACGATCACGCAAGATCCCAGAGTATGCCGACATCGCAACACCTACCAACATAATCGCCACACCTATAATAACATATATAAACGACGGCGACTCCGTAACGCCCTCGATTCCAAAGAGCGGTATGATCGCACCCAATCCGCCTGCGAGCCCCATCACGACACCATTGGTGATTGAGACACCCACAAAATTGACGCTCACGCCAAAGAGGATACCACCGATACCCCACAGAAAACCGAGCACGATAGATTTGAATAGCACATCGGGCGAGGTGGTTAATATTGAGTCAAAGAATGAGGGAAATCCCACAACACCCCAAATAATCGGGATAATCAACATCGCCGCCAAGGAGTAGATAAACCAGAACGACTCCCACGAGAGTGGTTGCTGTCGTTTCATTCCCATTCCGAAACTTCCCTGCGCAAAGCCAGCTAGGAGAAGTAGTAAAATTCCTGTTAATGTCATAGATATTTAAGTTTTAGTAGTTAGATCGTGGTTAATTTGTATGTTGTCTGACAAATATAGGGATATATTTTCAAACTTCACCATAAATTTAGGAAAAAGTTGAAAATATATCTAATTTAATCTCTAGCGCTGAACTCGCCCCGACGCGTCGCCACCTGCGAGTGCCTCCACCTCCTCGATCGAGGCGTGGTTGAAGTCGCCATTGATGGTGTGTTTTAGAGCTGAAGCAGCTACTGCAAACTCCAACGCCTCGCCCTGATTTGGCTTTGTGAGGAGTCCGTGGATTATACCGCCCGAAAATGAGTCACCACCGCCTACGCGGTCAACGATCGGCTCGATGTCGTAACGCTTCGAGGTGTAGAACTCCTCGCCATTGTAGATCATCGCCTTCCATCCATTGTGGGTTGCAGAGAATGACTCACGAAGCGTCGATACCACATATTTGAAACCGAACTCTTTTCGCATCTGCTCGAAGATACCCTTGTACCCCTCAGCATCGGTGTTGCCACCCTCGACATCTGCGTCAGGCTTGAATCCCAAACAGAGCTCGGCATCCTCCTCATTTCCGATACATACATCGACATACTCCATCAAGGGACGCATAACCTCCTGCGCACGCTCCTTGGTCCATAGCTTTTTGCGGAAGTTGAGATCAACCGATACCGTCACGCCATTACGCTTTGCAGCCTCGCACGCTAACTTTGTAAGCTCCGCCGACTCCGCCGACAAGGCTGGAGTAATTCCCGACCAGTGAAACCACGCTGCATCTTTCATAATCGCATCGAAGTCAAAATCCTCACGCTTAGCCTCCGCAATAGCAGAGTTCGCGCGGTCATAGATCACCTTCGATGGGCGCATCGAGGCTCCTGTTTCGAGGAAGTAGATACCCACTCGATCCCCTCCGCGAGCTATATAGTCGGTTTTGACGCCAAACTGACGCAGCGCGTTAACTGCCGACTGCCCAATCTCGTGGGTCGGTAGTTTAGATACAAAATACGCCTCGTGACCATAGTTGGCGCACGACACCGCTACATTCGCCTCGCCACCTCCGTAGATGACATCGAATGAGTTGGAGCGAACAAATCGCAAATTACCTGGCGTTGATAGACGAAGCAAAATCTCGCCCATTGTTACTATCTTCATTATCTTAAATTTTAATTATTTAGTGACACCAAACATAAATTCAAAGTTGCGAGAACCTGCATTCAGCTCATAGTGGGGCAGAATATCGGAGAGCGTTCCAGCCAATGCCGCCTGCTCCAGGTCGATATTCACGGTGTAGAATCCCGCCTCCTCTAGCTCGTATGGGTGGCGTGCCTTTTGGATCGCCTCGGCGGTGTATCTCCACGCTGAGAATGCAAACTCAGGAAATCCCGTAAAGCGAACTTTACTCGATCGGCTCGCCATCGTCATCCATCTTGCACCCATTCTGTTGCCGCTCTCCTGTGGGAAGATGTAGTTGTAGTATAGATCATCTGTCGCGATGCTATACTCGCCAACCTCTGCCCCACTCTTGCGGTCGATGTAACTCTCTTGATCGCCATAGCCGTAGTATGTAGTGCGGTCGTAGCTCAGCGGCAACCCCATCGTCATACCGAAACGGATCATATCGGGAGTCGACTCCGCAGAGTCCATCGCCATCGCAACACGTACCGCACCATCGCTAAATATTTTGTACTCCACAGAGAACTCCACACCCTTATATCTTTTGTATGCGACACTCACCATTGCCGCCTCTGCATCCTGCTCGCATCCGACGCTCTCGACCTTTAGAGAGGGGAGGTAGCTACCCCAAAATTTGCGACACGGCGCCATATACTTATTTGTTGCGCCACGAATGTCGTTGTCGATTGTTGGGCGTGTAAAGTTTGGCATCAGCGGAGAGCTCAAAAGCTCGTTGCCCTTCGTCTTGTATGATGTTAGATAGCCGCTCTGCTTAGAGACCACCGCCGCAAAATCACCTGCCGAGAGGGTTATGTCGTCATCACTATCGCTCACCGTTAGCTGTAGCTTTGAGGTCGATTTGTATGGTGCACTCTCCGCACACTTCGCCCTGAGCAACATACGCTCCTTAGCCACCTCGAAACCTGCCTTGCACCACAAACGATCCTCCGCCTCGTGGAGCGACACTCGCACCCAATATTCGCAAGATGAGTTGAACTTACTCCTCTTATATGGGATCTTCACAACGTCGAAATCACCTGCTGCGATGTTGAGTCTCCCCAACGATCCACCCTCGACCTTACGACCATCCTCAAATAGCTCCCAACGTGCATCATACTGCGCCAAAGAGGTGTGTGACAACCTGTTATAGACACGAACCTCGCGCTCACCAACCAACGAGAACTCAGCTGGCTGGAACACATACTTCGCCTCCCAAGCGTGTGGGTTTGGTGTTCTGTCGGGTGCAAATACGCCATTGATGCAGAAGTTGCGGTCGTTAGGCATATCGCCAAAGTCACCACCGTAAGCGTAGAAAATATCGCCCTTTTCGTTCTGCTTTTCGAGCCCCTGATCGATCATATCCCAGATGTAGCCTCCGATCAGATTTTTGCGCTCACGGATCTCGCTCCAGTAGTCCGAAAGACCACCCATCGAGTTACCCATTGCGTGCATATACTCACACATAATTATTGGGCGTGTGATATAGGGACTATCCGACATACCGACTATCTGCGCCAACTCAGGGTACATTCTACTCAATACATCAACGAACTTTGGATCGTCAGGATTAGCGTAGTTGTTGTCGGTGCGATTACCCGCTGCACCCTCCTTGTAGTGAGGGTGTGTAGGATCGCCCTGCGCCCCCTCGTAGTGGATGAATCGCGAAGGGTCGAAATCCTTAATCCACCCTGCCGCAGCTGCGAAGATTGGACCTGTGCCCGACTCATTTCCCAACGACCACGAGATGATACTTGCGTGGTTCTTGTCACGCTCCACCATACGTGTT
>JBCQTK010000010.1:0-51178 GCA_047178665.1 Rikenellaceae bacterium | reverse complement strand
TCATCTGCTTTCAAATTTAATATGATGCAAAGTTATCAATTCAAATCCGTTCGCTCGTAAAACAGCTGTAACTAACTAAATTTCAAATACTTCAAAGAACTTTTTTAGATTTTAATGGGACGGCAATGACATCTTTACCAAAGTTGTACCCACCGTTGTTTACCTCCCAAGTGCTTGGCATATACATAAAGAGTCTATTGCGTGGGAGATCACAGGTGCATTGGATGGCGTATCTATCACTGCAGGAGCTGACTCCGACATAGCTACCGTGACAACAGGTGCAGCAATGGGAGCATCGGAGATCACAGCAACAATCACAGTCGCAGATGGCGAGACATTCACAAAGGCGGTCAGCTTTAACGTTATAGATCAAGTTGTCTTTGCAACAGCAATCTCTAACCTAACTGTTGATGGCACAGCGCAATCTGCTGATCTCTCTATCCAGCTTAATAAGGGTTCATTCGAGCTTGGGGTAGAGTTCGATCCAGTTGATACGACAGAGGATAGTTACACAGTAGCGGTGACAGGTTCGTCTGTTAAATATGATCCTGACACAAAGATTGTGACACTCCTATCAACAGGAGATGCAACGATCACCGTAACTGCGCAAAACGCGAGCGGTTCAGACATAACAAAGAGTCTTGCGGTGAAAGTCACCAACTACGCAGAGAGTGCAGCGGATGTAACCATATCTGGCGGCAGTGTCGAGATAAATGGAACATCGACTGTATCACTCAACTTTGGCGATAAGAGCTATCACTCTATTGCGTGGACAATTGATGATAGCACCTATGCGACAATCCCAGATTCATCAACAGGTACATCGGTTGTGGCGACAGGCGTAAGCGTAGGTTCTGCGACGATCACAGCATCTATCACTCCATATGAGGGTGCAACACCATTTGATGTCATCCACACAGTAGATGTTGTGGCGTCAGTTCCAGTGGTTGGTCACTACTGCTTCTCTGACTACACGACTTCTGCGACACTCACAGCGGGCAAAACTGTTATCGGTATCGTTTACGCAGTCGACGAAGCTGAGGTAGGTTACGCAAGCGTGGTGTCGATCAATGCTCCATATAAAGGTGTGCCTTGGTGTCACCCAGATGCAAACTACTTTGACAAAGCTATGGTTTCAGAGACGGAGATAACAAGCGGTGGTGGTACAGGCTTTGAGTATATGACCTATCTTGAGGGTTATTGCTCTGATAACTCTGTTGATATGGCGGTGTATTATCCAGCATTCGATTTTATTACTAATCTCAATGGTGATAGCTTTAGTTATAGCGGTCAAACCGATTACAATAAGATCTGGGTAATGCCAAGTGAGGATGAATTGGAGGCACTCTATATGTGGCTCGGAGAGACATACTCAACTGACACCAAAATAAACGCAGCGTTTACAACTGGAGGTCGCTCAACAACAATTGATTATATCAGTACCTTCTCCACAACTACTCGTTCTTTGACGACAACTGATATTGTCGCTTCTGGCTCGACCACTTACACCTATTCTTATGGTGGGCTGTCACTTGCTGTTACGACGTTTGCAACTAAGGTGCGCACAGTGAATATGGCTGGTACATCCTCAGCCTACACGGGAATAGCGACAAATGGTCAGCATAAGACACAAACAGCAGTACACCTTGTGCCAATTATGCACTTCAAGTACTAGCGGAACAAGCACTAGGTGACATACCCTAAATGCGAGGGCGATCAACACATCTGATGTTGGTCGCCCTCGATCGTTGGGGCGTGCGCCTTGAGAGCCATATTTTTGCGTATAAACATATAGTGTTCACAACTTGTTAGGAAAAAGAGTTGCCGATAGATGAATCATCCCAAATTAATTCGACAAATTTGTGCTCCGCAAAAAATAATATAACATATAGTATGAAACATCAAAAACCCATAAACTACAACGACGCAATTCAGCAGTCGATAGAGTACTTCGGTGGCGACGAGCTTGCAGCGACTGTCTGGGTCAGCAAATATGCACTCAAGGACTCTTTTGGCAACATCTATGAGTCGTCACCTCTCGATATGCACAATCGTCTGGTGGCTGAGATCGCTCGCATCGAGTCGAAGTATCCGAACCCTCTCTCGTCGCAGGAGCTATTTGAGCTGCTCGATCACTTCCGCTATATCATTCCGCAGGGTGGTCCGATGACTGGTGTGGGCAACAACTTCCAGGTTGCGTCGCTCTCCAACTGCTTTGTCATCGGACATCGCAACCCGGCCGACTCCTATGGTGGAATATTCCGTATCGACGAGGAGCAGGTGCAACTTATGAAGCGACGCGGAGGCGTGGGGCACGACTTGTCGCACATACGCCCTACGGGTAGCCCTGTGCTCAACTCCGCACTTACGTCGACGGGTATCGTGCCATTTATGGAGCGCTACTCGAACTCTACGCGCGAGGTAGCGCAGGATGGTCGCCGCGGTGCGCTGATGTTGTCGCTGTCGGTAAAGCACCCCGACGCAGAGCGATTCATCGACGCCAAAACTGATATGGGAAAGGTGACGGGTGCGAATGTTTCGATCAAACTCGACGACGAGTTTATGCGTGCGTCGGGCGAGGGTGCGCCGTATATGCAGCAGTTCCCGATCGTTGGAGACGATCCTAAGTATCGTGTGGAGATAGATGCTAAGAGGCTGTGGGACAAGATTATCCACAATGCGTGGAAGTCGGCAGAGCCTGGTGTGCTATTCTGGGACACTATCATCCGCGAGAGTGTGCCCGACTGCTATGCCGATCAGGGCTTTACGACTGTGTCGACAAATCCTTGTGGTGAGATACCACTCTGTCCCTACGACTCGTGTCGACTCTTGGCGATCAATCTATTTGGATATGTGGAGTCGCCATTTACGGCTGAGGCGAGGTTTGACTTCGAGAAATTCAAGATACACGCGCGCCAAGCGATGCGAATTATGGACGACATCATCGACCTAGAGTTGGAGAAGGTGGAGCTCATAATAGATAAGATCGCCGCAGACCCCGAGGATGAGGATATACGACGTGTGGAGCTTGAGTTGTGGTCTAAGATCCGCGATATGGCGCGCAAGGGTCGCCGTACGGGGCTTGGAATCACGGCTGAGGGTGATATGTTGGCGGCGTTGGGGCTGCAATATGGTACAGAGGAGGCTACGGAGTTTGCTGTGTCGGTGCATAGGACGCTTGCGATCGAGGCGTATCGTGCATCTGTCGATATGGCGGAGGAGCGTGGTGCGTTCGAGGTCTACTCTGCGGAGGCGGAGGTGAGCAACCCTATGATCGCACGTGTCAGAGAGGCAGATCCTGAGCTCTACGAGAGAATGACGCGCGTGGGACGTCGCAACATTGCGATGTTGACGATTGCTCCTACAGGCACAACATCTCTTATGTCGCAGACGACCTCGGGCATCGAGCCAGTGTTTAGACCTGCCTACAAGCGTCGACGCAAGATCAACCCATCGGACAGAGACAAGGTGGCTACATTTGTCGACGAGACAGGCGAACGATTCGAGGAGTACAACGTCTACCACCACAACTTCGTGAAGTGGCTAGAGGTCAACGGATACGACACATCGGACATTGAGCATATCGACGACGATACTCTGGATGAGTTGATCGCCAAGTCGCCATACTATGGTGCTACGGCGAACGACATCGACTGGGTCGCAAAGGTGCGTATGCAGGGGGCTATACAGAAGTGGGTCGACCACTCAATATCTGTGACGGTTAACCTCCCATCGGATGTGACAGAGGAGCTAGTTGCATCGGTCTATCGCACAGCTTGGGAGTGCGGTTGCAAGGGAATCACAGTCTACCGCGACGGCTGCCGCGACGGCGTGCTGATCGAGAAGAAGTCGAAGCGCAGTGCTACGGCAGAGGAGTTGTCGCTGAAACGCCCCGTATCCATCCCCGCCGACATCGTGAGGTTCAAGAATGGTGACGAGAAGTGGATGGCGTTCGTCGGACTCCAGAACAACCGACCATACGAGATCTTCACAGGAAAGGTCGAGGAGGATGCTATGTACATACCGCCCAAGATCACAAAGGGCTTCATCATCAAGGTGAGGGAGGCGAGCGGCACGAAACGTTACGACTTCCAATATATAGATCGCTACGGCTACACAAACACGATCGGTGGGGTGTCGCGTCTATTCTCGGAGGAGTTCTGGAACTATGCAAAACTCATCTCGGGCGTGCTGCGTCAGGGTATGCCGCTAGAGAATGCTGTCTCGTTGATCGGAGGGTTGCACCTCGACTCGGAGAGCATCAACTCGTGGAAAGTGGGTGTCGAAAGGGCGCTGAAGCAGTATATTGCCGATGGCACAAAGAGCAAGAGCTGTTGCCCTACTTGTGGTGACAAGAATATGGCGTATCAGGATGGCTGTTTGGTCTGTATGTCGTGCGGCTACTCGAAGTGTGGCGGTTGATAGAGAGACGCTAAATAGATACTTTGGTGGCAGGGATGTCGGGTTCTATCCCACGCCTCCGAAGATAATGAATCAATATGTTAGAACCCAAACAAAAACAGAATAAATAGTATGTTTAACAAGAACGAATACTTCGACGGCAAGGTTGCATCACTTGCGTTTGAGGGCAGCGAGGGTAGAGCTACGTGCGGAGTAATGGCGGCTGGCGAGTATGAATTTGGCACATCGACAATCGAGATTATGAGCGTCGTGTCGGGCGAGATGGAGGTGCAACTACCTGGAGAGACGGAGTATAAACTCTACAAGAAGTATGATTCATTCGAGGTCGCTAAAGATACGAAGTTCAACGTCCGTGTGAGCGCCGACACAGCCTATATCTGCCTCTACAAGTAGGTGTGGTTGGTCGACTAAAAGTAATTTCGTGACAGATTAAAACCCCCATTGTTGAGATGAAACGACTGCTGCTTACTCTTTGCCTACTGCTCTCGATTGCCAACCTCTTTGCGGAGCGTGTCAACTACACCTTAGGCTGCGGCTGGCAATTCTCTCGCGACGAGTCGAAGTGGGAGAGTGTCACCGTGCCCCACGACTGGGCGATATATGGACCTTTCGACAAGGAGGTCGACAAACAGACGGTGAGGATAATGCAGAATAATGAGAAGCGTGCGACCGAGAAGTATGGTCGCACAGGCTCTCTGCCTCATATCGGGGTGGGGTGGTATCGTCTCGAATTTGAGCTACCCACCTTTGACGACACCAAGGAGGCGATCATCCTATTCGAGGGTGCAATGAGCCACGCGGAGGTATCTGTGAATGGCGAGAGAGTGGGCGGCAGAGGTTACGGATATAGCTACTTCTACTTCGATATAACTCAATATCTAAAAGTCGGTGAGAGTAATTTGTTGGAGGTGAGACTCGAAAATCCTGCGCAATCATCTCGTTGGTACCCTGGGGCAGGGCTCTACCGCAATGTCTCAATCACGGTCAAGGAGAGGGTGAGCATCGAGCAGTGGGGTGTCAACATTACAACGCCACAAATCACGGAGCAGGAGGCGCGCATAAATATAAAGTGTAAGATCAAAAATAGCGATAAAGCAAAAAATATCTCGATCGAGACAGATATTTTAGATGCCGACAACAACGTAGTTGCGAGCGACAGGAGCGACAATCTAATCTGTGGTGAGTTCATCCAAAATATAAAGCTCTCAGACCCTATGTTGTGGAGTCCAGAGAGCCCCAATCTATACTTTGCACGCAACAGAGTATATGCAGATGGAGTGCTAAAAGACGAGGTGACAACACGCTTCGGAGTGCGCGAGATAGACTACAGCGCAGAGCACGGATTCCGCCTCAATGGTGAGGTGCGCAAGTTCAAGGGGGTCTGTCTCCACCACGATTTGGGGGCGTTGGGGACGGCGGTAAATGTAGCAGCTTTACGTCGACAACTCACGATCCTCAAAGATATGGGGTGCAATGCAATCCGTTCATCACACAATATGCCATCGTTGGAGCAGCTCGATCTCTGTGACGAGATGGGATTTATGTTCCTTGCGGAGAGCTTCGACGAGTGGGCAGTGCCTAAGGTAAAAAATGGTTATAGCCACCTCTTCGAGGAGTGGGCGGAGGCTGATATTGTAACTTGGTCAGCGCCACACGCAACCACCCCTCGATCGTTATGTGGAGCTCAGGCAACGAAGTCCCCGACCAACACGGCAGCGCAGGGGTGAAGCGTGCAAAGTGGTTGCAGGAGATCTTCCACCGTGAAGATCCTACGCGCCCCGTCACTGTGGGGATGGATCAGGTGAAGGCGGTGATGGCGAGCGGCTTTGCATCGTTGGTCGATGTGCCGGGGTTGAACTATCGTGTGCACCTATATAATGAGGCGTATGAGAAGTTCCCGCAGGGCTTTATCCTCGGTTCGGAGACAGCATCTACCGTTAGCTCGCGTGGAGTCTACAAGTTCCCCGTAAAGGAGGGCAAGGGGGTGCAGTATGACGACCGCCAATGCTCGTCGTATGATCTGGAGTATTGCGGATGGTCGAACCTTCCTGAGGATGATGCAATCCTTCAAGATGATAAAGATTGGGTGATTGGCGAGTTCGTTTGGACAGGTTTCGACTATCTCGGTGAGCCCACGCCATACGACACGAAGTGGTCGGCTCGCAGCTCATACTTCGGAATCTGCGACCTCGCAGGGCTACCAAAGGATCGCTACTACCTCTACCGCAGTCGCTGGAATAGCGATGTGGAGACGCTGCATATCCTCCCGCACTGGAACTGGGCAGGGCGCGAGGGCGAGGTGACACCTGTCTATGTCTACACCAACTACAACAGCGCAGAGCTATTTGTGAATGGTGTGAGTCAAGGGGTTCGCACCAAGGATCTATCTGCTCGTTTGGAGCGATACAGATTGATGTGGAACGATGTGACGTATGAGGCAGGTGAGCTGCGTGTAGTAGCCTACGACGACGCAGGCAAGGCTGTTGCGGAGCGATCAATCAAGACCGCAGGCGAACCATATAAAATAGAGCTCACAGCCGACCGCACTCAGATCGCAGCCGACGGCAAAGATATTAGTTTCGTCACCGCCTCAGTAGTCGATCGTGACGGAAACCTCTGCCCCACAGCGACAAATAGACTCGCTGCAAAGGTGCGTGGCGCAGGTGATTTCAGGGCTATCTGCAATGGTGACGCAACCTCTCTCGAACTCTTTCACCTACCCTCGATGGAGGCGTTCAGTGGCAAGCTCGTGATAATGGTAGAGTCGAATGGTGAAACAGGGACGATAAATCTCTCTGTCAGCTCGAAGGGGTTGAAGAGTTCGACACTCTCGATTGAAGCAATTCCTATAATGTTTTAACCCTGTTGATATGCACCCATTTCGTAGGTGAAATACCCTCGTGCTGGTTGAATGCGCGTGTAAACGATGTTAGGGATTGGAAGCCAACGTGGTCTGCTACAGCAGTTATTGTCATCTCTGGGTTTGTCAAAAGTATTCTCTTTGCCTCGTCGATTCTTAGTTTCGAGATCCAAATACGAAACGAACATTTGTAGGTTGAGTTGATGTAGTTGGAGAGGTACTGTTTGTTGGTGTACATCGTTGCAGAGACATCTTGAATCAATGCCGATTTTGAACAGTATCCTTTTGTCTCTATCCACCTTTTAATTTGAGAGCTAAGATACTCGCACTTCTCTGGTGTCAGTATAAGTTTCGCAACCTCGTTTTCGGGTACTAACTCAACCACTTTGCTATTGTCGACTAGGTCTCGGAATGTCACCATAAAATCGAGGTAGCGGTTAAATGTGTATATACAGACCGAAAGAAAATAGACCAGATAAAGTAGGAGTATTGATGTGTGAATATGAGTTGAGAACGCAACAATAACGCTAAATATACCTGCGCCAATAAAACCATAGAGGCTTTTAATCATCCACCTTATGTAGATGTCAACTCCTTCGGGATATAGAGAATCTCCTGTTCTAATCACCTCATTATATCGTTTGAAGAAGAAGCAAACATCGTTTATGATCGAGATAAGCAGGATCGCGGCACAAACCATCTGAACAATATGTATTATCTGTGGATCTCGCATCAAAAGTGTAGACAAGATAATACATATATACAGTGGGCAGAACCAGAATGTCAATTTGCTCGTTAGCTCTGAGAGCTTCGGATTGTGACAAATGAGGGTTGTAAATGAGTCTGAAATGAGCTTTGAGCAAACAAAGTAACACGACAAGTTGTACGTAACCCTATAGTATGATGGTAGTGATTTGATCCCCGACAGCCTAATCGAAAAGAACCATTCGGGTATTGATTGGAATGGGCTTCAGGCACTTGTCGCGGAGTCTGATGTACAATATAAGGAGGAGGTTTCGCAGATCCTCACGACGATCCCCGAAGAGACGTGGCAACGAGTGAGCCCTGACGACAGGTGGTTGTCGTTGGTCGATAGCCGCAGCAAACACCTTATGGATCTTATGGGTGGTAATACATATCGTTATATGTTCGACAATTTCTACCCTCTGCTTCGCCGCGGTTCGGTGGTGACTCTCTATTTCAAGTCGGTTGCGCCAGCGATTGTCGAAGAGGAGGTTGTCGAGATCGCCATTGCCGAAGAGCCAAAAGAGGAGGTTGCACCCACCCCCACACCAGTAGTAGACAATACCCCTGCCGAGCCAGAGATAGTCGACAAACCGATGTTTGCCGTAAAAACCAACCTGCTATTCGATGTTGCAACACTTGTAAACATCGAGCTGGAAATTCCGATCAAGGAGCGTTGGAGCGTCGCTGGCGAGTGGATATTCCCGTGGTGGACGAGCAGCGACAAGGAGTCGAGCGGCAGAAACTGCCTGCAGCTTCTCAATGGTAACATCGAGGGAAAATATTGGTTTGGCGACCGCACCGACCGCCCCGTGATGACAGGTTGGCACGTGGGACTCTACGCTGGTGGAGGACTCTACGACTTGGAGCTCAACAAGGAGGGGTATCAAGGCGAGTTTTTCATCGCGGCTGGTCTGAGTGGTGGTTACGCTCACACAATTAATAGGTGTGGTAGTTTGAGGATGGAGTACTCGGCGGGAATTGGATATATGAAGACAAACTATGACCACTACACCGAACATTGGGGTATCGACAACTCGTGGCACACTCTCCGCGAGAATCGCGGCTACTACTCGTGGTTCGGACCAACAAGAGTCCGTGTATCATTTGTGTGGATGTTGAATCGTAAGGTAAATAAGGAGAGATAGGATGAAGAAAATCGCAAAAAATATCTCCCTATTGCTATGTGTAGCAGTTGTAGCAGCATCGTGCGAGCGCAAGCCGATATATGATGATTGTGTCTGCAACAACACTCTAGCCATACCGATCGACATAGATTGGGAGCCGAGCGGAGTTGATCTGCAAAATGTCTCGGTGCTATTCTACGATGCCGAGGATGGGTCACTCGCCTACGAGCACCAATACGAGCACAACACCAAAGATATTCAGTCCTATGCCTACCTCCCCACAGGTAGGTACACGGCTGTTGTATTCAACGAGCTGAGGGATCAGATCGACTATCTGCCACTGGAGGTAAGTGAGGGCGCAACTCTCTCCGATCCGATATACTTCTATCCCAACTCTGGCGGCGACTATCAGTATCAAGACAATGCAGCTAACCAAACGATTAACCCCCAATACATCGTCATCAAGGGAGTAGCAGATGGCTACGACACGCCTGGCTACTACAAGGTTGCCCTCAAGGCGCAATATCCGCTCGACAACCCCGACGATGAGTCGGAGACAACATACTCGGCGCTGACGTACGACATATTGCGTAACTCAGAATTTACAGTCAAGCTAATCGGAGTCGACAAACCAGGCTACAAAACCATCGAGGATGCAGCTGACCCCAACAGTCCCGCCAGTAATATCAGCTACTCAATGACTGTCGAGGTCGAGAATAACCGATATGAGGTGTTGGTCAGCAACGGCACATACTTCGCCAGGCTAGTGACTTCAGACTGACTGATAGTAATGGTGATGTCATTGAAGATGACTCCGATGGAGACACTAATTATTATGTGGAGTTTACCCCTCAATCATTTGTCTGGGTTAATAATACAGGCGGACTGTTTTCTGGAGTGAAAGGGGATTCATCTCTGGTATTCTCGACTGTGTCGGATGGCGATATGACGATTGAGGGATTGGACTTTCCGACTTTGAGTATCGAGACAACAATCACAACTATAAATCTAGAGGGTGAGCCTGTTGAAGGTCAGGACGAATACTTCTCTGAAAAAATATCTGCGGATGGCACTACATTAACATTGTCGGTTGATACTATTGACTATAATACGGCATACGAATATTATTCGGAAAGTTTTATACGATATAACAACACCGCAACATCTGTAATCACAGTGACAAATTCAGCAGGTGACACAAAAACATATACTGTTAAGCAGACCCAATATCCACCAGTGTATTTTGTTCACGCATCTGGAAGTACGGGACAATCGACTATGGTAAAGGGTAATGACGTGACTGAGGTAGATGCTTGTGCGTATGTTTATCAGGTGTACAATTGGGAATATAACAAAGATACGTCGTGGGGTTTTGATTATGATGTTACATATTATATAGACAATAAAGATGGTGCTGAAGATACAACTGGTGTTGATACGTTTCATAAAAATATGTACACTTGTCTTGTCGATGATGATTATATTTCAGGAGCTATTTATAATTATACTAGCAAGGTAGACGCAGGCGTAGCTTCTGCTACTGCAGATGCATATGCTGCGAAGATCTCAGGTACTAATGGTCTTGGCGAATCGATAGTTTTTGAGAGTATTAATGGATTCTATTTGCGTTTTAATGGTCCTTACACCACTGTTGGGGAGAATTATGGTTCTGCGCCCTATAAGGCATTCGCCATTGTGCGTGATTTCAGTAACCTCACATCGGGTAAATATGGTGTTTACGCTGCTGATATAACAGTTATCGTTAAAGATCAATTTGGTGAAGAGTATAGTATTGTTAACTCTATGGGTGGAACTTATAATCGACATTATTACTAGTAAAATAGCAGGCGTAATTAGATTAAAAGGCGAGCATACCTGCCGAGTCCAGTCCGAACAATTGCGTTGCGGAAAATCTTTTGCTAAAGTGTTACTAACGAAAGAATCAGCGAGTAGACTAGATGTCTAACTCGCTGATTTTCAGTAGTCGGGGTGACAAGATTCGAACTTGCGACCACACGCCCCCCAGACGTGTACTCTAACCGGGCTGAGCTACACCCCGCGACTTTTTGTTTTTGCAATACATCCATCCTTGGTGACTCGATACTACTCGTCAACTCGGATTTTTGAGCAGTGCAAAGATATGACCAAAAAATTACATTACCAAATATTTAATCCCGTTTTTTTTTGATACCTTTGCATTGTCGATCTGGTCGTCGCACATATGGTGGCGACGGCGTGGCTCGACTAAACATTGTTATGTAGTTGTGTGACAGATAGAAAGTATGTGTAAGTATATGAAAATAATGATCCTGCCGCTCCTCGCTATATTTGTGGGGTGTGCCTCGTCGTCCTCGACGCTCGACCTGGAGGCGTTCTCGGTGGTTGAGTATGAGCCTCGCTATGCGTCGGGGTTTTGTGTCGTCAGCGATCCGTCGTCGGGTGCGAGACTACTTAAAATACTCAAACCTTGGCAGGGTGCTGCGGAAAATAACCACCACCTGTTGATGGTCAGTGGCGGAGAGGTGCCTCCTGTAGGATATGATGGGGCGCTCCTCGACTCGCCTGCGCGCAGGGTTGTTGCGCTCTCGTCGTCGAGTGTGGCGATGTTCGATGCTATTGAGCGTGTGGAGGCTGTGGTTGGCGTCTCGGGAATAGAGTACATCTCCAACAGGGGTGTGCAGGAGTCGTTTGCTCGGGGGCAGCTGCTCGATATTGGCTACGGCTCGAATCTCAACTTTGAGGCTATTATGGTGCTACGACCCGATCTCGTCATTCTGTATGGTGTGGCGGGCGAGGATGTCGGTGTAACATCGAAGCTACGTGAGCTCGGCATACAATATATATACGTAGGCGACTACGCCGAGGAGTCACCCCTGGGCAAGGCGGAGTGGTTGGTGGCAATAGCGCAGATATGTGGCGATATGGAGATGGGGGTCGAGCGATTCGGTGACATCGAGCAGAGATATGTAGAGTTGAGGGACTCCATCGGCTCTGCGCAACTTTTGTCTCAGGGGGTGCGTCCGAGGGTTATGCTCAACACGCCCTATCGTGACATTTGGTATATGCCATCGTCGAATAGTTATATGGTTAGGTTGATTGAGGATGCTGGAGGCGACTACATATATGACGGAAACGCCACGTCGTCGACGAAGCCTATCTCTCTGGAGAGCGCCTACACCCTTGTTGCGGAGGCTGATGTATGGCTGAATCTTGGTGCGTCGACTACTACTGCCGAGGCGTTATCTTCGCAGAACCCCCTCTTTGCCGAGATGGATGTTGTCGAGAGGGGCGAGATCTACAACACTACGGCGAGAATGACCCCTGCTGGTGGCAGCGACTTCTGGGAGACGGGGGTGGTGCGTCCCGACTTGGTGTTGGGCGACTTGGCGGCTATTTTGCGTCGAGACACAACGCAGATCGACTCCTCTCTGTACTTTTATCGGAGGCTCAGGTGATGGCGTGGCGATCGAAGATGCTCCTGCTGGCGCTTACGCTGACTGCGTTCCTACTCCTACTTGTCGACCTCTGCGTCGGCGATATGGAGCTCTCGGTTGCGCAGGTGTGGGGTGCTCTTGTGGGGAGTGGTGACGACCCTGTTGCTCGCGAGGTGGTGATCCGCCTACGACTTGTGCGTTCGCTTGTTGCGGTGGTTGCGGGTGCTGCGCTCACTGTTGCGGGGGTGTTGATGCAGACGATCTTTCGTAACCCTCTTGCCGAACCCTACCTGCTCGGTGTCAGTGCTGGTGCGGGGTTGGGGGTGTCGCTTCTACTCTTGGGGTCGTCGATCTTTGGTGCGGCACTTTCGGGCTTTTGGCTGAGTTTCGGGATTGCGGGGGCTGCGTGGTGTGGTGCTATGGCGGTGATGATGCTTATGATGGTGCTGAGCCAGAAGATAAAGGATATAATGGTGATACTGGTGCTTGGTATGATGCTCGGATCTGCAATCAGCGCCGTGGTGATGGTGCTGCAATACCTCGGCACGGAGTCGGCTCTCAAGGCGTTTGTGCTCTGGACTATGGGGTCGTTGGGCGATGTTACATCGTTGCAGCTTGCGCTGATGGCGGCTGCTGTGGTGGTGGGTCTGACGATAGCTTCGCTCCACATCAAGCCTCTCAATATGCTCCTGTTGGGCGAGTACTATGCGCGGACAATGGGGCTCAGAGTGGCCTCCACGCGTGGCTGGATATTCCTCGCCACGACGCTACTTGCTGGTAGTGTGACGGCGTTCTGCGGACCCATCGGATTCGTCGGGTTAGCAGTGCCACACGTCGCCCGAATGGTGTTCTCGACAGCAGACCACCGCACGCTAATCCCTGCGTCGATCGTGATTGGGGTCAACATTATGCTCCTCTGCGACATTGTCGCGAAGTCGCTGCTCCTCCCCATCAACGCAATAACAGCCCTGGCGGCAATACCGATAGTCGTCGTCGTCGTCCTGCGCAACAGGGCAATCGGAGAGTAGGGTAGTGACAAATTCCCTCTCAACTTCAAAAATAAAGATTACAGATAATGATCGAGGCTCGCAACATAACTATTTGGCACACGCCTGCACACCCTATTCTGCAGGATGCATCGTTCACCCTGCAGCGGGGTGAGCTAGTGGCGCTGCTCGGACGCAACGGAGCTGGCAAGTCGACACTAATGAGGGCTATAGCGGCTCTGCAGCCCATTCGTGGCGGCGAGATAGTGATCGACGGAGAGCTATGCAGCAGACTTACAGAGCAGCAGCGAGCCCTGCTGGTGGCTATAGTGACCACCGACCGAATACGCATCCCCGGACTCTCCTGCTTCGACCTTGTGGCGCTCGGACGCACTCCCCACACCAATTGGATAGGGTCGCTCTCCGACTATGATCGCGAAGTGGTTGAGGCGTCGCTCGCGCAAGTCGACGCTTCGCACCTTACACATATAGACTGCGACACGCTCTCCGACGGTGAGCTGCAGCGCATTATGATAGCGCGAGCTCTGGCGCAGCAGACACCCATAATTATGCTCGACGAACCGACGGCATTCCTCGATATGCCATCGCGTCACCAGCTCCTGCAGCTCCTGCAGCACCTCGCTCACACGCAGCAGAAGTGTATCATATACTCCTCGCACGAACTCTCGTTAGCTCTCAAGGCGAGCGACAGAGTGGCGATCATACACCCTCCGCAGCTCCTGATTCACACCCCTCAGCAGGTCAGGCAGCAACAAATAATAGCCAAGGTGTTTGGCATAACGGACGAGTAGTTGGGGCGACCTGAGTGCACTTGCTGCTTTTTTAGTGCGTTTTCCTGATTTTTCACCACCTTAGTTTGCATATTAACTTTTTTATTCTTACCTTTGCACCGCTAAAGTTACACGTAACGATAGCGCCTGGGCCCGTTCGTCTATCGGTTAGGACGTAAGATTTTCATTCTTGAAAGAGGAGTTCGACTCTCCTACGGGCTACAGAAAAAAGTGGGGGAGGGGTGTAAAATCCTGAAACTGAGCGAGGTGAGTAGCTAGCAAGCGAACTGAGTGAGAAGCGAATGAGATAGGTGAGGTTCCGCCCCAAAGGTAAAGGACATAATAAAATAAAAATACAAAATTAACAAAACAAAACTATGGCAAACCATAAGTCATCACAGAAGAGAATTCGTCAGACTGCAACAAAGCGTGCGCACAACCGTCTTCTCCACAAGACAACTCGTAACGCAGTTAAGGCTCTACGCAACACATCTGAGCTAAGCGCAGCTGAGACTCTCCTTCCAAAGGTAGCATCTATGTTGGATAAGCTCTCAAAGCACAACATCATCCACAAGAATAAGGCTGGTAACTTGAAGAGCGCAATGCAGCTTCACGTAAACGCCCTTGCATAGTTAGTAGTGAGGTCATAGCGCAGGAGACTGCCGCTAAATATACCATACTGCAGAACTCAAACTTGGAGGTGTCCAACATAACTTGTTGGTCACTTCCACTTTTTTGTATACATAACTCAACCTGAACCTGAGCCTCAACCTCAACCAATGAAATCTATCCGCCTATCGCTCATTGCCATCTCCTCGTTGGTCGCCACAACTGCGGTGGAGGCGAAGCAGCGCCCCAATATCCTACTTATCTGCATCGACGATCTGCGTCAAGATGGCGACCACATCGGTGCACCTGAGGCTATAACGCCCAATCTCGACCGCATTAGTAGCGAAGGACGACTCTTCACCCACCAATATGTGCAGGCTCCAACTAGTGGTGCATCACGAGCGATGATGCTAACGGGTGCGGGCGCAAAGAGCGGAAAGGATGTGAACAACTTCACATTCTCCAACTCACTCGTTGGGTCGACCGAGGATGAGGTGCCGGAGACATTCATACACCATCTTCGTCGCAACGGCTACCACACTATTGGTATGGGCAAGGTGTCGCACTCCGACAATGGATTTAACTACACGCAAAAACAAAAGGTGCAGGAGCTGCCATACAGCAGGGACGAGTTTATCAACGACCCCAAATCACCCTGGGAGGATAGCTTCGACGCAATGTTGCACGGCTACCCCAACGGGCGCATACGCACCAAGGAGGATAACGCCGCATTTGAGTTTCTCGACCTCCCCGACAGCTGCTACGCCGACTCGCAACTGGCTGATCTCGCAGTCGATAGGCTACAGCAGATAGCCGACCAGCAGCGCTGTGGCGAGGGAGAACCCACGTTTATGGCTGTGGGATTCTATAAGCCACATCTACCATTCGTTGCGCCTAAGCGTTACTGGGATCTATACGACGGTGTCGACATAGCGATCTCGCCCACACCCAACCTGCCTGAGGGGGTCGACAGGTCGTTACTTCACCCTAGTGCTGAGTGTTTCAAACAATACTCACACGCCGAGCGCGGAGGGTTGGGCGTTCGTCTCTCCGACGACTACGCTCGCGACCTGAGGCGTGCATACCTATCTGCTCTCTCCTTTACCGACGCACAGGTGGGACGCGTGTTGGATCGACTCCGCGAAACGGGGCTCGATAAGAGTACTATAGTAATAATATGGGGAGACCACGGCTGGCACCTGGGCGATCACAGCCTGTGGGGTAAACATAGTGGTTTCGAGAGTGCACTTAACAGCCTGTTGATCGCCAAGAGCCCAACAATGCGTCGAGTAGGTGAGAGGAGCGACGAACTTGTGGCGGCGATAGATATATACCCCACAATCTGTGAGTACGCCCAGATAGAGAGCCCCGACACTGTCGAGGGTGTGAGTTTTGTCGACCTGATAGAGAGGGGGCGTACCAGGCTGTGTCGTGACTATGTGCTGAGCTACTGGAACAACATACTATCGCTGCGAACAGCGCAGTATCGGCTAGCTCTATTCAACAACGGCAAACACGAGGCTATGATGCTATTTGACCACTACGCAGACCCCACAGAGAGCCGTAGTGTAGCAGCCGAAAATCCAGAGGTGGTGAGTGAGTTAATGGCACGTATCGACCAACTAAACAGAGGGTATCTACCATCACGATAGATACCCCTCCTATGAAAAATATTTCAATTACTTAGACTCCTCCTCGACGTCGTCGCAGAGTGGCATTAGGGCTGCGCGCAGCTCCTTGTGTTTCTCGCGCCACAACGCAGGGGGGAGAGATTCGTTGCGCTTAAAAACGTGGATAAATGACATAGTGGAGCTGAAACCAATGAGCTCCGAGATCGCCACAATCGAGTGTTTGTCGTCGTCGCACAGCAGGCGTTTAGCCTCGTCGAGACGTAGCCGCGTGAGCCACACCTTGAACGAACTGCCCTGCGTACGGTTGATGTAGTGCGACAGATAGTTGCGGTTGGTGTGGAGGGTGATAGCTAGGCTCTCGATGGTTATCCCCTTGTTGCAGTAACCTTTGGTGGCGACCCAATTGAGTAGGGCGACTTCGATTCGCTCGTATGTGGTTGTGCCCAACTCGGTGGTATCACTGCACACAGCAGACGTACTGCACTGAGGCTCCGAGGAGTTCGGCACTGCTGCCTCCTCCTTCTCCTCCTCCTCGTGGCTCGACAGTTTGTCTACGATCTCTCGCCATCGTTGGGCAAAGGTGTTCGACATATCTAAACTACTCGTTTTCGGTTTGTTACTTAATTGACCTTTATTAGCTCGGCTGCACTATTGATCTTCTCGCGCAGGGCATTGATGTCGCCACCCATCGGAGCGTGTCCGATGACAACGCCCATTCGGCGATTGGCGCGTGTCGTGGGTTTGCCAAATAGTCGCACGTCCACATCCTCTATAGCCAACGCCTCCTCGATTCCACTAAAGATAGGCTCGACAGACGACGACTCAGATGCCAATATGACAGAGCTAACGCCCATCTTCTCCTGCTTCAAAACAGGGATCGGCAGTGAGAGAATAGCCCTCAGGTGGAGCTCAAACTCGCTGAAGCTCTGTGTGTCGGCTAGTGTCACCATACCTGTGTCGTGTGGACGTGGCGAGAGCTCCGAGAAGTAGACGCCATTCTTGTTGCTCAAGAAGAACTCTACACCCCACAAACCTGCGCCACCCAACTCACGCGTAACCTTCTCCGCCATATCTTGCGCCTCGGCGAGGTGATCTGCCGATATGGGCGCTGGCTGATAGCTTTCGCGGTAGTCGCCGCCCTTCTGAACGTGTCCGATAGGTGCGCAAAAGAGTGTCGGCGCATCGCCATTCTGAGTTACTGTGAGGAGCGTGATCTCGCTGTCGAACTCGATAAACTCCTCGACTATTAGCTCCTCAATGTCGCCTCGACTGCCTGATATACCATACTCCCACGAGTGAGCTAGATCTGCCGCACTCTTCGCCATCGACTGACCCTTGCCCGACGACGACATTAGTGGTTTGATGATGCAGGGGAAACCAATCACATCCGCTGCAGCCGTAAGCTCTTCGAACGACTTGGCATACAGATACCTGGCTGTCTTTAGTCCAAGATCCTTCGCCGCCATATCGCGGATAGCCTTGCGGTTCATCGTGAAGTTTACTGCCTTTGCGCTCGGCGTAACTGTGATACCTTGACTCTCGAAGTCGTAGAGAATCTCGGTGCGTATAGCCTCTATTTCGGGTACTATGAAGTCTGGTTTGTGGCGAGCAATAGCCGTAGTTAACGCCTCGCCGTCGAGCATATCAAACACCTCGAATGTGTCTGCTACCTGCATAGCTGGTGCGCCCGCGTATCTGTCGCACGCGATTACATACTGTCCCTTGCGTTGAGCCGCAATCGTGAACTCTTTGCCTAGCTCTCCTGAGCCCAAAAGTAGAATCCTCTTAATCATAGTACCAAAAATTATAGTGATTAAAATATGTTGTGAGTACACCCATATTTGCTTAGGGTGACGTCGCTTTGCAAAGGTACTATTTTGAATCGGGATAGACAAATTTAACCCCCAATTTTTACTGCCACATCTACGCCTCACAGCCTATAGCTGTCCTGTCCGTTCGAAGTAGTGCAGAAGCACGAGGATAGATATTAACCTCTCGCGTCGTGGGTTCTGGAATTGTGCAACGAATCTGTTGGCGTTCTGTGCAATCTCAATCGACTCCTTGGGGTGGTCGAGGTAGTATTGCAGCTGCTTCTCGACGTCGGAGAAGTCCTGCGCGATCTCTATGTAGTGCTCACCACTCTTGAGTCGACCCTCCATAAACCACGTCTCGCACGTCGGGGTGGGCATCACCGCCACAGAGTTGGATGACATAATCCACTTTAGGTTGCTCGCTACGTCGTTGCCCTCAAGCGCAAAGATGAATTTGTGCTTCAGATGTTCGTAGAGTGACATAGGTTCGCGACGCCACTCGACTGGTGTCTTTGCGTCGGGTCGTACATCCCCCACATCGCACATCGGGTGGTTGATGTATTGGCTTACGAAATTATACCTATTCATCTTTCCCTCGACGTCGCCCCTGAAGATCGCCTTGTCGCTCTTGTCTCCAAATTTTATTCTGTCATTTAGAGTTATAAAGTGGCGTATTTTATTGAGATTAAGAACCACCGAATTGGCATTGTCACCCTTCAACAGTGGGCGACTCTTGACTATAGTGGGCGATGAAAATAGATCTATCACATCGCCAAATAGGTGGATCCACCTGAGATCGTCGTTGAAATACCGCGTGTACTCATACGAATCGAAGAAGTAGCAGCTAGACTCCTTGTGGTTCTGGAGCGTGTGTGAACCGAGCGTCAATGCGTTGACAGGGAGCGGTGTAACTACCCCTGCAGGTAGTTTGCAGTGGTAGTTTACACGCTCGTCAATGTAGTTTCGCTCCTCCGACGAGAGATTCTCATACTCGCGAAGAATCCTGGGCAGAGCGTTTTGATAGAGGAACTTTGGTGCAAAGTATCGCAAGTAAGATGTTACGTAGAACTTTAGTTTGCTGTTTTTGCCGTTGTTGACAAGATACTTTATAGACATCTCTACCTCTCTCTAATATTGTTTGATCACCGACCCTCTATGCGTCAATGTTTGCGTAGTGTGCATTTGCCTCGATGAACTCTCGGCGTGGTGGCACCTCGTCGCCCATCAACATAGAGAATACACGATCTGCCTCGACAGCATTGTCGATAGTCACCTGACGGAGAATACGTGTCTCGGGGTTCATCGTCGTATCTTTCAGCTGTTGGTGGTTCATCTCTCCAAGTCCCTTATAGCGCTGGATGTGGACACCCTTGCCGCCAAACTCCTCGATCACCGACTCGCGCTCCTGGTCGCTCCAGCAGTAACGCTCCTGCTTACCCTTCTTGATGAGGTAGAGAGGTGGTGTCGCAATATATATATGTCCGTTCTCGATCAGCTCCTTCATCTTGCGGAAGAAGAATGTGAGGATCAGCGTCGCGATATGGCTACCGTCGACGTCGGCATCGGTCATAATGATGATCTTGTTGTAGCGTAGTTTCGATATGTTGAGCGCCTTGCTATCCTCCTCTGTACCGATCGACACGCCAAGTGCCGTGTACATATTCTTGATCTCCTCGTTCTCCCACATCTTGTGCTCCTGTGCCTTCTCGACATTGAGGATCTTACCACGTAGTGGCATAATAGCCTGGAAGTTACGGTCGCGTCCCTGCTTTGCTGTTCCGCCCGCAGAGTCTCCCTCGACGAAGAAGATCTCGGTGATCGACCTGTCGCGACTCATACAGTCTGTTAGCTTGCCTGGTAGTCCTGCGCCCGAGAGGTTTGTCTTGCGCTGCACGATCTCCCTCGCGTGGCGAGCTGCGTGGCGAGCTGTTGCCGCCAATATCACCTTCTGCACGATTGAGCGCGCATCCTTAGGATTCTCCTCTAGGTAGGCACTGAGCGCCGCCGACATCGCCTGGTCCACCGCTGCTGACACCTCGTCGTTACCCAGCTTTGTCTTTGTCTGACCCTCGAACTGTGGCTCCGCAACCTTCACCGACACAACTGCCGTGAGACCCTCGCGGAAGTCGTCGCCCGAGATCTCGAACTTCAACTTTGCCAACATACCCGACTCGTCGGCATACTTTTTCAACGTACGAGTCAACGCACGCCTAAATCCTGTGAGGTGTGTTCCTCCCTCGTGGGTGTTGATGTTATTTACATATGAGTGTACATTCTCCGAGAAGGAGTTGTTGTACTGCATAGCTACCTCAACAGGTACGCCATTCTTCTCCGTGTCGAGGTAGATGATCGACTCCACGATCGCCTCGCCCCTAGTAGCATCGAGGTATGCGACGAACTCCTTCAGTCCCTCCTCAGAGTAGAACTCCTCGGTGCGGTCGTCATCGCGTCCCTCCTCCTCGCGCTTGTCAGTCAGAGAGAGGTGGATGCCCTTGTTGAGGAAGGCTAGCTCGCGAAGACGCTTTGCCAATATCTCATACTTATATACTGTAGTCTGTGTGAAGATCTCGCTGTCGGGCTTGAACGTAACCGACGTACCACGATCCTCGCAGTCGCCAACTATCTCGACCTGCGACGTGGGTGCACCCTTGCTGTATGACTGACGGTAGATCTTTCCATTCTTGTGGATCTCTGCGATGAGCAGAGTAGATAGCGCGTTGACACACGACACACCTACACCGTGCAGACCACCCGATACCTTGTAGCTACCCTTGTCGAACTTACCTCCTGCGTGGAGCACTGTAAGCACTACCTCGAGTGCCGACTTCTTCTCCTTCTCGTGGTAGTCGACAGGGATTCCTCGTCCGTTGTCCTTGACCGTGATCGAGTTGTCCTCGTTGATTGTGACGCCAATATGTGTACAGTATCCAGCCAACGCCTCGTCGATAGAGTTGTCGACAACCTCATATACGAGGTGGTGCAGACCCTTCTCTCCTGTATCTCCAATGTACATCGCGGGGCGTTTGCGAACCGCCTCGAGACCCTCTAGTACCTGGATGTTCGACGCTGAATATTCGCCGTTTTGCTGTGTATTATTCTGTTCTGTGCTCATTCTAAAAATATTTGTAAGAAAAACTCTACAAATTTAGTAAAAAAAAATGATATTGTTGTCGTTTTTCTGATTTTTTACCCCTCAATTTCGCGTTTTCTTCATTTTGAGGAGATTTAACGCATCATCTCCTCTGCGCTTATCTCCTCTATCACTCCCTTGTTAAAGCGGATTGTGCGCGCTGGATACGCCTCAAATAGCGAAATATTGTGTGTCGACATAACCACAGCACACCCCGTCTTGGTGATTCTCGAGAAGAGATCCATCACCTCCTCCGCCGCAACAGGGTCGAGGTTGCCCGTCGGCTCGTCGGCAAGTATAAGTTCGGGCGAGTTGAGGAGCGACCGCGCAATGACAAGACGCTGTTGCTCTCCGCCCGATAGCTCGTAGGGCATCTTGTAACCCTTGACCTGTAGATCGACCAACGTCAACACCTGCTCGATGCGCCCCCTTATCTCGCTCTCGTTGCGCCAACCTGTCGCGCGGAGTACATAGTCAAGATTCATATATACGTTGCGATCGTCGAGCAGATGGTAGTCCTGAAAGACTATACCCATACGTCGACGCAGATAGGGTATCTCCCGATCCTTCAATCCGTTGAGCCGAAAACCAGCCACCTCACCCTCGCCCACGACAAGCGGAATCTCGCCGTAGAGAGTTTTGAGCAGAGAGCTCTTGCCGCTTCCTACTCGCCCGATGAGGTAGACCAACTCGCCCTCCCTGATTTCGATGTTGACTCCCCCCACTACTAGCTCGCCACGCTGCATAATCCTCTTGGCGGAGAGACGATCGTGCGGATCATTCACGTTGTAGATAGATGCATTTCTGAGGGATACGACTATGTTGGAGCTACTGCTTTCCATAACTGCGATTTTTTTGTGAGATAGTTTATTTGCGTGGTTTAATATCGCAAAACTAACAAAAATAATCCGTATTTGCAATAAGTCGAGAGCAACAACCAGGGCAAACGCACGAAATAGAGCGGAGCAATGTGCGGTGTGAGTATCTACAAAAGTTCACAACTGTTGCAGCGTTCACCTCGGTTTGGTGGTCTAAAATTGTGGCGCGTGGCGATTTTTTTTGTGACGGAGTGTTTGAGGTTCGGTAAATTTGACTATCTTTGCGGCATACTTATTGGAAAGGCTTTGATAATGTATGTTAGAATTATGGGGATGACCGGTTTTGACAGCAGGCAGAGTTTGATTGTAAGCACGCCGAGCTTTGTGTGGTGGCTCGTAAATCCTAATGCTCAAATTTCAAATGGCAATACTAGCTATGCACTTGCTGCCTAATTAACCAGGTTAATAGGGCTTAATCGCAGGAGTCAAGGTTACTCCAGCGACAAGTATCCCTCAGACACAGTTCCGCTCTTTAAGATGTGTTTGAATATGGGGTATCAAAAAATTAAGAGATAGTTCGACGAGGGGTCTCGATCGTCGGGCGAAAATTTAGAGACTGGGGCATTGAGTAGGCGGTCACCAGCCAGCTCTTCGCAGAAGGATCAATAGTGTGACTAAGCGTGTAGAAAGCCTTCGGGTTCCTTGTTTGGACGCGGGTTCGACTCCCGCCATCTCCACTAAGGGTTTTCACTTGTACTACGAAAACCTTTGGAAATGAGTGATTTTCAGCAGTTTGCAAATATTTCGGTTGTACTGGAACCGTAAATATTGAGAATCACACTGAAGTTGGTGCACAAACGGATGCTAAATAATGCACAAAAATTTAGCATCCGTGCACTAAAATCAATGCACAATTTATATTTTGTGCACTGGTTTACATCTTGCCAGTCATTTGCCTTAATATCTTACATCATGGCAAATTTAAAATTATCTTTCACGTCAAAGAACGGCGCTTTTGTATTATGCGCCACAACTAAGGGCACATCACTGCGCCACTACAAAACGGTAATGGGTTTACGCAACCCAAACTTCGACTGTTGGGATCGAAAGACTCAACGTTTTACTGAATCGACTTCAGATGCTCTATATAATAATGGAGTGCTTCTGAAAATGCGAAAATTGTATCAAGGCATTATTGATGTCAATGAATACATCTCAGGCAAAGACCTGTTTGCATCCAGCGAAGAAGTCGCGACACCCGTTGCCCCCAGCACTACCACGATCAAGCCTCACAAGATTACTATGGGAGAGTTTTTGATTCAGATCATTTCTGAAATGAAGTTCGAGAGCGTGCGTCGACCATCCAAGAATTACCAACACTACATCACTCTACTCCACAAGCTGGAAGATGAGAAGCGTTTGATTAAGATGCCTATCGAGTCTATCGACGACACTCAATTCATGAAGTTCTGCAAATATGTAGCTAAAGAACTCAAGGGCGTGAATTATATGGGACTTACCAAGCATTTTAAAGCCACCATAGGAAAGGCAAAGAAACGCCACCTTACTAAGCATGTGTTAGATTACCCATATGCAGAGGATATGCCAGCCAAGAAGATCAATGTAAATAAGATCTACCATGGTGTAGATGTCTTAACTGCTGAAGAGTATCAACGATTTATTGATCTCGACATGGACACCGTACCATCAGGAGGAGTGAAACAGAGCTTCTATAAATGGCTGTATCGAGATTTCTGTGTATTCCTATATGAGATGAAAATGCGTCCATGTGATGTGTTGGCACTACAGAAAGTGAACCTTATAGAGGGAACAGATCGTTTGGCTTACATACCTATGAAGAAGAAAAACTTTAAAGATGAGCGCAGGTCGATGACTATTAACACCGTCACCCCAATAGCCAGTGAACTTATTAAAAAGTATGCAGGGCAATCCAGCCAAGGATATATATTTCCATTCGCCATGAATGAGTATAGCTGGGATCTCAATGATGCTGTTAGCTTTAATAAATGGTACAATAGGAAACAATACACCTTAGAAAAGATGAATCGCTTCCTATTCAAGATTAAGACTATTTTGAAAGTCAATAAACTGACTCTATATACATTCCGACACTCTACATTTACTCATGAGATCGGGGCTAATAATAAACCGCTATTGCAAATTGCCAAAGAAGGCGGCACTGGCGTGGAAATGTTGGAGAAGCATTACTACAACCATTTCAATATGTAAACGATTAGAGGGGCTTACGCCCCTCTTTTTATATCTGCCATGGATTCTTATGCGGATCGTAATCTCGCATAAATGTAGCAACTGCCCACTCTCCTACAGGCTTATTCTCATCATCCAGCTTACGTGCTATCTGAGGGTTGATTCTCATCTTTGACGCATCTCTGAGCCACGTTATCGACACTTCATAGTCTGTAATACGCGCAGAACTTACGTTGTTTGGGGAGATTAGTTTGTGTAGATCGTACAGAGCTATTCTCAGAATATGCTTTTTAAGGTTAGGATTACGAGGATCGTTGATCCTGTAATTGTAACCCTCTGTTAGCTGGTCATAGTTGACATTCATTGTCGGCACATACACTGCGCCTTCAAGAACCACATACTCATTGGCAGAAAACTCATAAGCATTGTAATCTTTGTCATATGTGCCAATCAGCCCCCAATTGTCTGACTCTAATGGGTTCTGGGTTAAGTCGATGTTTGTAAGATCTGCAAGGGTGTAGAAATTACCCTCCCATACCACCACCTCCCAAAGGGCATAATCTAAGTTGGGTTGCCATTGGTATGCTGTAATAGCCTCCCAACCATAAATACCTGGAATGCGGATATTCTTAAAGTCGAGACCGTTATGGCTATGACATTGGTATAACTGACCAGCAAACATCACTATATC
This sequence comes from Rikenellaceae bacterium, assembly GCA_047178665.1. Classification (GTDB taxonomy): domain Bacteria; phylum Bacteroidota; class Bacteroidia; order Bacteroidales; family Rikenellaceae; genus Alistipes. The sequence goes on along the minus strand of JBCQTK010000010.1, from coordinate 25,895 downwards.
GTCAGGGTAGTAATTATGGAGTTGGGTGTACTCTTCAACCTGTTCCGTATCAACGGTGCCATCGTACTCCGACCAATAGAGTTCAGATGATGGGGCTTTATATCCATTGATGGTTCGCAATGCCTCACATATCACGCCCTCACTGTAGAAGTGTGAGCCAACTGGGTAGGTTATCTGAGGATTGTAATCCATGATATTTTTGCCTACTGCCAAAGCCGCTTCTACCTCATAATTCTCTGACAGATACTCTAATATAGACACTTCTGCCGCCTCTTCAGCCTGTGCTAATCGCTCAGGATTTCCCCTAACTAATTGCAATAAAGCCTCTTCCGAGACGATACCTATATAGTCATTGGTAATTAAAAAACGCTTATACATTGTATTGTTATGTTATAATTAATAGCTAAAAGATCCATAAATAGGTGTTGTGGTCGTTTCAATTGTAGTCGTTTTACGCTGAAACTTGCTCCAACTATCGCTGATAAATAAACATAAAGCATAATCAAGACAGTCAGACAAGTGGCCGTATTTTTCATACTTCAGACCTGATTTGGGGTCTGTTGCTTTAGCTTTACATTTGGTGCCATCTGCATTTTTCTTTTGGTATATCAAATCCTCTGCAAACTTACGGCAACGCATATCGATCAAAATTTCCCAACCATCGAAGCCGTTAAACAGACTATTGACAAACTCCAATCGGGTGATCTGTGCCGGCTGTTTGGACAACAGCTTCCGCTGAGCACGCAGTATTGGGCTTGTCATGTTACTGAGAATGATCGTATAATTATTGACACCATCTTCCGTTTGCGTTGATCGAGCCAATCCTGAAGGGTCTCCAGTAATCACCAATCCACCAATAGAGACCATTGCAAGGCTAAATTCGATCTAATATTTTGATATTCAGATAATTATTAGTATCTTTGAGTATGGAAAAGCAACAATTACTTAGTCTGGCAGACATCACGACATCACATCGCGTCAAGAAGAGCGACTTTTTATTTTATCAAAAGTGCGTAGGACGACTATTTTTTCGTATATTTGCCTCGGTTTACTAGCTTTTTTCAAAAGAGTAGACAGTGTTTTTTGCAAATACCTTAATATTGGCAAAGTTTAGTATTTAAAAATACGGTGCGTTAAATGACTGATATTGAGCAATATATGCCGATAGTAGAGTCTACCCGATGTGTCAATATCTCAAGTCTCAGGTAATTTAGATGAGCCAAGTAATATATAAAACAACTGATCCTGTATGGTATGCGATGAAGGCATCATACGGCAAAGCTCTCAAAGCAAAGGTGTCTTTAGATTCTATGCAGATAGAAAATTATGTCCCTATGCGCTATGAGAAGAGGAGAGTTAATGGTCATAATGAGATAGTGCCTATTGCTGCCATACCGAACTTAATCTTCATTAAATGTGATATACTTCGCTTAGGTGAGGCGAAAGATGAGATTGGCTTCCTTCATAACATACTAATTAAGAGTGATGAGGGTAATACACTAGAACCAATTATTGTTCCTGAGCTAGATATGGCTCGTTTTATTAGGGTTGTAACCGATGCTCAAGAGAGGGTCAAGTATGTTGATATGGAACTCAATAGACAGATTGTCAATGCAGGTACGAAGGTGAGGATTATTGATGGTATGTATAAAGGCTACGAAGGTGTGTTGTGTAGACCCAAAGGGTCAAGGGCGAGAAAGGTTTTGATTGATGTGTGTGGACTTGCACCTGTCGAGTTGCCTGTAATTGAGATTGAACTACTACAAGAGATTTAGTTCTGAAGATATACTTATAGAGTGTCAAAGTGGGGGCGTGGTTGTATGACCCTACTGCTATGAGGAGCTATTACTACGTAATGTGTACAGCTCAAGATAAAGTTTTAAGAGTCAGAATCTGTTTAAGTTTTATATTTTCGTTCTTTTCGGCTCTTTTGCACCATTTTTCAAGCCTCAAAATCGTTAAATAGAACCACTATTTGCCTCTTTCGAGGCTTGAAAACTAATACAAAATAGCTCGAAAATAACTTCGATATAAAACTTAAACAGATTCTCAAAAAAAACACACAATCAAACTTCAAAAATCACCTGAATTTTACGACCAATCTGACAGAAATCGCGATACTGCGGGGTATGACATTTTGGAGTGTACAGACAATTTATGACAAAGATAATAAGATTCGCATATAAGATCCGCTCACTAAGGATATTGAGTCGATGGATTGTGCTCGGAGCTGACACATTAATATCAGCAATGTGTAGCTTTGTTGTGCTCTTTTTTATCGACACAACGGTGAATACATTGACCGAAACGATGTCGGTGAAATATTTTGTTGTTTCACTTATATCATCCGTCGTACTATTCTTCTCGTTGGGCATCTACAAGAGTGTGATACGTCACTTCTCGATACACGAGATTGTCCAGATCATCATCGCCTCGATTGGCAAGGTCTTATCGCTGAAGGTGTTGTCGATATTGGGAGGATGGGAGGTTCAACCAACCATCTTTAATCTCTTGATAATCATAGATTCGCTGCTGACCATATTTTTGTTGGTTGGATTCCGTATCACATTGATTACGGCTTATAACTTGGTCGTTGCACAGATCAATACTACTTGCAGGAGTGTGTTGATTTATGGTATTGGTGCTAACTCTGTTGCGCTTATGGATAGTTTGGCAAATAGTCCCCAGTTCCGTGTTGCAGGATTCGTCAATCCAGAACGATACCTAAGTAGGTATAGGGTTGCAAATAGGCGAGTCTACACCTTTGATAGTGCTGAGGAGCTATATAAACATCGTCAAGCTCATATCATAGATGGTATTATCTACCCCGATTATAAATCACTGCAGTTTGAATCAGAACGCTTGGTCGCTTTTGCTCAAACCGTGAACATCAAGAGTTATGTATTGCCATCGGTCGACGAGATCGCGGAGGATGGAAAACCTCAGGTGCGCATTAAAGAGATTCAGATTGAGGATCTGTTGGGGCGTGACGAGATAGAGATAAATATGAAGGCTATCACAGATAGTTTTGCAGGAAAGACCATTATGGTGACTGGAGCTGCCGGAAGTATCGGTAGCGAGTTGTGTCGCCAATTGGTCTCTTTTGGTGTTAAGAGGTTGATACTATTTGATAATGCGGAGACTCCGCTCCACAATATCCGTCTGGAGTTGGAGAACAAATACCCATCTTTGAATTTTGTCCCCTGTATTGGAGATGTGCGTTCTGCTGATAGGTTGACAATGGCTTTTGAATCGTATATGCCCCAGGTCGTATTTCACGCTGCAGCCTACAAACACGTGCCACTGATGGAGGAGAATCCGTGTGAGGCTGTCAGAGTGAATGTCACTGGAACACATCAAGTTGCAGAGCATTGTGTGAAATATGGTGTGGAGAAGATGGTGATGGTGAGCACAGATAAGGCAGTCAATCCAACCAACGTTATGGGAGCTAGTAAGCGATTGGCAGAGATCTATGTTCAGAGCCTTGGAGTCGCTATTGAGCGAGGCGAGATGGAGGGAAATACAAAGTTTATCACCACACGATTTGGTAATGTCTTGGGAAGTAATGGTAGCGTTATCCCATATTTCAAGAAGCAGATTGCTGAGGGAGGTCCTGTCACTGTAACCCACCCTGAGATCACGAGATACTTTATGACTATCCCAGAGGCGTGTCGTTTGGTGATGGATGCCGCGGCGATGAGTTCTGGAAATGAGATCTATGTCTTTGATATGGGTACACCGATGAAGATTGCTGATTTGGCGAAGAAGATGATCCGATTGGCTGGTTTTGAGCCAGATGTAGATATTGAGTTGAAATATACAGGTCTTCGCCCAGGTGAGAAATTGTATGAGGAGCTGCTTAGTAATGAGGAGAATACCATCCCTACGAGTCACCACAAAATTAGTGTGGCTAAGGTTCGCGAATACTCCTACAAGGATGTTATAGGTCAATTTCTGGAGCTCGACGAACTAGCGTCGTCAGTGCAAGTTATAGCGAGTGTATCTCTTATGAAGGCTATGGTTCCCGAGTTTATATCGAAAAACTCGGTGTATGAGAAGTTAGATGTGAAACACTAGGAATTAAACACATTACATATATTATCTATGAAAGTTTTAGTAACAGGTGGAGCTGGTTTTATAGGCTCTAATTTATGTGAAGCATTGTTGGAGAGAGGTGACGAGGTTACTTGTCTCGACAACTTCGCGACAGGACATATTGAGAACCTACTTCCACTTATTGAGGCTTACCCCAAAACATTTAAGTTGGTGGTTGGCGATATTCGCAATTTGGAGGATTGTAGAGCAGCGGTAGAGGGAAATGAGTATGTGTTGCACGAGGCAGCTTTAGGCTCAGTGCCGCGTTCTATCAAAGATCCTATCACAACGAATCAGGTGAATATTGATGGGTTTCTGAATATGTTGGTTGCGGCGCGCGATGGCGGTGTGAAGCGATTTATCTATGCAGCGAGCTCTTCGACCTATGGGGATAGTGAAAATCTCCCCAAGGTGGAGGATGTTATCGGAAAGCCACTCTCTCCATATGCCATTACGAAGTATGTCAATGAGCTGTATGCTGATATATTTGCACGGACATATGGTTTGGAGTCTATCGGTCTTAGATATTTTAATGTCTTTGGTCGTCGACAGGATCCCAATGGAGCATATGCGGCTGTGATACCTCTCTTTGTGAAGCAGTTTATGAATCACGAAGCACCAAATATCAATGGTAATGGAGAGTATAGCCGTGATTTCACATATATCAAGAATGTGGTTCAGATGAATCTGCTGGCTCTTGGTACAGAGAACCCCGAGGCTGTGAATCAAGTTTACAACACCGCTTATGGTGAGCGAACAACACTCAATCAACTTGTTGGATATTTGAAGGCGTTTTTGGGCGAGTTTGATAGCGAGATCTTGAAGATTGAGGCTACGCACGGCTCTAATAGGGCAGGCGATATACCGCACTCTTTGGCATCTGTAGATAAGGCGAAGTCGTTATTGGGCTATGCTCCTAAGTATTCGATGCAGGAGGGGTTGTGTGAGGCTGTAGAGTGGTATTGGAATAATTTAAAGTAAAAATATAATGGAGACAAAAGTTTGTGTTATTGGATTAGGGTATGTGGGATTGCCGCTAGCGCGACTATTCTCGACTAAATACAAGACTGTAGGTTTTGACCTGAACCAGAGACGTGTGAATGCGTTAATGGAGGGTAATGATGATACATTGGAGGTGTCGAATGAGTTGTTGCAGGGGGCTATTGCAAATGGGTTTGTCTGCACCTCTGATATTGAGGATATTCGCGATTGCAACTTCTATATTGTAGCTGTTCCGACCCCTGTCGATGTTAATAACAACCCAGATCTAACACCATTGATCGGTGCGAGCACAACTATTGGTAAGGTGATCTCGGAGGGTGATATTGTGGTCTACGAATCGACCGTATATCCAGGAGTTACGGAGGATGAGTGTATTCCTATTGTGGAGAGTGTTTCGGGTTTGAAGTATAACGTAGATTTTTTTGCAGGTTACTCACCTGAGCGTATAAATCCAGGAGACAAGCTACACACTGTAGAGTTGATTAAGAAGGTCACGTCTGGTTCTACACCTGAGGTTGGAGTTAAGATAGATGAGATATATGCCTCGGTAATCATCGCAGGAACACACCTCGCTCCGTCGATTAAAGTCGCTGAGGCATCGAAAGTGATCGAGAACTCGCAGCGTGATATAAATATCGCCTTTGTAAATGAGCTGTCGAAGATCTTTAATAAGATGGGAATAGACACAGAGGCGGTGTTAGAGGCTGCTGGAACAAAGTGGAACTTCTTGCCTTTTCGCCCTGGTTTGGTTGGTGGTCACTGTATTGGCGTAGATCCATACTACCTAGCTCAGTGTGCGCAGAGATATGGTTATAATCCTGAAATTATCCTCGCAGGTCGTAGGATGAATGATGGTATGGGTGAATATGTGGCGAGCGAGGTCATAAAGGTTATGATAAAGAGATCTATTCCGATTCTTGGTGCTAAGGTTCTCGTATTGGGTATCACATTTAAGGAGAATTGCCCCGATGTTAGAAATACTAAGGTCGTGGATGTCATAAAGGGATTGTCGGATTATGGGGCTAATGTCTCGGTATACGATCCGTGGGTAAATGAGGCTATTGTGAAGCGTGAGTATGGTTTGGATATAACGAATGTGATACCAACTGATAAGTTTGATGCTGTCGTTTTGGCGGTTGCTCACGATGAGTTTAAGGCGTTGGATATTTCGCAACTAAAAAAAGATATATCTATTGTGTATGACATTAAGTGGTTACTTGATGCAAATAGAGTTGATTATAGATTATAAAGAGAGATAATATGAGGTGTTTTGGCTATTTACTATTGGTGATGTTGATAGCATCGTGTGCGGCAAACAAGAAAATTGTCTATTTTGAGGATGCTCCAATCGGAGTACACAAAATAGTACAGAACTATGAGCTGAAAATATCTAAGGATGATCTGCTATCGGTATCAATAGCGAGTCAATCGCCAGAGCTCGTAACTCCATTTTTGCAGTATGCGCTCCCCTCGACATCTACTGCAATGGTTAATTCTGATGGTACTACGCGTACTGGACAGAGCGATAGTGGTGTGGCTACGTATTTGGTTAATTCGGATGGTGAGATCACATTCCCAATTCTTGGAACCATCAAGGTCGAGGGTATGACTCATAAGCAGATGGCTGCGTATGTCGAGACATTAATTAAGGATGGTGGTTATATTCTGGATCCTGTGGTTTCTGTCCGCCTGGAGAATTTTAAGGTGACAATGATTGGAGAGGTCGGAGTTACGGTGCTTGATATTGAGACTAGTAGAGTCTCGATCTTTGATGCTTTGAGTATGGCTGGCGATATGACTATTATGGGTGTGCGTGATAGCATATCTATCATTCGTGAGAGTGACGGTATGCGTACGATTGGTAAGGTAGATATTAATAGTAAGAGCGTTTTTGAATCTCCTTATTACTATTTGCAGCCTAATGATGTCGTATATGTTGAGCCTAACAAGAAGGCTAAAAAGGAGAGTAAAGAGACAACAACAGAGGTTCTTAGGAACTCTGTCACATTCTTGAGTCTTATAACTTCGATATTTGCTGTTGTTAGTCTAATATTGTAAATCATATCTCGTATGAAAAATAATTCAAAACTGAAGCTGTCGGATGATTCATCTGATTTGTCGGAGATTATCGGTTTAGTATTATCGAATTGGTATTGGTTTGTCCTATCTGTCAGTATAGCCTTAGGTGCAGGATACCTATACTCCAAAACCCTCACATATCAGTATAGAGCGAGTGCTATGATATTGCTGAAGGATGATTCTCAGAATAGCCAAGGTATGCTGTCTGAGGCATCTATACTCAGTGATATGGGGGCTGGTACGGGTATTAGCTCTATGGAGAATGAGATAATGACGATGCGTTCATCAAAGTTGGCTAAAGAGGTCGCTCGACGGTTGAACCTGATGACTCGTTATACGGTAAAGCCAATTCTTAGGGAGGCTGATATTTATGGAAGCAACCCCGTTGATATTGAGTGGATTGATAGATACCCCGATAGTAGGTTCAACTTCAAATTGGAAGTTACCTCCCCCAGTGATTATATATACTCTTATGGGGATGAGATTAGCGACGTTAAAGCTAAGTTTGGTGATACTATAAAGATCAATAACCAAGTTTTGGTTGTCAATCCAACGAGTAGCTTCGGAAATGGTTTCACGGGTGAAGTTATAGATGTAGCTCTCATAAGCGAGACACAGGTCGCCGATGAGATGTTGAGCAAACTGCTCGTGTTGAGAACAAGTGCGCAGACAGGTGCGTTATCACTCTCTATTGTAGATAATAACCTAACTCGTGCAAAGGCTATTCTTGATTGCCTAATTGCTGTTTATGATGAGACGGTTATATCGGAGAAGAATCAAGTAGGTCGCAAAACAGAGGCGTTTATTGCAGATCGCATCTCGATGATATACAATGAGTTGGAAACTGTTGACAGCCAGATCTCCGATATAAAGACTGAAAATAGAGTGGTCTCATTGGAGGGATTCTCTAATCAGGCAATCTCCGCTATGACTGAGTTTGAGTCGGCACAGGCGGAGTTAGATACGCGAATGGAGCTGGTTAAATCCGTCAAGAGTAAAGTAGACTTTACAGATGATGACTTTAGTGTTATTGTTCCAAACAGGATCTTTGTCGAGTTGAAGATTGATGACCAAATATCAAGATATAATGCATATATTCTGAAGTATCAGGAGCTTTCGAGAAGTTCGGGAGCAAATAACCCTATATTGATTAGACTTAAAGAGGATATTATAACAGCTGGGCAGAGTATAGATATAGCGATTGATAACCTCGTGGCGGATCTGAATTTGCAGCAGAAGCAGTTGTCTCAAGAGTGGAATCAACTTGAGGGTCGTATCGCCTCGATGCCTGCCAAGGAGCGTGTTATAAAGGATGTAATGCGCGAGCAGAGCATCAAGGAGCAGTTGTATCTATTCTTGCTTGACAAACGAGAGACTAACGCTCTTCAGATGTCTATAGCTCAATCAAATACGGTTGTTCTTGAGCCTGCAAGAGGATCAGAAATTCCTGTATCTCCTGATATTCCTATGGTTATGTTGATCGCTATTGCGTTGGGTGCTGCACTCCCTGCGGTTATAATATTTGGTCTAAAGATGTTGGATAATAAGGTACATTCAAAGACAGATGTTGAACGTAATTGCGATGTGCCGATTGTTGGGGTGTTACCTCAGAAAACGAAGGCTCAAGTTGGGGAGAATATCATTGTCAAGGCACATTCGCGTGACGCTCTTACAGAGGCTTTCCGCGTGGTGCGTAGTAATATTGACTTCTTTATCAACGATGAACGATCTGAGGATGAGGCACATATCATACAGTTCACCTCGACTATTTCGGGCGAGGGCAAGACATATGTCTCGTTGAATGTTGCTATGTCGTTTGCGCAGTCTAATAAACGAGTGTTGTTGATGGATCTTGATTTGCGACGTCGTGGATTGAGTAAGTTATTGTGTAATAATAGGAAATTTAGCGGTATCTCGGGTTATCTTCGTGGTAAATGTGATAAGATTGAGGATATTATTATAAAGAACCTTGAGTCTGAGACATTGGACTTCATAAATGTTGGAGCACTTCCGCCAGATGCAAATAATCTCTTGACATCGAAGAAGTTTGTGGAGCTAATCAAGAGCGTGAGAAAGGATTATGATTATATTATAATGGACTCTGCGCCATACTTTGCTGTGGCTGATAGTCGAATCATTAATGCCCTTGTCGACAATACTATCTGGGTTATGCGCGCAGGCGTGTTGAACAAGGGTGTGCTATCGGAGCTCGATGCCTTAAATTCAGAGGCCAAGGTTAAGAATATGTCAATTTTGTTGACCGATGTAGATCTTAAGAGTAAGCGTTATGGCTATGGTTACGGCTATGGTTATGGTTATGGTGAGACCGAGAGTGACAAGGAGGATTAGAGGAATATATGGGATCTGCATCTAATTTTGGCTCGATAATTTTCATCTTCATCTTTTCGATATGTGTAGTTGGCTATATCTATGGAAAGCGAGGGCTGGAGTTTCGCAATATAATATTGCTTGGATTCTTAATGAGGATTGTGTTGCTCTTTGCAGATTATTATCATTGGTTTACCATTCTTAATTCAGGTGCTGATACTGAGATGTTTCATATGGTTGCTCGTTATAATGCAACGAATATTATAGATCACCCTCGAGGCGGTGGCGGTTATGCGAAGTTTTTAACCATTGTATACACATTGACTGATTGTTCGCGCCTCATTGCTCAATATATAAATGTACTCTTTGGTATGAGTATCATAATGTTGGTCAATAGCTGTATGGATATGCTAGAGGTGGCAAGGAGGAATAAGAAGATTGCGATATGTATTCTAGCACTCCTTCCTAATCTTAACATCTTCTCCGCTATTTTGCTTCGTGAGGCGTGGGTGGAGTTCTTCGTAGCGTTGTCGTTATACTACTTTGTTAAGTGGTTTCTTCGTGGAAATGGCTTGTATATTGGTTTGGTCGTGGCGAGTGTCTTATCTGCAGCCTATATGCACGCTGGAGTTATCGGATTGATATTGGGTTATGCGATTGCCTTTGTGACATATAATCCACGAACAGGAGCTGTAACATTCTCTCGAACGACGATTGTGAGTTTGATATTTATGGGTTTGATCACTGTTGGAGTGTCGAGTTATATGGATCTGTTTACCTCTAAGTTTGCAGGATATGAGAGCATTGATGATATTGTTGCGGTGACAAATGCTGGTGCTGATAATAAAGGAGATTCAGCCTATTTGCAGTGGATAAACTCAAATAGTGTAGTGCAAAGTTTGTTATTTGCACCTCTAAAGATGGCTTATTTTCTCTTTTCGCCCCTTCCGACAGAGTGGAGGCGACTGAGCGATGTGATAGGATTTTTGATAGATGGAATGATCTATATGGGGATGTGTTACGCAGCATATAAGTATAAGGCGGACGACATTATCAATACAAATCTAAAGCGATATTTAGTCGTTGCGATACTTATCACCACATTCATCTTCGGATATGGAACGTCGAATGCTGGAACAGCATTTAGACATCGTACGAAGATAGCATCGGTTGTGGTTTTGACCTTTGCTGTTTCAACAATAAAAAATAAATATGATGAATAAAAAAATAGGCATTTGTCAAAATTTGGATATGTGGAATCACGAGGGTGGAAGTACTGAGTCTTATATAAGATATTGTATAGACAATAACCTTGATTATGAAGTAATAGATCCATATGCAAATAACTCTATTGAAAAATTCAAAGAGTGCGGATATGTACTGTGGAATATTCAAAATTATCTATGGGCAGATTTGTTAGAGGCTCGTAACTTATTATTGTCTGTTGAGCGACTTGGTGTGAAAGTTTTCCCAAATCACAATACAAATTGGCACTTTGATGATAAGATTGCAGAGATGTATGCATTTAAATCTATAAATGCTCCAATACCTCAAAGCTGGGTTTTTTATAGTTTAGACTCAACAACAACGTTTCTAAATGAGGCTAAATATCCATTAGTGGCTAAATTGAGAAATGGATCTGGAGCTAGTAATGTGAAACTCTTAAAGAGCAAGTCACAGGCTATGCGTTATGCAAAACGTATGTTTGGTAAAGGTTTCGATCCCTCCCCAAGCTTGTTATATAAGGCATATTCCAAAGCTCAATCATCATATAGTTGGGATACATTTATAAGTAGAGTAAAAAAAATACCGCAATTTTTATATACTCGATCACGAGCTAAGATGATGCCTATTGAGAAAGGGTATTGTTATTTTCAAGAATTTATAGAGAATGATGGGTATGATATTAAAGTAGTTGTTATAGGAGATAAACTTTCATTTCTTGCTAGAAATGTTCGTAGTGGAGATTTTAGAGCATCTGGAGGTGGCGATTTTTATTATGATAAATCATTAGTAACGAAAAATATAATTGAATCTGCATTTCAAACAGCAGACAAGTTGGGGCTTCAATGTGTCGGTTTTGATTATGTTGTAAATAAATCTACTGGTCAAGGATTGATAATTGAAATGTGCTATGGTTTTGATTTCGCCGTGATTTATGACGCAAATGGATATTTTACTCGTAATGGGGAATGGATAAATACTCCTGTGAGTATACCAAACGAAATCGTTGCAAATATTATGAAATAATGAGAATATTACAGGTATTTGGCAAATTAGACCGAGGTGGTGCAGAAACGATGATAATGAACTATTATCGTAATATTGATCGTGAGCAGATTCAGTTTGATTTTGTTGTTAATTTCAAAGAAGAGGGAGCATATGAAGCAGAAATCAAATTGTTAGGAGGCGAGATCTTCCGATTACCACGTTTCCGAGGTTATAATGTTATATCATTTCTTTATGCTTGGTTTTGTTTTCTTAAAGCGAATAATTACTGGGATATAATACATATACATAATTTCAAAATTGCTGGTCTTGTATTTCCAATAGCAAAGATGCTTGGAGTAAAACGGCGAATCGTACATATGCATATTGCAAATGCGAAGTACTCCCCATTACGTCGAATAGGATATAATGTAACAAAGTGGTTGGTAAATCTATCTGCGACAGAAAGGTTGGCTTGTAGTGAAGATGCAGGAAAATGCTATTTTGGTAGGCGTGAGTTCATTGTTGTGAATAATGCAATTGATGCGCAAAAGTTTATTTTTAATACTGACATTAGAACAGAGAAGCGTGCTGAGTTCGATATAAATGATAAATTTGTAGTCGGGCATATTGGTAGATTTAGCGAGCAAAAAAATCATCCATTTATTATAGATATTTTTAAGAGAATTCATAATCGTAATAATAATTCTGTGTTAATGTTAGTCGGGATAGGTTCTCCAATTAAGGAGCAAATGGAACGACGAGTCATAGAGGTAAATTTGAGAGATTCTGTAATTTTCACTGGTGCAAGAGCAGATGTACACGAACTAATGCAAGCAATGGATGTTTTTTTATTTCCATCTTTATATGAGGGATTAGGAATCGTAGCTATTGAGGCACAAGCGGCAGGATTACCAACAATTGTCTCGAATGAAGTGCCAGATGCAGCGATGATTACAGGTCTTGTTGAGAAAATATCACTTAATGAGAGTGCTGGATATTGGGCTGAGGCTCTACTGAAACACAACAATGGATATAGTCGTCGCAATATGTACGATGAGGTACGCAAAGCAGGTTATGACATCCACGATAATGTAAAATGGTTAGAAAATTTGTACTATAATGAATAATCAGAAAAGGGTCAGAGTATTGCATTTCGCACCTGGTTTTTTATTTGGTGGTATAGAATCCAGATTATTAGATTGGTATTCTCATATTGATAGAGATAAAGTGCAATTTGACTTATTAAAGCAAAGTAATAATATTGATGATACTTCTAATATTGCAAGGTTCCGTGAATTAGGCGGAGAGGTTTATAATATACCTCGGTTCTCTCTTAAAACATTAACTGAATACATACGTGAGATAAAAAGATTCTTCAAGGAGAATAATGATTATGATGTTGTTCATTCACATTCCCTCTCCACCGGGCTATTTGTGTTATATTATGCAAAAAAATATGGTATTAAGAAGCGAATTTTACATGCTAGAACTAGTAAAACTGATGGTAACTTTATTAAAAGGTGTTTAAATGATCTTATGAAATTTAGTGCGCCATATTTCGCTACGCATCTCTTTGCTGTATCTGGTGTTGCTGCTGTATGGGGGTTTGGGAAAAAACGTGTATATAATGGACAAGTCTCAATATTAAAAAATGGTATACAAACAGATCGTTTTAAATATGATCAAAATTTACGTAACGCCAAGCGTCAGGAGTTGGGAATTGCAGATAATTATGTTGTGGGAAATGTCTGTAGACTAGCAAAACCTAAGAATTTACCATTTATATTATCAGTCTTTAAAAAACTTATAGAAATAGAGCCAACTGCAAAGTTATTATTAGTTGGAGATGGTCCATTGCTTAATTATGTATCTCAGCAAATAGAGTTATTCGCTATGAAGGAGAGTGTAATATTAACAGGAAGACAAAGTGATGTATGGAGCTATTATATGTCAATGGATATTTTGTTTTCGCCATCATTATTTGAGGGATTTCCAGGAACAGTCTTAGAAGCTCAAGCAACAGGCCTACCATGCGTTATATCAAATTTAATAACAGACGAAGTTAAGATGTCAGATAATCTTCGATATTTGGATTTATCATTATCTTTAGACATTTGGGTTAATGAGCTTTTAAGTTTCAAGGGGCAAGAAAGAGCGACTAATGTTATTGATATAATTAGAGAGAATGGCTACGATTCATCTCAAGTAATAAATAGATTGCAAAAATATTACACCGATGAATCCTGAGATATCAGTAATAGTTCCTGTATATAATGTTGCTAAATATATAAGAGAGTGTATTGAGAGTATATTAGCGCAAACATTTGTAGACTTTGAATTGATCCTAGTAGATGATGGAAGTCCTGATTCATCTGGAGTTATATGTGATGAATATCAACAACACGATAATCGCATAAGTGTTATACATAAAAAGAATAGTGGCGTTTCAGATAGTCGAAATGTAGGGATCTTAGCTTCTCAAGGTAAGTGGATAGTGTTCGTTGATTCTGATGATGTTATAGTATCTGTTTTTTTAGAGCAACTATATGATAGTGTTGTATGTAATAATGTCGATATAGCAATTGCAAAAATATATCGTTTTGACAATGTGAATGGACGTAAAACCTTTTCGAATTTCAATAGTAGGTGCATTGAGGGGAGTGAGTATAATGATATAATATTGAACAGGATTGCTATAATCGATTCTGCAACTGTTTTGGACGATGTCTATTGGTTTGGATTTTATTCATGTATCTACAGAAAAAGTATTATGGAATCATCAAATATAAAATTCCCGAGGTGTAAGATTGGAGAGGATTCTCTCTTTTTAATCGAATACCTATTAAATTGTAAAAGTGCTTATTTGTTGAGTCAAGATCTTTATGGCTATCGCTTAAACCTTTCATCTGCGATGAATAATTTCGTGACTCATTATTTGGATGATGTAAATATCCGAGTCTCAATTCTTAAAGATATATATAATAAGTATGGTTTGTGTCGATCTCAGTCTTACTTAAAAAGATTAGATCATCATATTGCAAATAAGTTGTATGAGGCAACAATTATGTTGTCAAAGGATCCTCAATTGAGTGTTGATATTAAATCATATGGTGATTTTTGTGGCGAATTTGCAAGAGCCCATTCATATTTAACCTCGTACTATAAATATTTAAGTCTAAAAAAACGAATAAAGGTTGAGATTGTGAGAGCAATGACTAAATTTAAAATCGTGTATAATCTACGTCTATTTAATTAAAAAAGCTATGTTTTTATTGAAAATTTTAAGATTTATTTATGTCCCGATAGTTTTTCACTATAAGAAAAACACATCTGAGATTTTATCTAAGATAAAACCTTATGTATATGACTGTCTACGTTATCGAGAGACTTTCCTTTTCAATGACTCTGAAAGACCTGATGATAAATTAGAAGATGCAGAGAAGGTAGTATATTGTTTTTGGACAGGTGATAATGATTTAACTCCAGCTCGTAAGAGATCAGTTGCTCAGTTAAGATCTCGCTTAAGTGTGCCATTAAAATTAATTACAGCTGATACTTTGAACGAATATATATTAGCAGAATATCCGCTACATCCTGGTTATAAATATCTGTCATATGTTCATCGTGCGGATTATTTGAGGTGTTACTTTATGCATCACTACGGAGGTGGGTATATAGACGTTAAGGAGTGTACCTCAACTTGGAGTGGTGTCTTTGATGAATTAAATAATTCGGATAAATATATATTAGGATATCCAGAAGGAAGTCATTTCGGTGTATGTATAAGTAGCACAAACGGCAATATATCAAAAGATCTGATGAGGCATTGGCGTTATGTTGTAGGGAATGGTGCATATGTATGTCGACCACGTACAAAATTCACGCAGGAGTGGTATGATGAACTCAATTCACGAATGGATTACTATTATAGATTGTTAGTGTTAAATCCTGGTGACGCGCGTCGTCGTGATAATATTGGCTACCCTATACCGTGGTCAAATATATTGGGGGATATATTTCAGCCGCTCTGTTTGAAGTATAGTGATAGAATAATTCAATGTAAAGATGTCTTACCATTATGTCGAGATTACAAATAGAAAATAGCGTGTTTTTATGATAGATGTATCAGTAATAATTGTTAATTATAATACTATAGATTTGTTGCGCGATGCTATTGCCAGCGTTATAGAAAAGACTGTAGGTGTAAATTATGAGATAATAGTTGTTGATAATGATTCGGATGATAACTCAGAAATCATCATTAACGAAGAATTTCCTATCGTCAGATATATAAAGTTACCAACCAATATAGGATTTGGCCGAGCCAATAATGAAGGTATAAAGATTGCCAATGGTCGTAATATTTTTTGTCTGAATCCAGATACTGAGTTGAAGAATAATGCTATAAAAATATTGTCAGATTATATAGACTCTAATGCAGGGGTCGGTATGGTTGGAGCTCAGTTGTTTTTTAGAGATGGATCCTACCAACGTTCATATAAACTTAATAGACCGTCTATAGGTCGATTGCTTAAACGGCTTTTTTTTATCACTAAATTTGAAAAGAACGTTGAGACATTCTTTGTGCCGACTAAAGTTGCGGCTGTTACAGGTGCAGCAATGATGACACGATGTGAAATTGCAACTGCAACTGGTAGTTTCAATCCTGCTATATTTATGTATGCAGAGGATGATGAATGGTGTTATAGAATAGAAAAGCTAGGCTATTCTATAATGTTTATACCAGATGCACAAATAAGCCATTATGATGGTGGTAGTTTTAATGATTCAGAAGAGAGGATGGCTCGTATATATGAGGGAAATGATACTTATTTGTCGTGTATGTACTCTTCGTTTTATGTTAAGTGTTATTTATTGTTATACTCTGTTTTAATTCTATTTAATTTGCTCTGTTTTAAGCTTGTTGGTAATAGTAAAGCTCAAAGAGAATGGAACTCGCTTTATAAATATTATATAACTAAAGAATTAAAGAAATAATTATATAGATGACTAACGTTATACATAATCTCCGTTTTATTTACAGCCCAATAATAGAAGAGTTAAGATCTTTAGCTGAATCCGTCCCAAATTGGATATTATCTTGTTTATTCTCATATAAGTACGATTTGAAACGATATAATAATACCTTTTTATGTAAAAACGAGGATTTAGGAAATAACTCTTTAAGAAGTGTAAATAAGGTAATATATTGTTTTTGGACTGGTGATAATGAGATGTCAGAGACTCGAAAAAAATGTTTGGAGCAGTTTCGCAGCAGAGCGGGTGTTCCAGTAGTTTTAGTCACTCCAATGAATTTGAATGAATATATTTTGCCTAATTATCCTCTACATAGAGCTTATAAATATTTGTCGTGTGTACATAAAGCAGATTATCTTCGATGCTACTTTATGCACCATTATGGTGGTGGGTATGGTGATGTGAAGAAATATAAATATAGATGGAATACATTTTTTAATGAATTGAATAGTTCAAATAAATATGCACTTGGCTATCCTGAAGTTCGCGTTAAGGATGTATGTCATATGTACTATGATGGAGTAATAGGTGAAGATCTTAAACGACATTACAGGTATTTAGTTGGAGTTTGTTCTTTTATATGTAGACCATACACTCCGATTACAACAGAGTGGTACAATGAATTATTGTCCAGAATGGATAGTTATGCTAATGAATTGGAGAGGTACCCAGGTGATACTTATGGTAAAAATATAGGATATCCTATTCGGTGGGCTAATATTTTGGGTGCTATATTTCATCCTCTAAGTTTGAAGTACAATGATAAGATATTGCAAAATAATCACATAAGACCCATTTGTAAAGATTATAGGTAGTATGAAAATAGCGTATATAATAAATTCAGTATACAAGGCCGGCGGAATGGAGCGTATACTGTGCGATAAGACTGATGCTCTCGTACAACGAGGAGTAGAGGTTCACATTATTACGGCACATCAGGAGGGCAATAGTAACTTCTTCAAATTTAATGACAAAGTTCTTTTTCATGATCTTAGCGTAGACAACTCTCACGAAAAAATGGTCGGTTATTTCAAAAGGCGTAGGTCTAGGTTAATAAGTCGTAAGGATCATTTGCAAAAACTGGATTGCTTGTTAAATAAGGTATCTGTAGACGTGGTTATTTCATTGGCTACAGATGAGTTTTGGATGTTACCTAAGTTAACAGATAAAAGCAAAAAAATTGTCGAATACCATTTTAGCCGTAATTCCGTGATTGATTATATTTCTAGACGAAATAAAGGTGTTATAAAGACTCTAAGAGTCGCTTTAGCCTCTATGCGCCGATATAGATTTATAAAGGTGTTAAAGGGAGTCGAACGATTTGTCGTTTTGACGAAAGAGGATAGAGATGCCTGGGTTGAACTTGATAATGTCATTGCAATACCTAATTTTTCATCAATGAAGTTGCCTGATAGTGTAAATCCTGATTATTCCTGCAAACGAGTTATTGCGGTTGGTCGATTGCAGGAAGAGAAGGGGTATGATTCATTAATAAATGCATGGAGTATTGTTTCAAAACAGTATCAAGATTGGCATTTGTCGATATACGGAGATGGATCATTGAGAAATACACTTCAAAGTCAGATAGATAAGTTAGGCTTATCGTCATATGTCTCTCTAGAGGGTGTTACTAAAGATGTATCATCAGAATATATGAAAAGTTCTATATATGTTATGACATCTAAAAATGAAGGTATGCCATTGGTTTTAGTTGAAGCGATGATGCATAAATTACCTATAGTAAGTTATGCTTTTAAATGTGGTCCACGCGATATGATTGATCATAATATTTCAGGTATAATTGTAGATAAAGTTGGAGACGTGGATGGTCTTGCTCATGGATTGATGACAATAATGAACTCATCGTCGACTAGGGAGAGAATGGGGCAGTGCGGGCACAAGAAGTCTGACGAATATAAGAAAGATTATATTATAGATAGGTGGATTGAATTATTCTCATCGCTATAAGTCCCCATTCTACTAATTACTACGAATACAAATGTCCCAAGGATTAAAAAAGAAAACAGCAAAAGCTGTAGGTTGGAGTGCTGTAGAGCGGTTTTCACTCCAGACAGTCGGATTCATAACAGGACTACTTATCGCTAGGCAACTTGCACCAAGCGACTATGGTGTTATTGCTATGACATCGATCTTCTTTGCTATTAGTGGAACATTTATAGATAGTGGATTTTCATCAGCACTAATTCGCAAAAACGACCGTACAGAGAGTGATAATTCAACAGTTTTTTACTTCAATATAGTCATCGGAGCGATCGCTACATTATTGGTGTTTTTGTCAGCTCCTATCGTTGCGAAGTTTTATGACCAACCGCTGCTGATCCCGATTATGCGGGTTCTGAGTTTAAGGCTCATAATAGGTTCATTTAATGGTGTTCAACAATCAATATTAGCAGCTCGAATAGATTTTAAGTCGCAAGCAAAAGTAGCATTTACAAGCAACATTTTGGCTAGTGCCATAGCTTTAACAACAGCCTATATGGGATGGGGCGTATGGGCACTCGTTGCACAATCTATCGCCTCGACACTTATCCGAACAGTGATGTTATGGACTACTGTGAGATGGTTCCCGACAATGCCATTCTCAAAAAAGTCATTTGATGAACTTTTTGGTTATGGTTCGAAGCTATTGGCATCAGCACTGCTAGATACTACATATAATAATATCTATACCATCGTCATCGGTAAGGTCTTTAGTGCGGGAGAACTAGGTGTATATTCACGTGCGAGCAACCTGTCTAAATTTCCATCCGAGAATATTACAGGTATCATTCAGCGTGTAACATTCCCTGTACTTAGCAAGATGCAAGATGAGGATGAACGACTATCTATAAATTATCGGAAATTACTTCAGGTATCAGCTTTTTTGGTCTTTCCGTTGATGATTGGATTGTCTGCAATAGCTAGTCCATTAATTATCACAATATTAACGCCTAAGTGGAGCGATTCAATAATCTATCTACAGATAGTATGCTTTGCAATGATGTGGTATCCAATCCACGCCATTAACCTCAACCTATTACAGGTCAAAGGGCGATCAGATCTATTCCTACGCTTAGAAGTTATAAAGAAGATCATAGGTGTTACGGTGCTTGTGACGACTATACCAATGGGGTTAGTAGCGATGTGTTACGGAAGAATATTCACTTCAATCGTATGTTTGATAGTAAACACCCACTACACCGGCAAACTAATAAATGTCGGCTATTTGAAACAGATGTACGATCTACTCCCAGCCCTGCTAGGTTCTTTGGTAATGGGGGGCGTAGTGTACTTTACGACAACACTAATAGAGTCACCGATACTGCAATTAGCCGCTGGTGTTGCAGTAGGTGCTGTAACCTACTCCTTTATCGCCTTGATCTTCCGCTTCAGGGAGGTTGGATACTTAAAAGAACTAATTAAAAGATAGATGATAACAGTAACATCGCCCCTTCTTCCAGATCTCGATGAGTTCCACGAACTCCTAAAAGACATATGGGATCGCAAGTGGCTAACTAATAACGGGCACTACCACCAAGAGCTTGAGAAGGCACTTGCGGAGTATCTGAAAGTGCCATATTTATCACTCTTTACCAATGGTACATTGCCCCTAATCACAGCCCTGCAAGCTCTGCGCATCACTGGCGAGGTGATCACGACTCCGTATAGTTTCGTGGCAACGACCCACTCGCTGTGGTGGAACGGTATCAAACCCGTCTTTGTCGACATCGACCCCGTGACGTGCAATATCAACCCCGATCTGATCGAGGCGGCGATAACACCTCAGACGACAGCGATAATGCCCGTACACGTCTACGGCACACCTTGCGATACAGAGCGTATCCAAGCGATTGCAGACAAGTATGGTCTGAAAGTGATCTGCGATGCAGCGCACGCCTTTGGTGTCGAGGTAAATGGCAAGTCGATATTGGAGGCTGGTGATATGTCGACCCTCAGTTTTCACGCTACAAAGGTCTATAATACGGTCGAGGGTGGCGCACTCATCGTCAATGATGAAAAGACAAAGCAGAGAATAGACTACCTCAAAAACTTTGGCTTTGCAGGCGAGACGGAGGTGATCGCACCAGGAATCAATAGCAAGATGGACGAGATTAGAGCAGCCTATGGCTTGCTGAATCTCCGTCAAGTAGACGATGCAATCGCCTCACGCAGAGCGGTAGCAGAGCAGTATCGAGCAGCCTTGAAAGATGTCGATGGAATAACATATCTCGAAGATGTTGAGGGTGTAAAACATAACTACTCATACTTCCCAATCTTCGTTGATGCAGAGAAGTACGGAATGACACGTGACGAGCTCTACGCCAAGATGAAAGAGAATGGAGTATTTGGTCGCCGCTATTTCTATCCACTCATCAGCGACTTCACAACCTACCGAGGCTTACCATCGGCGAGTAAGGAAAACTTACCCATCGCCAACAAAATCGCCGATAGTGTTATTTGCTTGCCTATGTATGCGGGGTTGAGTGAGTGTGATTCTAGGTTGATTTTAAATATAATAACAAATGAATAACAAGGAGATATTTATATTAGGAGTAGGGAATAATACTCTTGTATATATAGATCTAGCTGAAGCCTGTGGTTATACTGTTATTGGATTATATCATTATAATGAAGAGAGGACTGGTGATTTATTTTATGGTTATAATATCCTTGGGTCTTTTGAAGATTTATATAGAAGAGAAGATATAAATCGAATAAACGTTGCCCTAAGTCAGGGTGATAATAAAATGAGAGCGGCAGTTTTTGGTAAAATAATATCGTTAGGTGGTAATATCCCAACTTTGATTCACCCTACTGCTACCGTATCAAGGTTTGCGAAGTTAGGGTTAGGGGTTGTTATACACATAAATGTGGTCATACATCCAGAAACTCGTATCGGTGATAATACCGTATTCTCATATAATACAGCTATTACACACTCTTCATCTATCGGAGAACATTGTTATTTAGCATCTAACACGACGATAGGTGCATATACTGAGATAGGAGATTATGTGTTTTTGGGTATTGGTGTTAGTACAATATCGGGGAAAGTTAATAAAATTGGTTCACATTCATATATTGGTGCAGGATCTTTAGTTACTAAATCTGTATCAGATTATTCTGTTATGATGGGGCGTCCAGCAAAATTAATTAGAAAAAATGAATAATAAGTTAGATGTTATAGTAACAATCCGCTGCATAACCTACAACCACGAGCCATACATCCGCGAGTGTTTAGAGGGTTTCGTGATGCAGCAGACAAATTTTAAGTTCGAAGCAGTAGTTCACGACGATGCCTCAACCGACGGCACTGCCGCAATAATAGCCGAGTTCGCCGAAAAATACCCCGACATAATAAAACCACTATACGAAACAGAAAACCAATACTCAAAAAAAGATGGTTCGCTACAACGCATAATGACCGCCCATATGCGAGGCAAATACATAGCGATGTGCGAAGGCGACGATTACTGGACCGACCCCCACAAACTCCAAAAGCAGGTCGACTTCCTAGAGGCAAATCCCGAGTATGGGTTGTGTTTTACAAATGTAGATAGATATAGAGAAGATGATAAATCATGTATTAGTAGTTTTTTTAAAGAATCTATTAGAACTGAAATTAAATCTCTAAATAATTATATACTAAGGGGTGTATGGTTAGCTACATGTACATGGGTATTACGAACCGAACTATATTCTCAGTATCAAGCTTGGATGGGTACAAGACAGTATTCTTTAGGGGATTTAGCTATTGTTTCATATATATTAAGCAGATCAAAGGTTGAATATTTATCAGATGTAACGTCTGTATATAGAATACATGATGGCGGTGTAAGTAACTCTAAAAGTGCTAGAGTTCAATATGAGTTTGCATTGTCATGTCTTCAACTGAATCAGTATATTTGTTCAACTTTATTAGCTAGTCATTCTGACATATTATCTACCATAGAGAATCGAGCTATTCAAGATCAGCTAAAGAATATTTTATTTTATGAAAAAAAAGAGGCTGGGATTAAGTATTTAAAATTGGTTGAATTTTTTAACATAAAAGGCTTTAAAGTTTCATCAAGGATTATTATTAAATATTACAATTTATTTGTATTTATAGTGACGCTCGAAAAAAAATATGCCAATATGTTTGTTAATGAAAAATAAAGGAACTTTTCTGGTATACTCCCCAAAATGGCATTCCGAAACCCCCAATAAAAATACTCATCTTTGTAACGAATCAAAAATTACGAAAAAATGGCAAGTCACACAGACTTTAAGACGTTATGGTATCGGTATCAAAAAGATGTGGCAAAGCGGGATATTCGCATCTCGCAATATTGTACTCGCAATGTGATTGTTTACGCTCACTTCGAGCGGTGGTATCTATCGTATTTCCGCAAGAAGGCTTATTAAGTCGAAACTACTAATAGTCCAGAGACTGATGTAATCACAGAAAGCAAATAGACTGTAGATGTAGACTGTAGATGTTGAAACTATTATCGCCGCATCACCAATAACAGACTCTGTCACAATCGCCAAGATCGACCTGCGCCTAAACGATGGCACCGAGTACTACGCCACGCAGATCTCGACCCAAGCCTCAGAGGTTTAATTTCAAAGCTGGAGGCGTTATGTTTGGGTTAATAGGAGTGATGAAGTTCTACTATATGCCGAGCGTGACCGATATACCACAAGGCTATGCGCACCTCTCGGAGATAGTAAAGTTACAGTATGGACGTAACCCAACAGACGGCGATGTATATATGTTCATCTTGAAGGATCGACGCCGAAACCTCCTCTTCAGATATGAGTACTAGGCGTATTATATGTACGAGAAATATTTCGACAGAGCTCTGGGCTTTATGAAGATCGAATATGCAGACGAACACAATATTTAATGGTATAAGATGGATTGGAAGGACCACGTGCTGTTTTGGGAGTGTCAGATTCGCAACTTATGCGAGGTCAACTTTTCGGCAAGAAAAGTCTCAAAGGTTGACTAACCAAGCAGATCAAGTAGGATGATGACGACCAATATAGAGGCAACTTTGATGGCACGCTAGGGTTAATATGGAACAGATCAAGCGACAAAGCGACAGCCGTAAACACTGAGCAATAACAACCTCTGGAATTAACCTACACGGTAGTAAAGCGCGCAACCCGACACCGAGATGCCCTGGGACAATGTAGTCAAGGGGACACACTTGACACCTGAGATGCTGGATTTTATGGTTGTTAACAAATAACTGATGTCACTACTGTCCACTAAAAACAGGACAGCTTAAAAATTAAATAAATTTGGTTCACTGTAACCAGAATGTTCATTGACATTATTGAAATTAGAGTTGTCGAATAGATCTCGCAGAGGCGTGGTGTCGGTCAGCGAGATGCTCAAAATTTGTAGTACCTCATAGGTCGATCTTTTGAGTTGCATATCGTGTTGGACGATCGCCACCAAGCAGTAGGTTATCATCGCAATATAGATCTGAATGCGGACTGCGTTTTCACTCTCGCCCCAAAACTTTTTGATCTTCAGGTGCTGCTTTAGCCACTTGAAAAACAGCTCTACTTGCCACCGATTTTTGTATAGGTCGGCAACCTGTTGAGCCTTGAGGTGGGTTGCATTTGTGAGAAATGCGAACTCTCGTTTTTGCTCATCATCCCAATATTTTACCAATCTCAACGGCTCAGGATATTGCTTTTGAGAGTTGTAGCCAGTGAGGTCGATGGTCATATCTGAGAGTATATTCTTTGGCATCCGCCGCTTCCATTTTAAGGCTTTAAACTGCAAGTTTTTCTTGGCACGAACAACAAAATATGCTCCAACTTGGTCGATCTTATACAGAGCTTTAAACTTGTTGTAAGCACGGTCAAAGATGTAGTAAGATTCAGATTCATAGGGGATTTTATCCATCGCCTTAGAGTCGTGTGTCGATGTTGTCGTGATGTGAAAGAACGTTGGTATCTGTGTCTCGATGTCGTAAAGCGTATGTACTTTGATGCCGCCTTTTCTCTTGCGGAACTTAGCCCACCAAAAGACATCCAAACATAGCTTGATGGTCGTGGAATCGAACGCATATACATTGCCATTGAGTTTGAAAATGTGGTCGACACGTTTGGATCTTGCTATACCGACGATGTAGTATGCAAACTCCTCGAAGATTTTGTAGTCTCGATTTTGATTGGCTTTTGCAAGGTTGCTTCGAGTGACACTTTTACCGAAGCCCAAGTGGTAAGATTTACTCCGATGAGCAGTAGTAGCGGAGATAAGATCTCGGAGCGAAACACGAGCCGAGAGCTGACCAAACATCATCACAAGGAGCTTATTACAACAGGTGAAATTCTTCGTGTAGCGGTTGCCTTGGTGCTTGTCGACTATCTTGCGAAACTTGTCGAAGTTGAGAAACTCGACTAATTGTGAGAATACGTATTTGATTTTGTAAATTTGCATCAATTGTTTAGATGATGCAAATTTACAAAATCAAATCCGTGCCAACGAAATATCGCTGTAACACTCTAATTTACAATAATTTCAAAGAACTTTTTCTGAGTTTTAATGGACACTAATGGGGTATACTAATCAAAATACAAATGAATAGGTCTAATTTAAAGGAACAACTAGATGTACGTGTCGATCTTCGTAATCTGTTGTTTCGCAGGGGGTTCATTGTAACCCAGCAGCAGCTCGATATGGAATCATTCCCATTCTATGGAAATTGGAATGTCGAGAAACTTGGTGAGTACTATTTCATGACTCATAATTTGGCTAAGTGCCATCATTTTACGAAGGGTGGTGTGACACATTTCCTGCTTGGTCACTGCTACAATCCATTTACGATGGAGCACGAGGAGGTGACGCAGCTTGCTAAAATTGCAGAGGAGTACGAGAAGGGTGAAGAGCAATATTGGGAGGCTGTAAATGAGCTGACGGGTGTCTTTGTGATGGGATGGTTTGATGGAAATAAAATCTCATTTATCACAGACCCGTCGGGTATGCAGTCGGCATATTATGGCAAGGTTGAGGGTAACTTTAGCTGAATTCAACCTGCAAATGCAACTGAATTGAGGTCAAGAAACTATAGGGACATAAGAAAAGGCGAAACAAATCGGAGCCAGGCTCAAATTTATTCCGCCTAAGCGATAAAATT
>JBCQTK010000009.1:0-59853 GCA_047178665.1 Rikenellaceae bacterium | reverse complement strand
CTGCACAACGCGGCACAACACCAACGACTCGAAACTCCACGACACAGCACACCCCACCGACATAAGCGTAAAGGTGGTGAGCCCAGCGATATAGAGACGCCTGTAGCCGACATAGTCGCCCAGAGCCGAAAAGGGGAGCAACGAGACGATGATAGCGATCTGGTAGGTGTTGACGATCCAGATCGAGTCAGACGCCGAGATCTCCAACCCACGGCAGATAGTAGGCAGCGCAATGTTGGCTATCACGCCATCGATCACCGACAGCGACACAGCAAACATCACCGCAAGGATAGCGAATATGCGCTGCGGCATAGCTACCCCATCCCACGCCTCTGCAGCAGGATTGTTGAACCCCTCTCTCGTCACCTTAGCTCTCACCATCTACCTAGAACACCTCTTCCTGCTCTAGCTCCTTCTTATACTTCAATGCAGCACCCTTCTCCACGTCGACAACCTCTATCTCGTAGCGCAGAGTCTCGGTCGGCTCAATTCCCATCTCGGGTTCGCCAGCCTCGCCATACGCCAACTTCGATGCAATCCACGCCTCGACACGTCCGCCCTTACCAATCATCTTGATGCTCTCCTCGATACCTGTCGGCAGATCCGACAACGCCCCCACAAAGGTTGTGTCGGCAACAATCACCTCGCCACCAACTCTCGATATGGCACACTTCAGCGTTACCCAGTCGTTGTTAGACTTCGGCACAATCGACTCGTCGCCGATCACCCCGATGTGATATGTCAGACCGCTTTTGGTGCGGGTGAAGTCGCGGTTGTTGGCAGCAAGGTCTGCCAGAAATCGCTCCTCGTAGCTGCGGCGCTGCTCAGGCTCCGTGTAGAGCAGGTAGCGGATATACGCCTCCCTCGCCTGCGAACGAGAGAAGACCGACTCACCCTCGCTCTGCTCGACGATAGCACGACACACCACGCCTATATTAATAGTCGAGTCCATCTTCTGGAGCTGCTCCGCTATGTTCATACCTATAATGTATGCTAGCGAGTCGCTTCCCGAAGCCAACCCAACCGCTCTGTGGTCAATACTCTTAACATTGTCGCCACCCAACGAACACCCCACACCACCGACGGCTAGGGCCACGGCTATAGCTAAAGTTACTAAAAATTTACGCAGCATTACTCTCTTCAATTTTATCTTGTTTCACACTATCTTCGCTCTTTGCGCAGAACAATATCAACACGACACCGACCACTGCCGCAGTCAACGAACCAGCCAGGATCGCTATCTTTCCCATATTCACAAACTCCTCATTGCCAGAGCCAAACGCCAACGTATCGACAAAGATCGACATCGTAAAACCAATACCTCCCAAACACGCCACAGCGAACAACATCTTCCACGTAGCACCCGAGGGCTTCACCGCCAACTTCGACTTCACAGCGAGCCAGCTCATCAGAAATATACCGAGCGGCTTGCCCACAACAAGACCCAAGAACACACCCATTCCGATCGAACCCATCTCTGCCGTGTACTTAAAAATGTCGAGATGCTCCGCGTCGATCTTGACACCACCATTGACCAGCGCAAAGATCGGCATCACGATAAAAGTTACGTAGGGCGAAAGAACCTCCTCTAGCTGCGCATTCATCGGGATCGAGTTGCGCGTGAGTCCCGCCATCTTGCGGAGCTGCTCGTGGTAGTGTCCGTCGCTATGTTCGCCCCCCTCGTGCGCTGCGTCGACTATGCTCTGCTCCAGAAGATCGGCCTGGCGCAGGAATGTCTGCTTGCTATATCGAGGTGTCGTAGGGATCAGTAGCGCCATAGCCACACCTGCCATTGTCGCGTGGATACCCGAGTAGTAGAATAGCGTCCAGACGATGATCGCCATAATCACATAGTGAAACATATGTCGCTCTCCGAGTCGATTGAGAAAGTAGACAAACACCATCGCAACGACCGCCAACGAGAGGTAGACAAGGTCGATCGACCCACCATAGAAAAGCGCAATGACGATAATTGCGCCCAAGTCGTCGGCAATAGCGAGCGCCGTGAGGAATATCTTCAACGACACAGGCACACGATCTCCCAACATCGACAATATACCGATCGCAAAGGCGATGTCGGTTGCCATCGGGATACCCCAACCCACCTCCGAGGCTGTACCACCATTCACCACCGCATAGATCAGAGCAGGCACAACCATACCGCCCAGCGCTGCCAACACAGGCAGTATCGCATTCTTGGGCGATGAGAGCTCTCCGTGCTGCACCTCGCGCTTAATCTCTAGACCTACGAGGAAGAAAAACAACACCATCAGAGCGTCGTTGACCAACCTCTCCACATTCATATCCCTCGGAAAGAGGATGTCGATCGTGCCGTCGTGCGACTGAATCAGCATCTTCAGGTCGGTCGTCAGCAGTGCGTGGTACGCCTCGGCGCTCCACTCCATATTGGCGAATATCATCGCTAGGATGACACACAAAAGTAGTACAACACCTCCAGCCCACGGTTTGCGTGTAAACTCTAGTGTTCGTTGCTTTGCGGAGTAGCTATGGCGTACCCACGCAAATTTTGATAGATGTAAAAACATTTTTTTTATTTATAAATTTGATTTAATAGCCAATCCACACAATTTGTAGAGCACTCTCGCACCTACTGCTAAATCTGTAACATCGCACTCACTCGGGACAACCTCCACAACGTCAAACCCGACGATCTGGCGCCCCGACTCCACCACCAACTCTAATAGATATATCGCCTCGTTGTACTCCAATCCGCCCGGGACGGGGGTGCCTGTGTGGGGACAACACCCCATCACGAGACCATCTATATCAAAACTCACATATACCCTCTGAGGAAGTGCGTCGACAACACGCCGCGCCTGCACCCCCCACGTCTCACCCTCAAAACGCCCTCGTGCGAGGGTCATATCGGGGAAACTCACTACCCTACCATTCGACCCCTCGGCGAGACTCTCTTCGTCGTCGCAGAAGTCGCGTACGCCAAGCTGCACCAACCTCTCGACCTGCTTCACGTCGCGCAATACATTATACATAATCGAGGCGTGCGAGAACTCGAAGCCCTCGTATGCGACCCTCAGATCGCGGTGTGCATCTATATGCAACACACCAAACGAGTAGTGAAACTCACCCACCGCCTTGATCGCCCCATAGGGCGTAGAGTGGTCGCCACCGACGAGTGCCGGGATCTTACCTGCGGCGAGAATCTCGCGACTCTCATTATATATATAGTCGTTGAGCTGCTGTGAGCCGCGGTTGACCGCCCCTACAGCCTCGGCAATAGCTTGGTCAGCCACATCGCCTCCAGCCTCTAGGTGTTGGATCACACGCTCTGCCTCGGGTCGTAGATGCGCCGATAGCGCTGCAATATCCTCCGACAGAGGTAGTGTAGCTATCCCCTGTTGCCAGGCGTCGCGAGCCGACGAGTCGAATAGATCGAGCTGCGACGACGCCTCACGCAAAGCCTCAGGTGCCGCCGCCGTGCCTGCTCCATACGAGACAGTCACATCCCACGGTGCAGAGAGTATGACGACCCTCGACGACTCGATCATAAAGGGCAACGAAAAGAATCCGCCACCCACTACGCCTACTCCGTTTGGGTCAAAATTTATGAGATTTTCGCTCATTTTCCACTAATGTTGTAATAATTATGGGCAAATGTAATAAAATTTATTAATATATATCCTATATTTGCGCTCTACATTTTTTTTAATTAACAAACTCCACGCTTTGAAGATAGTCATAGATAGTGCAATTCCATTTTTAGAGGGGCTTTTTGAGCCCTATGCAGATGTGCGCTACGCTGTCGGCCGAGAGTTTACGCCCGATATTATCCGCGACGCAGACGCACTAATCATCCGCACACGCACCAAGTGTGATGCGGCGCTGCTTGAGGGCTCTAACGTCAGCCACATCGCCACCGCGACTATCGGCTACGACCACATCGACCTCGACTATTGCAGAGAGAGAGGGATCGCCGTAACGACTGCCGCAGGGTGCAACGCGCGCGGCGTACTACAGTGGATCGGTGCGGCGCTCGTGCATCTGAGCCGACGCGAGGGGTGGCAACCTCAGGAGCGTAGGATTGGAGTTGTGGGGGTCGGCAATGTCGGACGCCTCATTGTGGAGTATTGCCGCGCGTGGGGCTTCGACGTGGTCTGCTGCGACCCTCCGCGAGCACTCACCGAGGAGGGGTTTGTGGAGCTCGACGAACTGCTCGGCAGCTGTGACATAGTGAGCCTACACACGCCGCTCGACACAACCACGTATCACCTACTCAACACACAGAATATCAAGCTACTAAAGCCTCACGCCACGATCATCAACACCTCGCGCGGAGAGTGCATAGAGAGCGAAGCATTGCTCTCGAACCCCGACCACAAATTGCTGATCGACGTATGGGAGAACGAACCCAAAATCGACCGCAAGTTACTACATCGCGCAGTGATCTCCACACCCCACATTGCAGGCTACTCGATCCAGGGCAAGGCTAACGGTTCGGCAATCACAGCAAAGAGCATTACCGAGCACTTCTCACTTCCGATAGAGAGGAGTTGGTACCCTGCAGTTATGCGCAACGACGGGGTGCAGATCGAGTGGGAGGAGCTCACCAAGACAATAGCACAACACTTTGACATTGAGGGCGAAAGCGCCCAACTCAAACTACTGCCCGAGGCGTTCGAGAGCCTGCGCAACAACTACGAATATCGCAACGAATACTTCTAGTATAAAATATTTTGGCTCGAAGTGTTTCGAAACCGAAAAAAAATAACTATCTTCGCTCAATCAAAAATTGCAGCAAGAGATTTGCGGAGAAAAATATGACAGAGATACTAAAGATAGGAGTTACACAGGGCGACACCAACGGAATCGGTTGGGAGTTGATCCTAAAGATATTTTCGGATAGCAGGATGTGCGAGATCTGCACACCTATAATTTATGGCTCGAAGAGCGTAGCAGAGCACTACAAAAAGACGATCGCGGAGTTGGACAACATATCGTTCAACGTAGTAGCATCGGCAGGCGAGGCTCGCAAAGGGCGCGTCAACCTAGTCGAGTGCGGCGCAGTAGGATCTGTCACGCCAGGCAAGGCGGCAGCTGAGGCTGGTAAGGCGGCTATCGAGGCGCTCGCCAAGGCTGCGGAGGAGCTAAAGAGCGGCGCTCTGGATGCAGTGGTGACAGCACCATTCAACAAGGAGAGTGTACAGAGCAGCGACTTCACACACACGGGTCATACGGAGTTTATGGCGTCGCAGTTCGAGGGCGAGTCGATGATGATGATGTGCAGCGAGATCTTCAAGGTAGGTCTTGTGACGAAGCACGTGCCGCTCAATAAGGTGGCAGAGATGATCTCGACAGAGATGATAGTGAAGGATCTACAGGGGCTTCGCAAGACGCTAATCACAGACTTCTCGATCCGCGAGCCACGCATAGCCGTGATGTCGCTCAACCCCCACGCAGGCGAGGGCGGTATGCTCGGAGGCGAGGAGCAGGAGATCATTCAACCCGCTATACAGGAGGCATATAAGGGAGGAGTCTTTGCGTTTGGACCATTCCCTGCCGACGGATTCTTTGCCGCAGCGAGCTACAAGAAGTACGACGCAGTTCTGGCGATATATCACGACCAGGGGTTGATCCCCTTCAAGACGCTCTCTCCCGAGGGTGTCAACTTCACGGCAGGACTTACGGCTGTGAGGACGTCGCCCGACCACGGTGTGGCGTACGACATTGCAGGCAAAGATGTGGCAAACACCGACTCTATGCGCAATGCGATCTATATGGCGATCGACGTAGTCAACTCGCGCAAGATCTACGCCGAGATAAGCAAAGATCCACTTCAGCACATCGACACCGAGCGAGAGAGGGGCGACCACCGAGGTGGCTACCGCGAGAACCAACACCGCAACTACGAGGGTTCGAACCGCCGCGAGGGCAACACACGCCGCGAGCCACGCGACAACACTCGCGACAACAACAGAACGCCACGAGAGCCACGTCCACAATATCCTCAGCAGCAGCCAAAGGCGTCGGAGAGCCCAGCTACAGAGATCCAGACGTCGTCGGAGCAACAACAGCAACAGCAATAAACAATGTTGTAAAGCGCCCTATTCCGTCTCGTAATTGTGGAAAGGGAGGGCTCGACAACAAAACACAAAACACAAAGATAAAACAAAATGATTAAAGTAACATTTCCCGACGGCTCGCAACGCGAATACACCGAAGGGACAACCGCATTTCAGGTGGCGGAGAGCATCAGCCCTCGTTTAGCTGCAGACTGCCTCGCTGCATCGGTTGACGGAGAGACTGTGGATATGGGATTCCCTATCTCACAGGACGCAGCAGTAAAATTCTACAAGTGGGACGACGACGAGGGCAAGCACGCCTTCTGGCACACCTCGTCGCACCTCTTGGCGGAGGCTCTAATGGAGCTCTACCCAGGGGTTAAGTTCGGCATCGGACCCGCTATCGAGAGTGGCTTCTACTACGACGTAGAGTCACCACGCCCAATCACCGAATCAGACCTTGTGACGATCGAGAAGCGAATGATCGAGCTCGCACGAAGCAAGGAGACGCTGACACGCACAGATGTCAGCAAGAGCGAGGCGTTGGCTCGATTCGAGGCAATGGGTGAGACATATAAGTGTGAGTTGATCTCGGAGCTAGAGGATGGAACGATCTCGTTCTACACCAACGGCACATTCACCGACCTCTGCCGCGGACCTCACATCCCCCACACGGGACACATCAAGGCGATCAAACTAACCTCTGTGGCAGGTGCATACTGGAGAGGCAACGAGAAGAACAAGATGCTCACACGTATCTACGGAATCACGTTCCCCAAGAAGTCGTTGCTCGACGACTACCTAGCGATGATGGAGGAGGCTAAGAAACGCGACCACCGCAAGTTGGGTAAGGAGCTGGAGCTCTTTGCATTCTCGCAGCGCGTAGGTCAGGGACTTCCGTTGTGGTTGCCCAAGGGTGCTGCACTTCGCGAGAGGTTGGAGGGATTCTTGCGCGGCGTTCAGCGCGAGCACGGCTACCAGCAGGTTATCACTCCGCACATCGGCAACAAGGAGCTATATGTCACCTCGGGTCACTACGCGAAGTATGGCAAGGATTCGTTCCAGCCAATCCACACGCCCGACGAGAACGACGAGTTCTTGTTGAAACCGATGAACTGCCCACACCACTGCGAGATCTATAAGGTGAAGCCTCGCTCATACAAAGATCTACCTATCCGTATGGCGGAGTTTGGCACTGTCTATCGCTACGAGATGACGGGTGAGCTCCACGGACTTACTCGCGTGAGAGGATTTACTCAGGACGACGCCCACCTATTCGTTCGCCCCGACCAGCTGTTGGAGGAGTTCAAGAGGGTGATCGACATTGTCCTCTACATCTTCAAGACGCTGAAGTTCGACAACTACACTGCGCAGGTATCGTTGCGCGACCCCAAGAACACCGAGAAGTATATCGGATCAGACGAGAACTGGGAGAAGGCGGAGTCAGCTATCATCGAGGCAGCAGCGGAGAAGGGTCTCAACACCATTGTAGAGTATGGCGAGGCAGCATTCTACGGTCCAAAGCTCGACTTTATGGTGAAGGATGCGATCGGTCGTAAGTGGCAGCTCGGAACTATCCAGGTCGACTACAACCTACCCGAGCGCTTCGACCTTACATATAAGGGGTCAGACGACAAGTTGCACCGCCCGATAATGATCCACCGCGCACCTTTTGGCTCGATGGAGCGATTTGTGGCAGTATTGTTGGAGCACACAGGCGGACGCTTCCCATTGTGGTTGTCACCAGATCAGGTGGTTGTGTTGCCGATCTCGGAGAAGTACAACGACTATGCAGAGAGGGTGTCGAAGCTGCTCAACAAGCAGGATGTACGCACACAGGTCGATGACCGCAACGAGAAGATTGGACGTAAGATCCGCGACAACGAGATGAAGCGCATACCCTATCTGCTGATCGTCGGCGAGAAGGAGATGGAGGATGGATTAGTCTCGGTACGTGCTCAGGGCGAGGGCGACAAGGGACAGATGTCGATCCAGGAGTTTGCTGACTATATCACGGCTGTTGTAAAGGCGGAGATTGATGCTAACAAACTCGATGGCGAGGAGTAAATTTTAGAGCTAATTGTTGCGAAGATATATATTTTTTTTATATCTTTGCATCAATTAACACTAGATCAAGATATTGTAAACAAAATATTTAGGAGGACAAAGCTATAGCAGGACCAAAACCATTCCACCCGAGACCATTCAACTCGGCAGCGAACAATGCAAATCGACCCAGACCAGCAATGGGTGGAATTCGTGGACGTAGACTCCCCGAGAAGGAGAATCCACACCGTATAAACAACCAGATCGACGTGCCACAGGTGCGTTTGGTTGGCGACAACATCGAGGCATCTGAGGTGATCTCGACACGTGAGGCGCTACGTATGGCAGACGAATTGGAGCTCGACTTGATCGAGATCTCACCTAAGGCAGAACCACCCGTATGTCGCATTGCCGACTACTCGAAGTTCTTATATCAGCAGAAGAAGAAGGCGAAGGAGCTCAAAGCGAACCAGACAAAGACGGTCTTGAAGGAGATCCGTTTTGGTCCGCAGACTGACGACCACGACTACAACTTCAAGCTCAAACACGCAGAGAACTTCATCAAGGAGGGGGCGAAAGTGAAGGCATACGTATTCTTCCGCGGACGCTCTATCGTCTTTAAGGAGCAGGGCGAGATCCTCTTGCTTCGCTTCGCAACAGACCTAGAGGAGATTGCAAAGGTGGAGTCGATGCCACGCCTAGAGGGCAAGAAGATGAATATGATCCTCGCACCAAAGGCTAAGAAATAGAGCACCAACGAGCGATAAAAGATCAGACACAATAGAGCTAACGCCACCCATTACCTAAAAGAATGAGGTGGCGTTAACTTTACTTTTATGATGGTCACACAGAGAATCTAATCGCAGTATCTAAATCTCGGCAATTATAGGAGTGCGAAGCACCCCTATAATTGCCGCAACAAAAAGCAAATGCAAGCTAGCTTGCCGCCGCGCGGCGTTAGCGCAGTCCCCAAATTTTCTGGCGTCTACCCTATTATAGCTTTATGTCGTAGATCTGAATTACGCCTGCAAGCTTGCCCTCGGCGTCGACGGCGAGGATTGAGTTGACTTTGTAGTGTGTCATTATCTGCTCTGCTGCGATCAGTTTCTCGCTCATTGATATGCACTTAGGATTTGTGGAGTATATGTCGCGCGCAGTGATCTTGAAGAACTCTGCCTCGCGGCTCTCCATCGCACGGCGTATGTCGCCATCAGTGACGATTCCTGCGATCTTATCGTCGTCGCACACGATGATTAGCCCCAAACCTCCGCGGCTGATGGCGTGAATCATATCCTTGGCCGAGCAGTCGGGTGCGACTACAGGTAGATCGTTGCTGCGCATAACGTTTTCAACCTTCATCAGGAGTCGACGCCCCAAGCTACCGCCAGGGTGGAGACGTGCGAAGTCGGTGCTGGTGAAGTTGCGGCACTGCATCAACGCAACCGCAATTGCATCGCTCATAGCGAGTTGCGCAGTTGTCGATGTTGTCGGAGCGAGCTTCAATATGCACGCCTCGTGCGTCACACCGATGTTAATGTGTATGTCAGAGTTCTTGGCGAGCGTTGAGTTTGGGTTGCCGCTCATCGCAATCAGCGTGTTGCTGTTTGACTTGATGAATGGGATTAGTTTCAACACCTCGTCGCTCTCGCCAGAGTATGATGTCGCGATTATGACATCTTCGGGCGAAATCATCCCCAGGTCGCCGTGAAACGCCTCTGCAGGGTGCAGGAAGAAGCTGGGTGTACCTGTCGACGCGAGTGTCGCCGCCACCTTCTGCGAGATCAGCCCCGACTTACCTATGCCCGTCATAATGACCTTGCCACGTGTTGCGAGGATCACCTCGACTGCAGCGACAAATGCGTCGTCGACACGGCTCTCGATCGCCATAAGCGCCTCCGCCTCGGTGCGAATGGTATCGCGTCCGATCTTGATTATCTTATCTCATATATATTTGAGTAGTTTAGAGTAGCTTTTCGACCAACGCCTCCAAGTCGCTGAGTCGCAACATATTAGCCGCGTCACTCATACCACGATCTGGATCGGGGTGCACCTCCAAGAAGTATCCGTTTGCGCCAAACGCCTTAGCCGCAAGTGCCATACTAGGTACAAATTCGCGATTGCCACCAGTCTTGCCGCCAGCACCACCAGGGCGCTGCACAGAGTGGGTGCAATCCATCACCACGGTAGATGATATTTTCAACATATCGGGGATATTACGGAAGTCGACAATTAAGTTGTTGTAACCGAACATATTACCGCGCTCAGTCAACCACACCTCCTCAGCGCCCGAGTCGATCGCTTTCTGGTATGGATAGAGCATATCTTCGCCCGAAAGGAACTGTGCCTTTTTGATATTTACGATCTTGCCCGTACGAGCCGACGCAACCAAAAGATCGGTCTGACGACAGAGGAATGCCGGGATCTGGATGACATCTACGACCTCACCAATAGCCTCAGCCTGAGCCGATTCGTGAATGTCAGTGAGGAGTTTGAGCCCCCGCTTTTGGCGTACATCAGCCAACATCTGCAACCCACGCTCAAGCCCAACGCCTCGATACGACGAGAGCGACGTGCGGTTAGCCTTGTCGAACGACGCCTTGAAAATTATATCTGTGCCCAACTTAGCGTTTATCTCAACGATCTTCGATGCAACCTCGTCGAGGAGCTCTGCGGACTCTATCACGCAGGGCCCTGCAATAATCTTTATGTCGCTCATAATCATCTAT
The DNA here is from genome assembly GCA_047178665.1 of Rikenellaceae bacterium. Classification (GTDB taxonomy): domain Bacteria; phylum Bacteroidota; class Bacteroidia; order Bacteroidales; family Rikenellaceae; genus Alistipes. The sequence goes on along the minus strand of JBCQTK010000009.1, from coordinate 49,043 downwards.
TTAGTTCTCTATTTATCATCTGCAACACTCGCCAAGAAGCGCTCTGCAGCCTCCAGGTCCTCGGGAGTGTCGATACCGATCGTCTGCTGCATAGTGACACCAACGCCGATTTGATAACCGTTCTCGATCCATCGCAACTGCTCCAGCGACTCTGCAACCTCCAACGCCGACATAGGGAGCGAGGTGACAGCGCTCAACGCGGCAGCACGAAATCCATACATTCCTATATGCCTGTAATACTGATGCTTAGCCAACCAATTCGAACGCTCCACACCTCTCAGATATGGTATCACCGAACGCGAGAAGTAGATAGCGCGACTGCGTGAGTCGACAACGACCTTTGGGGTGTTGGGATTCTCCAACGCCTCCACACCATCCTCCACCTCGAAGGGCTTCACGAGGGTTGCAATATCCACCTGCTCGTCGCGTTCGAAACACTCGACGAGTGCCCTGATCTGCTCGGGTTGAATAAATGGTTCGTCGCCCTGCACGTTGACCACAATGTCGAACTCGCCACGCTGCAGCGCAACCTTCGTGTACGCCTCATAGCAACGATCTGTGCCGCTTTTGTGGTCGACCGAGGTCATCACTACCCCACCGCCAAACGCCTCTACGGCGCTAAAAATTCGCTCGTCGTCGGTCGCTACAACAACGTCGTCTACAGCCAACGAAACCTGTCTGTAGACCCTCTCGATGACGCTAACGCCACCCAACAGAGCCAACGGCTTCGCAGGAAAACGAGTCGACGCATAGCGCGCAGGTATGATTGCTAACACTCTCATAGTCAACTATTTTTCGAGTGCTATTTCGAGCACATCCTCATTCGTCCTCACATAGTGGAACGTCAATCCAGCTATGTAGTCGGGCTTCACCTCGCTAATATCCTTGCGGTTATCCTCCGACAATATTATAGTCGTTATGCCAGCACGCTTAGCTGCCAGAATCTTCTCCTTGACACCTCCCACAGGTGTTACACGACCTCGTAACGTCGTCTCGCCTGTCATAGCGATCCTATCGCGTACCTTGCGCCCCGTATATGTCGAGACGATAGAGGTTATCATCGTGATACCTGCCGAGGGACCATCCTTGGGGATCGCGCCGTCGGGGACGTGTATGTTGATGTTGTTCTTCTCAAATATCTGAGGGTCGATGCCCAGCTTCGCGTGGTTCGCCTTGACCCACTCGTGTGCAATGGTTGCCGACTCCTTCATCACCTGACCGAGATTTCCCGTGAGCGACAACGCACCCTTGCCAGGCGATAGGATCGACTCGATGTAGAGGATGTCGCCACCGACCTCCGTCCACGCCAAACCTGTCACCACGCCAGTCATTCCTGCCACCTCATACTCGTCGTTGAGATACTTCGGAACACCCAATATCTTCTCCACATCCTCTGCCGAGATCTCCACACTATACTCCTGCTCGAATGCAATCTGCTTGGCACGCGAGCGGACAATCTTCGCCAACATCTTGTCGAGCGATCGCACACCTGCCTCGCGAGTATACTCCGCGATGATCTTCCTGTAGATCTCCTCGCCGCCAACAGAGATCTGATCGAGGGCGACACCGTGCGCCTCACACTGCTTCTTCAGCAGGTGCAGCGAGGCGATATTTATCTTCTCCTCCATCAAGTATCCCGAGATGTTTATCATCTCCATTCGGTCGCGCAACGCGGGGTTGATGTTGGCAATATTGTTGGCTGTAGCGATGAACATAACCTTCGAGAGATCGTACTCCGCATCGAGGTAGTTGTCGTGGAACGTAGTGTTCTGCTCGGGGTCGAGAACCTCCAGCAGTGCGCTCGATGGGTCGCCGTGGTTGCTTACGACCACCTTGTCTATCTCGTCGAGGATTATAACGGGGTTCGACGATCCGCAGCGCTTGATGGTCTGGATTATACGACCAGGCATCGCACCTATATATGTACGGCGATGTCCGCGGATCTCCGACTCGTCGTGCAGACCGCCCAACGATATACGTCCGAACTTACGCTCCAACGCCTCCGCCACAGACTTGCCGAGCGAGGTCTTTCCCACGCCAGGCGCTCCATAGAGGCAGATGATTGGCGACTTCAGATCGCCCTTTAGCTTTATCACAGCCAGGTGCTCCAATATACGCTCCTTTACCTCCTCTAGTCCGAAGTGGTCGGAGTCGAGCACGGCACGAGCTGCGTTGAGATCCAGATTATCTTTGGTGTACTCGCCCCAGGGCAGGTCTAGCATCAGGTTGAGATATGTCATCTGCACATTGTACTCTGCCACTGCAGGGTTCAACCGCTCGACCTTCGAGAGCTCCTTTTCGAACTGCTCAGCCATCTCTGTCGTCCACTTCTTGCTCGTTGCGCGCTCACGCATCTGCTCGATCTCGGCGTCGGAGCTGTCGCCCAACTCATCCTGGATCGTGCGGAGCTGCTGCTGGAGGTAGTAGTCGCGTTGCTGCTGATCTATCTCCTGCTTCACCTTCGCCTGTATCTCGTTCTTGAGCTCTAGGAGTTGCTGCTCGCGGATCAACACCTCAAGCAACTTCTCAGCCCTCTCGCGGAGTCCCGAGGTCTCAAGCAGAGCCTGCCTGTCCTCGTCGGAGAAGTCGATATTTGTACATACGAAGTTGATGACACCTCGCTTTGAATCTATGTTCTTGATGGCAAACGTAGCCTCTTTGGGGATAGACGACGACATCTTGATTATCGAGATCGCTACGTCGCGAATAGACTCGATGATAGCGTCGTACTTCACATCGTCGTCGCGCACAGGGAGATCCTCCACACGAATAACTTCGGCACGCAGGAACGGCTCTTGCGACGTGTAGTTCAACACACGTATCTTCTCCAAACCGCTGAGGATCACTGTCAACGATCCGTTCGGCATCTCCAATATCTTCACAATGCGCGCAGCAGTTCCGACACTATGCATATCCTCGGGCATAGGGTCGTCGACCTCATTGTCGCGCTGAAGCACTGCACCTAGCAGACCACCGTTCTCGTCAACCTCACGCACCAACAAAATACTCTTATCGCGCCCCACAGTAATGGGGGTGATCGAACCAGGAAACAAAACCGACGAACGGAGCGTCAGAATCGGCAGCTCCTCGGGGAGTTGAACACTCTCCTCTATCTCATCGTCGTTTGCCAATATCGGTATAACGCGATGGTTGCCATCAAACAACTCTGGCAACAGAGCTAGATCGTCTAACTCAATACTATTTATCTTACTCTTCTTACTCATTGATACAAAAACTAAATTGAAAAACTCACCACACTACACTGTAGCAATAGCCATTGCAGCAGGCGTCACACTCACCTCCCTCTAATCTCTAATCTCTAATCTCTCTACTCTCTCGTCGAGACTCCCTAGATCGCCGCCTTCTGGATGAATATGTTGAACAGGAGGGGCGTATGGGGCTGGATCTCGGTGCTCGCACTGCTACCAGTCTGACCGAGCGCACCATAGGCGTAAGTCGACTTCGTGAGGATAGATGCCCACTGACCATACTTCAACTCTATGAGTCCTGCGTACCACGCCGCAACATAGCTATATGAGCTGCTACTAGGGTTGTAGGATATTGCAGATCCCATTGTGTCGTCGCCATATACTATCTCCTTGACCTCCATTATGTTAGTGTCGACAACAAATCCGTCCAACGTACGCAGCACATACCAGATGCTAGCCGATGTCTCGGGGTCGATTATGTCATCCTCCTCGTCGGTCGATAGCTCAAACGTATCCTCCGTGTAGTTCTCGTCCTCATCTACAACTAGCGACTCCAACGCTGCAGTTATCAAGTCATCTACGTATGTGAATCGAGCATCAGCGTCGGCAAACGATGTAAGGTCGTAATCCTCAAGATACTGATAGTTGTATGGGTTCGTAAAGTTATAGACTGTCGATGGCTCATAACCTTGATTCACAAAGACGTGGAGGTGGTCGCCCACTTCGAACGCCTCGTGTCCACACTGGCAGAGGTAGTACTCATCTTCATCTACGTCGTCCTCATACTCGAAGTAGTACTCCTCATCCTCCTCATACTCGAGGTACTTTGTCACCGCCGTCCACGCATTTGTGTCGTCGGTGTTGTTGGCAATGAAGAGGTCAATGTCGGAGATCTCCGTCTCCTCTATGTCGGCTATAACCTCCGTGATCTTAATCGTGCTTATCATCGTCTCGGTTGTGCTGATCGAGTTCTGACCCGCATATCCACCTGTGCCGTTGGCGTAGTAGCCCTGTAGCGCCGATGGCACGAAGAGCTTAAACTCGTTGCCTGCATATATGTTTGTCACCTCGCCACCGAGTGTAATGTTACTGTTCTGACACATATAGTCGATCGCGTCGACCGTCAGCAAATCTGTCATCGGGTCGAACCCTGCGTCGTCGATTGCATCGTAGTCATCATACTCTACATTCGAAAGGATCTGGAGCGCAGGCGCGTAGCGAGTGTAGTAGTTAAACGTACCCTGCTGCTTCGCCATCGTCGCGTTGCGCGTGTTGCAGATGTCGCCGTTGAGCTTGGTCGATAGTATGTCGTAGCGGATCCAATACCCCTCGCCGCCATTTGTCGGGATTCCCTCCTTGGCTGACATATCTATGGGCTCTACATAGAAACCATCTACCTGGTAGTATGCGTCGGGATAGAAACTCGCCATAATCTCAGATAGCACAAGTAGCTCCACGTCGTCGTAATCCAGATCGACCGCATTATCGTCAGTTGCACAGCTTCCAAAAGTTAGTGTTGCAGCTGCCACAAGCGCAAAAAAACCTCTTCTATTCATCATTAAATCTGTTATATTCAAATTCCAAAATTACTCTACACTCTCAACCGTGCAGCTAAACCGCACCATTGCATTCTTGCTAATCAGACCCATCACATCGTCGCCATAGGCATCGTTGTAGGTCATATATATATAAATCTCGTCGCCCTCACGACACCCTTTCAGGTTCTCCTCGATAGCTGCAAAGAGCGTTCCGCTACCGATCGTAAGGGTGATGGGTGTGAAGTCCCACAGCTGCGTGTTGAGCCCCGCCTCGACCAACCTCGCCTCGTCGCTCGCGCGGTTGGAGTAGGCTGGTAGATCTGTCGTCTCGTCGATGGCGCTGCCGTCGAACTCGTAGAGGTCAAACGAAAGTGTCACAACGCTGCCGCTCACAATCTCGCTCCTCTCCGACCGCCCTGCATCGTAGAAGGTGCTGATGTAGCGGAATGAGTAGACGCCCCAGATCGAGTAGAACGGAGGGTTATCATCCAACGCCGACGCCACCTCCGACTCTGCGATGAGCTTAGGCGAGTGTGACGATTCGAGGAAGCTCACAATATCCTCCATCTGGTCGTAGTTGTCGTCGTCGCCCTCCTCGCAGCTGCACAATGCAGCGACGGCGAAGATCACAACCACCGCATAACGAACCATATATTTCAACATATCTCTCATTATCGCACAAAGATAGTAAATTGTTTGGGATTTCAACTATACAAACGCAAATTAAAGTCGCTTTAGTGCGTCGCGAATGATCTCCTCGACTCCGCTCGATGGCGAACTCTTCACTATGCTGCCCACAACCTTCTGACACTGAGCCTTCGAGAAGCCCAACATAACCAACGCCTCGATCGCCTCACCCTGCGACGCATTTTGCGCCACCACAACCTCGGGGGTGTCGCCCTCCAGGCTCACCATCTTGCCTGTCAGCTCGACGATGATCTTCTGCGCCGTCTTGAGCCCTAGCCCCTTGACACTCTTCAGCAGCACCGCATTCTCCGTGTTGATAATACCTCGCAGCTCAGAGGGCGAGTAGGTCGACAGAACCATTCGCGCAGTGTTGCCCCCGACGCCCGAGACGCTCAGCAGAAGCCGAAACAGTTCACGCTCCTCTTTCGACCAGAAGCCGTAGAGGATCTGTGCATCCTCCCTCACGATGTAGTGAACGTAAAGCCGCACCTGATCTGCCCCCTCTAGCTTCGAGAAGGTGTTGAGCGATATGTTGATGAGGTAGCCTACCCCACTAGCCTCGACAATTGCGTGTGTGGGTGCCAACTCGTCGAGCGTACCCCTTATATATTCGTACATAGAGCAAATCGTTTCATTTAGTTGATAATCATTGTTGCAATGTGCAAAAATATAGATTTTTTTCTTATCTTTGTGTCACAAACAAAATTTTATTAACATTAAACGATATGAAGAGGATATTTATTGCCGCCTCGCTGGCATTTGTCATCGCCGCGTGTAGCGCACCAACCACCAATAACACAACGAGCCAGACGAGCGAGCGGACTACAGCGGAGCAGTCGATAGTCTACGTAGATGTAGATCTTGTTCTATCGCAGAGCGACATCTATCAGAAAGAGGGAACTCCGCTACAGCAGCGCACCGATGCCGCACAACGCGACTGGGCGCAGAAGGAGCAGAAGCTACAGAGCGAGGCTGCACAACTACAGCAGAAGTATCAGAATGGGCTAATCACAACCATCAACGCACAGAAGGAGCAGCAGAGCATCGAGAGCCGCGTGCAGGCGTTCCAGACAGCGACACAGAAGCAGGCTACAGAGCTCGACGAGGAGAACCGCGTATTCGCAAATCGTGCGCAGGAGCTAATCCGCAACTCGATCAAGAACATCAACTCCGACGGTCGCTACTCGATGATCCTCAACGCTGCATCGCTCATCGACGCCGACACAACCCTCAACATATCTCCCGTCATCCTGCAGGAGGTAAACCGACTCTACGCAGCGGAGAAATAGCCTCCACCGCAGAGCACAACAAAGCCTAGATCTATAGCCGTAGTTTGGTTATTTGATCTAGGCTCTTTTGTTTGCCTGGGTTGCCCAGGCTTTGCCAGGTTTTGCCGTCGCTACTTATACTTCACTGTGCTGCGCTCGCGACCATAAATGTCTCGATAGTCACCCTTGATCTTTTCGCGGCGTCGGTTCTCCTTGAATATGAACTTCATATGCTCGCGTGGCTCATAGTCGAGCGGTAGCGCGTAGTCGTTCTCGACAACCTTTAGGTCGGAGTCATCCTCGTCTACATAGTAGAGATAGTTGTTCTCGACAACCACAACCTCCTGCACCACAGGCTTCGCAGCGGCTGCCGCCTTGGGCTTAGGCTCGGGGCTGCACTTAGCGTAGAACACCTCGACCTCGACGCAACGCATCGGAGGGAGTATGTTCTTCACCATATAGTCCCACGCGTCGCCCAACACCCTCAACTTAGCCTCGATAACCATCTGAGGCTGTGAGCTCTCAATCAGCTGCAAGACTCTGCTCTTCTGCGGAATAGAGGAGCTCTCGACAGCACTCTTCGTGTCGCTCCACTGCCACACAACACCCTTGGTCTCGCCACACACCTTTGCCACCGAGCACCTCTTGTCGAGATACTCCCTAAAGTCTGTTGCGCGCTCCGTAGCCAACCTCTGGTTAGCGGCAGCAGGTCCATCGGGCGAGGTGTAGCCGCAGATGGCGACCTTGGTGATCCTCTTTTTCTCGCCGCACTCATCCCCATTGATGAAGTTGCAGATCTCCTTTATCTGCTCAGAGTTCTTGTCGTAGGAGGCGTTCACCTCAGCGACGTTGATCTGATAGCGCAGCGAGAACTCCTCATCCTCACTTCCCTGCGATTGCGACTGCGACTGTGGTGTGCGACGCATCTGCGTCCCCTTTTCGCCCCTCGCAGCGGTTCGTTGCGCTGTTGCGCTGCCTATGATTGCGAGCGCCAATGCTAATGTAGTAAATGTTTTTTTCACGTCAGTAATGTGTTATTAGTTATACATTCTGACGTTCACTGCGCAACATCCATACCAAAAGCCTCAACCCCCCAAAAGAGCAACCGCAGCTTGCATCACATTGCGTGACACAAACTGCGGCTACTAAACTGCCTAGTGTTGGTTCTGCCTACTCCTCTGCTGGAGTCTCCTCGAATGGCACTACGTCAACGAGCTCTACGTCGAAGAACAACGCCTCGTTACCCTCGATTGCGCGACCTGAACCACCCTCGCCATATGCAAGATCCGATGGGATCCACAACGAGATGCGTCCGCCCTTACCAACGAGCTTCATACCCTCTGTCCAACCTGGGATAACGCGGTTAAGAGGGAACTCAATTGGCTGATCCTCAACAGCCTCGCCACCATTCTGTGCAAGCATTGCCTCCTGCTGCTCAGCCGAACGATCGGCAAAACGGTTTGAGTCGAACACCTCATTGTTGCGCAACAAGCGACCTGTGTAGTACACCTTCACAACGTCGCGGTCGTCAGTCGCCATAAGCGATGTGTCGCCAGCCTCCTCTACACGATACAAAAGACCAGACTCTGTCTTAACTACACCAGCCTCCTTCTCGATCTTCGCAAGGTTCGCTGTCGATGTAGCCAATCTCTCTGCAGGACGAACCACAGTGAAGTAGTTCTGCAAGAATGCCATAGATGCCGCCTCATCCATCTGAGCCGATCCGTTGCCTGCGTCAGCCATCGCTGAGTTGAGCCAGTAAGTCTGCACTGGGAGCTCTGCAGTAAGGATGTTTGTACCCAAGTCGATACCGAATGCATACGACACCTCTGTGCGCTGATCCTCGCTCTCGAACATATCTGCGTCAGCCTTCAATGCCATACGTGCTGCTGTCACCTCCTCCTGGCTCTTGCCGTTAGCAAGTGCGATGCTGTCAGCCTCTGCGCGGTTCGCCTCAACTATCTGAGCGCGTGCGCTGCGAGTCTGCATAAAGTACTCCTGAAGAACTGCAATTGCATCCTCCGATGTCACTGTATTGCGCTCGAATGCTGCGTCAGTAAGACCCTTTGCGATCGCCTCATAGTCGAACGGTATGTCCGACATCTGCTTGCTCATACTGAAGCCCACGTTTGCACCCAACGCGTAAGAGAGTGAGTCGAACTGAGACTTGCTACCCTCTGTGATTGTACCCTGAGGAGAAGAACAAGAGCTTATGGCTGCGGCTGCAACGACAAGCGCTGAAATAACTACTTTTTTCATTTTTCTTTTAATTGTTGTTTTATTTGTATTTTCTTGGTTTCTTGCCAAAACATTATGCAAACATACATAAAATTTTCTAATTCTCGCCACCTTTTTGCAATAAATTCGCTCTACAAACAGATAAATACAGGTGATGGTTCAGAATATAACGCATATAGACGCATTATATTTTGAACCACCACAATTTTTTTTTGAGGAATTTGGAACTACCCTCTATATACCCCTATCCGAGATAGGACTTGAGGAGTTTGCTGCGTGACGAGTGACGAAGTCGGCGTATCGCCTTCTCCTTGATCTGTCGCACGCGCTCACGCGTTAGGTCGAATTTCTCGCCTATCTCCTCAAGCGTCATCTCCGAAGAGCCGATGCCGAAGAAGTATTTGATGATGTCGCGTTCACGATCGGTGAGTGTCTCAAGTGCACGATCCACCTCTGTCGAGAGCGACTCGTTGAGCAATCCGCGGTCGGCGTTTGGCGAGTCGGAGTTGACGAGTACGTCGAGCAGTGAGTTGTCCTCGCCATCGGCAAATGGTGCATCGACCGATACGTGGCGACCAGCAACACGGAGTGTGTCGGCAACCTTCTCGCGGGGTAGCTCCAGCTCCTTCGCCAGCTCCTCTGAGGATGGTGTGCGCTCGTGCTCCTGCTCGAAACGCGCCATAGCCTTGTTGATCTTGTTGAGCGATCCCACCTGATTGAGTGGAAGGCGCACAATACGCGACTGCTCAGCTAGAGCCTGGAGGATAGATTGACGGATCCACCAAACTGCGTACGAGATAAACTTAAATCCACGTGTCTCGTCGAACTTCTCCGCAGCCTTCACCAGACCGAGGTTGCCCTCGTTGATGAGATCGGGGAGGCTAAGTCCCTGATTCTGATACTGCTTTGCTACCGACACCACAAAACGAAGGTTCGCCTTGATGAGTTTCTCTAGAGCCTCCTGATCTCCTTTGCGGATTCGTTGGGCGAGCTCTACCTCCTCTTCGACGGTGATTAGCTCCTCCTTTCCAATCTCCTGTAGGTATTTGTCTAACGAGGGACTCTCACGATTTGTGATCGATTTTGTGATCTTTAATTGACGCATCTAATTGTTTGGTTTTATGTAAATAATGTATATGTAATAACTCTCTTCATCTCCTCTTGTGGGTATCGCCTCGCCTTACCACACAATATATATAAGGTTGCCCCTATAAATAATGTGCCCTCTCTCTAAAGTTGCCCCCCCTATCTCTAAAGGGTGTAGCTTGCTGTGCGACCGTCGGGATAGATTCCATCTATTGAGTAGATCTCGCCACGTATGCCTTTGATCTCCTCGACGGATCTCACGCGTTTGTCGTTGACGTGGGTGATTACAAACCCCTTCCTGACGCTTCTGCGCGAGAGTGCACCATTCTCCTCCACCGAGCTAACCTGCACACCTCCCTCTATGTCGAGCTCCTTTGCTAGCTTGCTGCTCAGGTCGACTAGCTTTGCTCCGAGGAGTGTTGTCGACCCCTCGTTTGAGGTGACGGGCTCTGCTTTACCTGACTTATTACGCAAGACGACATCAAAATGTTTCATTGTGGAGCCTCTTTTTACACCAATTTTTACTTTGTCGCCAGGACGATACATCCCAATTACCTCAGGGAGGTTCTCTTTTGAACCTATTTTCGCGCCGTCGACCGATACGATTACATCCCCCTTGCGTATCCCTGCGACCGAGGCTGCGCTCTCCTCCTGCACAGATGCTACGTAGACGCCGCCCACCTCCTTGATGCCGAGCTCCTCACCGCGCTGCTCGATGAAGTCGGCTGTGATGGGGGCAAAACTCACACCCAACATTGCGCGCTGCACCACCTTGAACTCACGTAGGTCGACCACAACTTTGCGAACGATGCTCTCGGGCACAGCGAACGAATACCCCACATAACTACCTGTCTCCGTTTTGATTAGGGTGTTGATGCCGACGAGCTCGCCACGTGTGTTAACCAGCGCACCGCCCGAGTTGCCAGGGTTGACGGCTGCGTCGGTCTGGATGAATGACTCTATCCTGAACTCGCTCGGTATGACGTCGAGCTGGCGAGCCTTAGCGCTCACAATACCTGCCGTAATCGTAGATTGCAGATCGAATGGCGATCCGATAGCCAGCACCCACTCGCCTAGTCGCAGCTCGCGCGAGCTACCCATCGAGAGGGTGGGCAAACCTGTCGCCTCCACCTTTATTAGTGCAATGTCGGTTGTGGGATCTGTGCCGACTATCTCGGCGTCGTATGTGTCGCCGTCGTAGAGTTTCACCTTTATCCTCGACGCATCACCCACCACGTGGTTGTTGGTTACGATGTAGCCATCCTCGCTGATGATGACGCCCGATCCCCCACCCCTCTGCTCACGATAGCGAGGTGTTGAGCCACCGCCATACTGCTGCTGTGGGAGACCGAAGAATTCACGAAATGGGTCGTAGCTGCGGCTGCCACCTCTCTGCGACATCTCGACCTGCTGCGTCACCTCGATGCCGACTACGGCACGAACGGCTCTCTCTGCGGCATATGTGAGGTCGGGAAAGCTCGACTCGACCTGGTTTGTGGTGAACTTTGTGTTTGCGGCAGGTGGGAATACCTCTGCTATGCTCTCTGCGACCCTCGCTATTTGGGGCTGCGTAGAGTTCTGCAGGGCGATTGTCACCCCTGCTCCTGCTGCGGCTGCCAGAGTTATGGCTGCCAACGATAATAGTGCTCTTTTCATCTTTTTATCTCCTAAAGTATTAATTATTACTAAGATGAGAAATAAACGGATGGAGCCATTTAATTATTATGCAAATCTACCACACTACCTATTTACCACACTATCTCCGCCTTGCCCCTCGCACGGAGGTAGTCGTTGGCAACGACGAACTGCTCAGGATCTTTCGCCCTGTGTCGCACCGACAGAGGCGACGGGTGTGCTGCCCTCAACACAGAGTTGGCTGCGTCGTCGATCTTCGCCCCCTTCTTCTTGGCGTAGTTGCCCCAGAGCATATAGACCACACCACTGTGATGTGAGGCTACAGCGTCTACAATTGCGTCGGTGAGCTGCTCCCACCCTCTGCCTGCGTGCGACGCCGCCTCGTGTGCACGTACTGTGAGGACGGCGTTGATGAGCAACACCCCCTGACGAGCCCACCTCTCAAGGTTTCCGCTCTGTGGCGTCGGCACACCATATTGCGCTGTCACCTCCTTGAATATGTTGCGCAGCGATGGCGGATGTGGCACACCGTCGGCAACGGAGAAGCAGAGTCCGTTCGCCTGACCATCGTCGTGGTATGGGTCTTGACCAATTATGACGACCCTCACCTGATCGACTGGAGTCCACTCTAGCGCGCGGAAGATCTGCTCACGAGGGGGGAAGATCTGGTGCTGCGAGTACTCTGCGGCGACAAATTTGTCGAGCTCCTCGAAGTATGGTTTGTCGAACTCGTCGGCTAGTAGCTCGCGCCACGTGGGGGGTATAAGTTGCTCTATCATATTGATATGATTTATAAAGTTACTGTTCGGGGGTTAAAGTTAATAAAAAATCACTATCTTTGCACTATGGAAGAGATAAATTATGATGTAATAGTAGTTGGTGCAGGTGCTGCCGGAATGATGGCTGCAGGCACCGCTGCGCGCAATGGAAAGCGAGTATTGTTGCTCGAAAAGATGGAGAAGTCGGGACGCAAAGTGCGTATCTCGGGCAAGGGACGCTGCAACGTAACGAACGCACGACCTGTCGAGGAGTTTGTTGAGCACGTGCGCTCGGGGGCGGAGTTCTTCGAGGTGGCGTTTGCGGAGTTCAACAACAAGGCGACGATCAAGTTCTTCGAGAAGATGGGTTGCAAGCTTGAGGTGGAGCGAGGCGAACGCGTATTCCCCAAGAGCGGCAAGGCGTGGGATGTGGCAAATGCGCTGCTGGAGTACTGCGTCGAGAACCACGTAAAGATAATGTACGACACCTGTGTGAGCGAGGTTTTGGCTGTCGCAGGTCGTGCATACGGAGTTAAGTATATCAACAAGAGAGGTTTCGAGCGTAAGTTCGAGGCGCCCAACATAATCATCACCACAGGAGGTGTATCCTACGAGGCTACAGGCTCTACGGGCGACGGCTACGGCTTTGCCGCCGACCTCGGTCACAAGATCGAGCCTATACGTCCATCGCTCACCCCCCTCATCTCGAACCACCCACAGATCTCACGTCTAGAGGGTTTGATGCTACGCAACTCGCGTGCGAAGCTAGTGATCGACGGGGAGGTTGTGCGCGAGGAGTTTGGCGAGCTCACCTTCACCGACAGAGGTGTGGAGGGTGCTGTATCGCTGCGCCTGAGCCGCAACGCTGTCGACGGATTGATCGACGGCAAGGATGTGAAGATTGTGCTCGACGTGAAGCCAGGTCTCGACGCCGAGATGTTGGAGGATCGAATTATGCGCGACATCGACGAGATGGAGCCGACCGACATATTCGCCGACCTGCTGCGGAGACTCGTCCCCAAGGCGATGGTCGTAACGCTATGTGAGCAGCTCGACATCTTCTCGAAGAGCTACATCAGCAAACTCACCCCCGAGGATGTGCAGCGCCTCACCAACGAGCTGAAGAGCTTCGAGGTGCCGATCTGCGACTATGCCCCCTTCCAGTACGCTATTGTCACAGCGGGTGGCGTGGCGCTAGAGGAGGTCAACAACTACACGATGGAGTCGTTGAAGGTGAATGGTCTCTACTTCGCAGGTGAGGTTCTCGACCTCGACGCCGACACAGGCGGCTACAACCTGCAAATTGCATTCTCGACAGGTCGATTGGCAGGTATGCTGAAGAGGTAGAGAGGAGGCGATAGAGCTATGAAGAGGGTGCGCAGAGTGTTGTCGAGAATCCGCCACATACGTGGTCACGGAGTCCACTCACCATATATATATACGCTCGTTCGAGAGGTCTTTATGCGCCGCAAACTACTCTGCACGACCGACAGCATCGCTCTCTACGACCTGCTGCAACGCGTGGGCGAGCTCGGTGAGCGTCGGTGCGTCGAGCTGCAGAATGTAGCGACCCACTGCGGATATAGCCACTTCACCATCGACAGCGAGGAGCTGCAGGGCACAGATATGGTTGTGGTGACATCGCTCCACCCCGTCGCACTGCTGGAGGGGATTGTAGCGACCGCAGCAGCGTGTGGCACAACAGTTGCGATACTCCACCCCGAGGGGAGCACCGAGCGAGAGAGGGTGTGTGAGAGGATCACCACGGAGCATAAATCTACCACCGTCCGCCGCCGCGAGTATGTTCTAATATTTAACAATCACCTACCGAAACAACACTTTGAGCTATGAAAGTCTATACGAAAACAGGAGACAAGGGGACAACAGCACTCGTCAGTGGCGAGAGGGTCGCAAAGTATGATGAGCGAGTCGAGGCGTATGGCACAGTCGACGAGCTGACAGCCTTTCTGGCGCTGCTAGCCGACAAGATGCGAGGTGTGGAGGCTCTGCGCAACTACACGTCGTCGATCGACTACATCAACTCGGTGCTTATGAGTGTCGAGGCACACCTTGCTGCAGGCGACAACTGCAAATATCCGCTACCCGAGGTTAGCGACAAGTCGATCGGAGCGCTAGAGGCGGAGATAGACAGGATGCAGGCGGAGCTACCTGCACTCACCAACTTCACGATCCCTGGAGGCTGCAAGCTCAACTCGCTGAGCCATATATGCCGCACCGTCTGCCGCCGTGCCGAGAGGCGCGCGATAGTCGTTGCAGAGAGCCATCCGCTGGACGCCAATGTGTTGATCTTCCTGAACCGTCTGTCGGACTACCTCTACCTGTTGGGTCGCACGCTCACACGCCACTGCGGCGTCGAAGAGATGCTGTGGGTGCCCGAAGCGTAGATGAAGCGTAGATATTGTTGCGATTAACGAGAAAAAAGAGACGAAAATATTTGTATATTATTTTGTTTTTAATACTTTTGTGGATTGAAATAGTAGAAACAAAATAAAACTGAATATAATTATGTACTGGACATTAGAGTTAGCGTCAAAATTGGAGGATGCACCTTGGCCTGCGTCGAAGGATGAGTTGATTGATTACGCCGTTCGTTCGGGTGCGCCGCTTGAGGTGTTGGAGAATCTTCAAGATATTGAGGATGAGGGTGAAGTGTATGAGTCGGTAGAGGATATTTGGCCAGACTACCCATCGAAGGATGACTTCTTCTTCAACGAGGAGGAGTATTAGGATCGGTTACGAATTGAGTCAGAGTGCTCCCCATTGTGGTGGGGGGCACTCTGATTTGTTATACTTTTAGCGAGGAGATTGGCGAATGGAGGTAAGACTCAACAAATTCATTAGCGACTCGGGCTACTGCTCGCGTCGAGAGGCGGATCGTTTCATCGAACGAGGCGTCGTCCGCATCAATGGTAAAGTGGCGCAGATGGGGACAAAGGTGGGCAGAGGCGACGAGGTGAAGGTGAACGGAAACCTCATCGAGTGCGACAACGACACAGTTATCCTGGCACTCAACAAACCTGTCGGGATCGTGTCGACAACCGACTCGGGCGAACGAGACAACATAGTCGACTTCGTCAACTACCCCACTCGCATATTCAACATCGGACGACTCGACAAACCATCCGAGGGGCTCATACTGCTCACCAACGACGGCGACATCGTCAACAAAATACTACGTGCAGCCAACAACCACGAGAAGGAGTATGAGGTGGCGGTAGACAAACCCATCACCGAGGAGTTCCTGCAGCGAATGGCGAACGGAGTGCCAATACTCGGTGTGACGACGAAAAAGTGTAAGATTACGCAGGAGGGGATCAACCACTTCCGCATCATACTGACGCAGGGGCTCAACCGCCAGATCAGACGAATGTGCGAGGCGCTAGGTTACGAAGTCACACGTCTGCGCAGAATGAGGATTATGAACATATCACTAGGCAAGCTACCCGTCGGACAGTGGCGAGAACTCGAAGCTCAGGAGATGGCAGAGCTAGCAAAGAGCCTCGAAAGCTCAGACAACAACGCTAAAACCAAAACCTCAACAGCTAAACCATCACCGAAACCATCAGATAAACCTGGTGCTAAGCCATCAGCTAAGCCCAAACCTAAATCAGCTGCAAAGTTCTCTGCTAAACCTGGTGCTAAATTCTCGGCGACAAAATCGAGACCTAAGCCTGGGCAGAGTAAACATACTAAGAAAAGGTCGTAGACTGCGCTTGCGCCGCGCGGGCGGCAAGCTAGCTTGCATTTGCTTTTTGTTGCGACAATTATATAATTGCCGTGTGTAACATCATTAGTAACATCATACGTGTAGATTCAGTGCGTTAAGGTTTGAAAACTGTAAGTTTTCAAAATTGAGGTGTTTCACTACTCCGATTGAGAGTTTACTTTCAATCGGAGTAGTGGAGCACCTCAATCTATAATATGCAATATTACAAAGCCTTAACGCATTGCAACAGAAAAAGAAACGAAGTTTCTCCCCACAACTTGTTGTGAGCCGCGCGGCTTGAGCGCAGTCCCCGCACGTTTACCGAGTGTAACAACAACAACAACACTAGTAGCTCTTTAGTGAAGAGGCTGAGGCGTCGAGGCGGAAGGCGATAAAAATCATAATGGTGAAGGCTACGAGGGACGATCCGCCGTAGCTAACCATCGGCAGGGGGATACCCATCACGGGCATCAGACCGATAGTCATACCCACATTCACGAGGGTGTGGAAGAGCAGGATGGAGGCTACACAGTAGCAGTAGATACGTCCGAACGCTTCGACCTGGCGCTCTCCCATCTGCATAAGTTTCAGGATAAGAGCCATAATGAGCGCGAGCAACACGAACGCCCCCACAAATCCCCACTCCTCGGCGAGGTCGCAGAAGATAAAGTCGGTGTGACGCTCAGGGACGAAGCCAAAGCGGATCTGCGTACCATTGAGAAAACCCTTACCCCACATACCGCCCGAGCCGATGGCGATCTTCGACTGGTTGACATTGTAGTCGATGCCGAGCGGATCGTCGACTATACCGAGGAAACTCATTATGCGGTTGCGCTGATGGTCGCGGAGGATGTAGTTGAATATGTAGTCGCTCGTGGGGAGAAAGACCATCGAGGATAGGTAGAACCCTGCAAGGACAAAGGTGCGCGCGAAGGCTTTGCGGAAGGCGTACATAATGATGATGGGGAGCGACACGAGGGTTGTGATGAGCAGCGAGATGTAGTAGGACAGGAACTCGCCCGAGAGCATCCACCACCCAACAGAGAGGAGGATCGCGGAAAGCATCACGATCGCCACATATCGCAGATGGAGGCTCCACATACCATACATCATAGCGTTCGAGACGACACACATAGTCAGCGACATAAGCAGTAGCACCAACGGCGAGAGCAGGAACGACAAGATGAAGAGCGCCGCAATAAGCAACAGAGGCAGACACAACCACCGATCGAGACCCTCACGATAGAGCACAAAGAGATAGGAGCCAAAGACGATGCCCGACCCCGTGTCGTTCTGCAGCATAATGACCGCCAGCGGCAGCAGCACAACACCTGCCACACGCGAGAGAGAGCGGAGGTCGGTGATCGAGAAGTTCAACTCACTCATCACCCTCGCCAGAATCAGACTCGTCGATATTTTCACCAGCTCCACAGGTTGCAACCTGAATCCGCCAACCTCGAACCACGACTTGGCACCATTCACCTCGCGCCCAAAAAGTAGCGCACAGATCAACGACAACACACCCAACACATAGAGCACAAAGGAGTATTTGTGGTATAGGCTCGACTCGGTGAGCAACACCACAACTGCCGCAACCACCGCAATACCTGCCCACATATACTGTTTCACGTAGAAGTGCGACGAGTCGAAGAAATCGGTAGACTCCACGTCAAACGAGGCAGAGGTGATACAGACACACCCCACCACCACAATCGCTACATATAGCAGGATTGCAACAGGGTCTATCCCCTCGAAGAGCCGCTCGCTCGTCCTTTGTCCACTTATATTACTATGTATCATCTAATATCTAAATCCCCAAACTATCCAACAGTTTCACGTCGTAGACTGGGTAGTCGATCTTCTTATTTTTTATGTAGTCGACCAGCCACTGGCGACGAATTGTGTCGGTCAAGTAGAGCTCCTCGATCAGCGAGGCGATCGGCAGTGCAGAGCTCGCGCCCCACCCTCCATTCTCTACATATACCGATATTGCGATCTTCGGGTCGTTGCGCGGCGCGAACGAGAGGAAGGTGGAGTGATCCTCGCCGTGGGGGTTCTGCGCCGTACCTGTCTTTCCGCAGACGTCGAGCCCATTGATTCGCGCAAGTGTCGAGGAGCCCTCAACGTTGACACCATCCCACATACCCTGAATGATAGGTTCGAAGTGGCGCGCCTCAACCGAGGTGTATTGCCTCTCGTAGAAGCGGCTGTCGAGCGAATCCTGCCCCTGAACCTCCTTGATGATGTGGGGTATGTAGTAGTAGCCGCGGTTGGCTATGATAGCCGCCAAATTCGCCATCTGCAGCGGTGTGCAGCCCAACTCACCCTGTCCGATCGAGAGCGAGATCACCGTCAACGGATTCCACGACCCACGGTATATGCGATTGTAGTAGCTCGCCTCGGGTACATATCCAGACCCCTCGCTGAGGAAGTCGGAGTCGAGTTTACGACCAAAACCGAAGCTCAGCACCTCATCTCTCCAAGATGTGTACGCCTCGTTGATGTCGCCCTTGCTGCGGTTGTCGAGGATGGAGCAGAATACGTTGCAGAAGTATGGGTTGCAGGAGGTGGCGACGGCATAGACAAGGTCGGTATGCGGCTTATGGGAGTGACACTTGAGCTCCTTCGTGCCATACTGAAACGATCCGTAGCACTCATACACCTGGCTCGGCGTGAGCACACCATCCTGCAGACCAATGAGCCCCTGCAGCAGCTTGAAGATCGACCCTGGAGGGTAGCGCGAGGAGACGGCACGGTTGAAGAGTGGGTTGCGCGGATTGTTGAGTAGCTCCATATAGTTGTTGCCCCTCTGTCGACCGACCAGCTTGTCGGGGTCGAACGAGGGAGAGGATACCATCATCAGGATCTCGCCCGTCGATGGTTCGATTGCTACAGCCGCACCGACCTTGCCCACCATAAGCTCCTCGCCGAAGAGTTGTAGTCGCGCATCTATAGTAGAGGTTAGGCGTCGCCCCTGCACCGCCAATGTGTCGAACGCACCATCCATATGCGAGCGCTGCACCACACCATATGTGTCGATCTCCACACGTCGCACACCCTTCTCGCCCCGTAGGTCGCTCTCGTATGCCGACTCCACACCTCCCACGCCGATGTAGTCGCCTGGGGAGTATTCGGGGTTTCGCCTGAGCTGCGCTTCGTTCACCTCGCCCACGTGTCCGAGGAGGTTGCCACCGATGCTGCGTGGGTACTGTCGGACTGTGCGGTAGATGGGTATGAAGCCTGCGATGTTGAGCTCGTCGAAGCGCAGTTTGTCGCGCATTGAGACGAAGTTTGTCACCAGGAAAGGGGCGCGAGAACGCATCCTGGCATTACTGAGCTGCCTCTCCAGCCTCTCGCGCGTGATAGAGAGCACCTCGCAGACAGCCACCGTGTCGAACCCCTTGCGATCGAGATCACGGTAGACCACCATCATATCGTAGCAGCCTCTGCTCTGCACCACATAGTTGCCGTTGCGGTCGAGCACCTCGCCACGTGCAGCATAGATCTGTTCGCGTCGTACGATGTTGCGCTCCGAGAGACCTCCGTAGTGCGTCTCTACCATCTGCAGGTAAAACACGCGCCACAGCAGTAGCGAAAATATCGCCACCACGATGAGCTGTAGAGCTCTTACTCTGCCACTATTTACATCCGACGCCATACCTCCCCCTATCGTCGCCTAGCCAACAGATTCTCAAACTGCACCGCAATCAACACCGCGAAGAGCGTCGAGATCAGACCACTACAGATCACTCGACGCAACAGAAAATCGAGCTGATCGAATCGTAACGACTCCACCACAAATAGCGTGGTGAGGTGAAACAACACACCCAACGACATATACAACAGGAACTTACCCCACCCCACGGCACGAGGTAGAGGCGCAATGCCAAGCTGTATCATATCTCTGCCGAGAGTAGCTGTGAGGAGCCATATCCTCAGGTAGCTCAATAGGATTGTCGCTATAGAGTTGACCCCAGCCATACCTGTCAGAAGGTCGAACAACAACCCCACCGCAGCGCCCCACATCAACATAGAGAGCTGGCTACGATCCATCGGTAGCAGCAGGATAAAGGTTATGTAGACCACAGGAGCCACGAGCATCGAGATCATCAACTTGTCGAAGATGAATAGCTGCAATATTAGCAGCACGAATAGCAGGATCGAGTATGGTAATTTGCGGAACATAGTAACCTGAGTTTTAGTTGCTGTTAGGGTTTAGGATCTCCGACTCCAACATCTCGACCATCTCGACGTTGGACATATCGCTGACTACGAGCACCTCTCGCAGAGCTGTCATATCGGCGGCTATATCAATCTCGACACTATATGATTGACCATCTATGTCGAGTGTGTAGCTGCTTACGTATCCGATTGTGATGCCAAGGGGGAATATGCTCGAGAATCCTGTCGTCACGATCTTTGTGCCCTCCTCTATCTCTGCGTACTTCGAGAGATCTTTCATATTTATGTGGTAGCGATCTGTGCCCTCCCAATATATCGACCCTGCGTGTTCGCTCTGCACGTCGAGTTTTCCGCTCGATCTGAACTGTGTGTTGAGTATCGACATAACGACAGAGTGATTGTCGCGGCACTCGACTACTATGCCGACCATTTCGCGGTTGGGTGTAACGACCGCCATACCCGACCTTACGCCATCCGCCAGACCACTATTTATAATTAAGTAGTTGCGACGACGATTGAGGGTGTTCGACACGACACGAGTCGCTCGATAGTATATGCCGCGTCCGTCATCGTAGCACATCGCCTGGAGCGTTGAGTCCTGGGCAAGTCGTTGCTGCATAGCCAGCTCCTCTTCGAGTTGGGCTATACGTTGTAGGAGGTGGTCGTTCTCTTTGCGGAGACGGAAGTAGTCGCCCACACCGCCAGTCACCTCGCCAATGGCGCTCGTTACTGCCGACGTGTAGGCGACGATCTTTGCGTTAGAGTAGCTATTTGAGTTTGCATACACATATGTCGCCACACCCTCGAGAGTGAGGAATAGGATGAACACATATGTTCTACGCAGAAACTCTAGTAGTCTGTACATTTGATGTATGTTGGTGTATCAGGTTTGCGATTGACCCCGCCTGCAGCAAGCAATAGAGATCAGCTCCACGGAGCCAAGTAGGGTAAAATAATTATTTTGCACTACATTAATCTACCTCAGCAGGAACGAGAAGTTATTTATGTTCTTCAACGCGATACCCGTACCCCTAGCAATCGCCCTCAACGGATCCTCCGCAATGTGGAACGGTATACCTGTCTTTTCGCTCAGACGCTTATCCAGACCCTTAATCAACGCACCGCCACCAGCTAAGTAAACACCGTTGCGCACCACATCCGAGTAGAGCTCGGGTGGCACCATCTCCAACACCTTCATCAACGCCGCATCCAACTTAACCAACGACTTCTCGATGGCGTGCGAAATCTCCGAATAGTTGAGTGTAACAGACTGAGGCAGAGCAGTCAACATATTAGGACCAGTGATAGTAAAGTCCTCTGGTGGCGACTCCAACTTTGTCACCGCAGAACCAATCGAACACTTAATAGCCTCCGCCGTGCGCTCTCCAATACGTATGTTGTGTTGCTGTCGCACGTACGACTGTATGTCTGAGGTAAATACGTCGCCAGCGATATTGATCGACTCTGAGCAGACAATTCCGCCCAACGATATGCAGGCTATCTCCGACGTACCGCCACCGATGTCGATCACCATATTACCCTCGGGCGCCTCAACGTCGATGCCCGAACCCAACGCCGCCGCCATAGGCTCAAATATCATATATACCTCGCGTGCTCCAGCGTGCTCCGCAGAGTCGCGTACAGCTCGGATCTCGACATTAGTAGAACCCGATGGTATGCAGATCACCATCTTGAGCGATGGCGAGAATAGCGATCCCGACATCTTCACCTTCTTGATGAGCCCCTTCAGCATCAACTCTGTTGCGTTGAAGTCGGCGATTACACCATCCTTTAGTGGTCGCACAGTGCGAATGTTGGGGTTTGTCTTTTCGTGCATCTGACGAGCTCGCTGCCCCAGCGCTATTAGTTTACCCGACTGCGCGTCGATTGCAACGATGGATGGCTCGTCGACCACCACCTTGCCGTTGTGGATAATCAGTGTGTTGGCTGTACCGAGATCGATCGCCAGCTCCTGCGTAAGAGAGAAGAATCCCATATTGATTTTGTCGTCTTAATGTGTTGTGTTTAATTCAGTTAGTGTGCTGTCCCCCACCCCTACAGAGTGTTACAAATGGAGCAAAGAGCAAGACAACCGCAAATTTACAAATTTATTAGGAATAAAAGAGGGTATCGACCACTTTTTTTCTAACTTTTTTTTACGTACATTTGCAGATGTATATGGGGTGATATGACGCACCCCACAAAAACAAAACTCAGAACCTATAATGGAAATAGATATAACAGCTTCGTCGTCCTGCGCCGTCATTGGGTATGGCAGTTGGGCAACCGCAATAGTTAAACTCCTCTGCGAAAAGGAGAAACACGTGGGGTGGTACATCCGCAACCAGGAGGTACTAGAGTGCGTGACGCAGGAGGCGTACAACCCGAAGTATCTGCGCGACGTAGAGTTTGACACTGCTCGCATTGATGCGTCGAACGATCTGAACGAGGTGGTTGCGAACCACGACATCATCATTCTCGCAATGCCGTCGGCATACATCAAGGATTTTCTGTCGCCGTTGGAGGTCTCACTCAAGGATAAGTTCGTCATATCGGCGATCAAGGGTATTGTGCCAGACGACTACATCACGGTGGTTGAGTATTTGAATCAGACGTACGATCTGTCGTACAAGCAGATTGGTATCATAACGGGTCCGTCGCACGCTGAGGAGGTTGCGTTGGAGCGATTGTCGTACCTCACTGTTGTGTGTCCCGACATTGAGTTGGCGCACGTTGTGGGCGAGAAGATGGAGTGCAAGTATATAAATGTGAGTTACTCGAAGGATCTTTATGGTGTTGAGTACGCGACTGTGCTGAAGAACATCTACGCCATTTCGGTTGGTATGGCTATAGGGTTGGGTTATGGAGACAACTTCATCGCTGTACTTATATCTAATTGTGCGAGGGAGATGAATGATTTTGTGGAGCAGAGCTACCCTGATGCTAGGGACACGAGGGAGTCGGCTTATTTGGGTGATCTGCTTGTGACGTGTTACTCGACGTATAGTCGCAATCGTCGTTTGGGTCTGTTGATGGGCAAGGGATTTTCCATCAAGAGTGCGTTGAACGAGATGACTATGGTTGCGGAGGGTTACTTTGCTGCGGACTGCATACGTCACATAAATGAGAAGCATAACATCCAGATGCCGATTGCGGAGATGGTGTATGGAGTGTTGTATCGTAAGTTGTCGGCACGCAAGTCGATGCGGACGTTGACGAAGCTGCTGCGCTAAGAGGGCGACAGCGACAGGCGAATGGCGAACAGCGAAACGCAAGTTTCGCCTAGCTCTGCGGAGAGCACTCCGCCCGCCGGAGGCAGTGGCGAGAGTAACGCACGCCACCACCGAAAAAAAGCGATTTTCAAAAAAAAATCGCTCGGTGGCGCAAGACAACAATGGTGTGCGACGAAATAACGTGTGTGGAGGGAAAGTGACTTCGTGTCGAGGTCTGCCTCCGGCGGGCGGAGTGCTCTCCGCGGAGCTGGCGAAACTTTGTTTCGCATACATTATATAGTTGGATGAATTAAAACAAAACGTTAGTATAACACAATTATTAATAAAGACTTTACAACAATGATGAAACTAGATCTAGCTAAGAGCGGTGTCAACATCACCGCCGAGATCAAAGAGAAAGCACAAGCAGCAAACGCCCTGCTAGAGAGTAAACTTGGCGCCGGTAACGACTTCCTCGGATGGGTCAACCTGCCGTCGTCAATCGACACAGCACAAATCGAGGCTATCAACGCACAGGCAGCGAAGCTCCAAAGCAAAGCAGAGGTGATAATATGTATCGGCATCGGCGGATCATACCTCGGCGCAAAAGCTGTGATCGAGGCGATGAACAACTCGTTCGACCTACTTCGCAAGGAGCGCACAACACCCATCATCCTCTTCGCAGGACAGAACATATCGGAGGACTACACTTGCGAGCTCCTAGAGGCTACAAAGGGGTACTCAATCGCCGCGATCGTAATCTCTAAGTCGGGCACAACGACCGAGCCAGCCATAGCATTCCGCATCATCAAGGCGGAGATAGAGGCGCGCTACGGCAAGGCAGAGGCTGCAGAGCGCATCGTAGCTGTCACAGATGCTGCGCGAGGTGCACTCAAGACATTGGCTACAAAGGAGGGATACCCCACTTTCGTCATTCCAGACGACGTGGGAGGACGCTTCTCAGTACTCACCCCCGTAGGTCTCATTCCGTTGGCTGCAGGTGGCGTAAACGTCGCAGAGTTGATACGCGGTGCACAGGATATGGAGAGGGCTACAGGCGCCTCAGTGGCGTTCGACGAGAACCCTGCAGCGATCTACGCGGCAGCTCGTCACCTACTCTATGAGGGTGGTAAGAAGATCGAGATATTGGCGTCGTACGAGCCTAAGCTACAGTACATCGCCGAGTGGTGGAAGCAGCTCTACGGCGAGAGCGAAGGCAAGGAGGGCAAGGGTCTCTTCCCTGCAAGCGTCACGCTGACAGCCGACCTACACTCTATGGGACAGTACATCCAGGAGGGTGAGCGCACACTGTTCGAGACAGTTATATCTGTCGAGAAACCAGCCAACACATTCGTAGTGGAGGAGGATGATCAGAACCTCGACGGACTCAACTTCCTCGCAGGAAAGCGCATTTCGCAGATCAACCTTATGGCAGAGCTAGGTGTTACTATCGCCCACGTAGATGGCGGTGTGCCAAACATACGCGTTATGCTACCAGAGATCTCGGAGTACTACATTGGCGCTATGCTCTACTTCTTCGAGAGAGCGTGCGGCATCTCAGGATACCTCCTCGGGATCAACCCATTCGACCAGCCAGGTGTAGAGGCGTACAAAAAGAATATGTTTGCCCTGTTGGAGAAGCCAGGCTTCGAGGAGGAGACAAAGGCTATCAAGGCTAGACTCTAGTGTGAATATTGGGGTACCGCGCTAACGCCGCGCGGGCGGCAAGCTAGCTTGCATCTGCTTTTTGTTGCGGATATTATAGGGGTACTTCGTACTACAAAAGATTAAGGTGTAGCGCTTTATGAAAGTAAACTTTCAATGCGCTACGCCTTAATCTTTTTATGTCAGCCATAGGCTAACACCCATATAATTGCCGTATGTAACATCATCAGTAACACCCAAAGTATAGACTCAGTGCATTAAGGTATAATATGCAATATTACAAAGCCCTAACGCACTGCAACAGAAAAAGAAACGAAGTTTCTCCCCACAACTTGTTGTGAGCCGCGCGGCTTGAGCGCAGTCCCCAGCGTTTGCCTAGCACGTTTGGCGCACATTTGGCGCACATTTGGCGCTAATATATTCGAGAGATGATACCTGTGTATGTGACGTTGTTGTTCCAGGTGTTGGCGAGAGTGAGGGTTGTTGTGCCGAACTTTGCGTTTATGTCGAATTTGAAGGTGTATGTAGATGCTGAGAATAGGTTTGACTGGAAAGATAGTGTCCAGCCGTTCTCTGTCTGCAGGGCGGTGTATGCTGAGAGCAGGGGGAGTGTATAGTTGATTATTTCGTGGCGATATGGGGGTACTACGCCGCTTATGTAGGGGAGGAATATGTCGGCTGCGCCGTCCCACACGCGGATCTCGAAGTTGGGGTTGGAGAGCATTGTCATACGACCTGCAGGCTCTCGCTGAATGGTTGATGGGCGAAAGACGAATGCGCGTGCGACCATCAGGGAGTCTATCTCGCGCTCCATTGCTGCTTGACGCTCTGCGCGGCGATTTTCGCGCACTTCGCGTCGTTCGGACTTGGGGTTGGGGTTGTCGCTCTCTCTGTTGGCTACGACGGAGTAGGTGAGGGCTGCGGCGATGATGACGCCGACGATCGTTGCTCTTTTCATTGTGCTTCTCTGTTTAGATTGATTTTGCTGTGTGAGTGCAAAACCCTTGCCACATTTATTGCGACACAAAAAAAGGGGCGACTTTCAAGCAAGCCCCCCTTAGGTATATGTCACACCCTGAGTATTACACGGTCATTATATCGCGCTCCTTAGCCTCAAGTACGACGTCGATCTTCTTCGAGAACTTGTCTAGAATCTTCTGTGTACGAGCCTCGCCATCCTTGGCTGTATCCTCGGGCATACCATCCTTCTGCGCCTTTTTGAACGAGTCTACAGCATCTCTGCGCACGCCCCTCATAATGATACGTGCCGACTCACCCTCGCCACGAACCTGCTTCACCAACTCCTTGCGTCGCTCCTGGGTGAGAGGTGGCAGCGTCAACCTAATCTGCTCGCCATTGTTGGATGGTGTCAGTCCGATGTTAGAGTCCAATATAGCCTTCTCGATCGGACGTATCATATTCTTGTCCCAAGGCTGAATGATGATAGTCTTTGCGTCGGGCACAGTTACACTCGCCACCCCCGACACAGGGCTCATAGTCCCGTAATACTCCAACATAACCGAGTTGAGGACGTTCGTCGACGCCTTTCCAGCACGTACGTTCGCAATCTCATCCTCGAAGTGCGCAAACGCCTTCTGCATACGCGTGGTGGCGTCATCCAAGATCAATTCTGTCTCCATAATAGTATGATATTAATTTATTAACTCTCTCTCCTTCGTTTGTCGGCTTTAGTTCGTCACCTTAGTTCCGATGTTGTCGCCCTCCATCACCCTCTGCAGGTTGCCAGGGGTGTCCATATCGAAGACGATTATGCCCAGGTCGTTCTCGCGGCAGAGTGTGAATGCCGTGAGATCCATTATCTTTAGTCGTCGCTCATATATCTCGTCGAATGTTATCTGGTCGAACTTCGTCGCCTCGGGGTCTTTCTCGGGGTCAGCAGTGTATATTCCGTCGACACGTGTACCCTTCAGCATCACCTCCGCCTCGATCTCTATGCCTCTCAGTGCCGATGCTGTGTCTGTCGAGAAGTATGGGTTCGACGTACCACCTGCTATTATCACCACATATCCCTGCTCGAATAGCTCCAGCGCCTTCGCCTTGGAGTAGTACTCGCCGATGGGCTCCATTCTTATGGATGTCAACACCTTCGTTCTCACGCCGTTAGCCTCTAGTGCCGAGTGCAGCGCAAGCGAGTTGATTACTGTGGCTAGCATACCCATCTGGTCGCCCTTCACACGGTCGTACCCCTGCTTCGAACCGCTCAGTCCGCGGAATATGTTGCCACCACCAATTACGATACCGACCTGCACACCCTGTGCCGCAATCGCCTCGATCTGCTCTGCGTATGACTGCAACATATCTGTCGACAGTCCATACTTCTGCTCACCCTGCAGCGACTCGCCGCTCAGCTTTAGTAATACTCTTTTGTACTTCATCTATGCGAAATTATTATTTTTATGAGTGCGAAGATAGTGTTTTTTTACCAAATTCACCAATTTTTTCTATCTTTGTAGCTCAATTAAGAGTGTAGAATGGCTAAAGAGTGCAATACATATAAGATATTAGAGTCGGTTAATTCGCCCGAGGAGCTGAAGCGGCTCACCCGAGAGGAGCTGAAATCGTACTGCCACGAGCTGCGTCGCTACATCATCGAGGAGTGTGCGACAAACCCTGGACACCTCTCGTCGAGCCTCGGCGTAGTGGAGCTCACGGCAGCTCTACACTACACGTACGACACACCGCACGACGCACTCGTATGGGACGTTGGACACCAGACCTATCCACATAAAATCATCACGGGGCGTCGAGAGGCGTTCCGCAGCAAGCGTACACGCGGAGGGATCAGTGGATTCCCCAAGATGTCGGAGAGCGAGTATGACAGCTTCGGTGGAGGACACGCGTCTGTCTCGATCTCGGCAGCCTACGGCATCGCCAAGGGTGCGGAGCTGAGGGGGGAGGCGAAGAGTGTCGTTGCCATCATCGGCGACGGCTCTATGACTGGAGGACTCGCATTCGAGGGGCTCAACAACCTGGGGGCAGATCAGCGGAGCAATGTGTTGGTTATCCTCAACGACAACCGTATGGCTATTGACGACGTCACAGGTGCACTGAACAAGTACCTCATCAGGATCTCGACCTCACCGCGCTACAACAACTTCAAGGGGTGGTTGTGGAGCAAGCTCTCTGCGACGCCGAAGGTGCTGAACTTTTTGCGTGTTGTCGGAGGTGGAGTAAAGAGAGGTCTGTTGCGGCGGAGCAATCTCTTTGAGAGCTTCAACCTGCGTTACTTTGGCACTGTTGACGGACACGATTTAGATACGTTGGTGGAGGTTCTGACCTCTCTGCGGAGTGTGCAGGGTCCGAAGTTGCTCCACGTAACGACCACGAAGGGGAAGGGGTATGAGCCTGCGGAGAACAACACTGCGTGGCACGCCCCAGGGCGCTACAACCCCGACACGGGGGAGCGGTTGTCGTCGGGTGTTGAGTGTGACAAGTTCCAGGATGTGTTTGGTGCGACACTGTTGGAGTTGGCTGAGTTGGATAGCCGAGTTGTTGGCGTTACGCCAGCTATGCTGAGTGGGTCGTCGATGAACATATTGCAGAGGGCACTACCCCACCGATGCTTCGATGTAGGCATTGCGGAGGGTCACGCGGTGACTTTTTCGGCTGGAGTTGCTGCAGGGGGTATGCGACCTTTCTGCAACATCTACTCGACCTTTATGCAGAGGGCGTACGACAATGTCATCCACGATGTAGCGCTGCAGAACCTACCTGTTGTGATGTGTCTTGACCGAGGCGGCTTGGTTGGTGAGGATGGCTCGACGCACCACGGGGCGTACGACTTGGCGTATCTGTCTGCTGTGCCGAACCTTGTTGTTGCGGCACCGCGCAACGAGTGTGAGTTGCGTCAGATGATGTACACTGCGTTGTGTAGTGATCGACCCTTTGCGATCCGTTACCCGCGGGGTTGTGGCGAGGGTTCTGTGTGGCGTGGTGTTGATTTTGCGCAGGTTGCGGTGGGTTGTGGAGTGACGCTGCGGGATGCTGTGGAGTCGACTGTTTGTGTTGTGAGTGTTGGCACTACTGCGGCGGCTGTGGCGTGTGCAATAGATCGGTGTGAGGCGGAGTTAGGTTTTAGTGTTGCGCACTATGACTTGCGTTTTGCGAAGCCGTTGGACTATGCTCTGCTTCGATGTGTAGCTGACCGACACTCTGTTGTAGTGACTATTGAGGATGGGTCGTTGCGAGGTGGTGTTGGCGAGTGTGTCGCTAGCTTTTACAATACTGAGGGGCTGGGTGTTAGGGTTGTTAGTTTGGGCATACCAGATCGGTTTGTTGACCACGGCACGCCAGGTGAGTTGTATGGTGAGTGTGGGATTGATGCGGAGGGGGTGTACTTGCGACTGGCGGAACTCGTCACACCCTAATAACTGCGAAACGCAAGTTTCGCCAGCTCCGCGGAGAGCACTCCGCCCGCCGGAGGCAGTGGCGAATGTAACGCACGCCACCACCGAAAAAAAGCGATTTTCAAAAAATCGCTCGGTGGCGCAACAAAAGAATA
This sequence comes from Rikenellaceae bacterium, assembly GCA_047178665.1. Classification (GTDB taxonomy): domain Bacteria; phylum Bacteroidota; class Bacteroidia; order Bacteroidales; family Rikenellaceae; genus Alistipes. Next base: position 19,316 of record JBCQTK010000009.1, on the reverse strand, counting down.
GCTCCGCGGAGAGCACTCCGCCCGCCGGAGGCAGTGGCGAACGTAACGCACGCCACCACCGAAAAAAAGCGATTTTCAAAAAAAAATCGCTCGGTGGCGCAAGAAAATAAATGCACCAAAAATAGTATCAAGTGTGGTATTGGCTCTTCGAGCCAACGCCCTCTGCGCACTTTTTTTAGAGGGAGGGCGACTTCGTGTCGGGGTCTGCCTCCGGCGGGCGGAGTGCTCTCCGCGGAGCTAAGCGAAACTTTGTTTCGCAGTTGGGGTGTGATGTAATTACGGCTCTACGCGCGCGACTATCTCCGCGCCCCGAACAACAGCCCTCTCATTCTCAGGCAGCATCTTCCAAGCTCGCTCCGGCAACGACTTCTTCAACCCAGCCATCACATTCGCCATATCCACAACAGGACACACTCGCAAATACCCCCCCAAGATCAACGTGTTGAACAACCTCGCATTGCCCAACTTCGCACACTCCGCAACAGCCTCAATCGTGTAGATACGTATGTCCGTGCGAGTGGGATGATGCGAAATACCATTCGTGTCGTATATAAGAACCCCTCCAGGCTTCACCATCGACTCAAACTTCTCCATCGATTGCTGATTCAATATAATGGCCGTGTCAAACTCCGTGGCCACAGGCGACGAAATCATCTTGTCCGACAATATAACCGTCACATTCGCCGTGCCACCCCTCATCTCAGGTCCATACGACGGCATCCACGTAACCTCAAAACCCTGCATCACACCCGAGTAAGCTAGTATCTTACCCATCGAGAGGACTCCCTGTCCCCCAAATCCCGCTATGATCAATGTCTCTTTCATCCTATCCTCCTTACTTTACTAATTTCACCTCCTTAATGTCACCAACAGGGTACGAGGCAAGCATATGCTCCGCCAACCACGTGTTAGCCGCCGTAGGGCTCATCTTCCACCCACTGCTGCACGTGCCGACAACCTCAACCAACGAGAAACCATTGCACGCCATAGCGTTCTCAAACGCCTTGCGCAACGCCCTCTTCATCTTGCGAACTGCCGCAGGCGTGTGGACACTCTGGCGCGTTACATAGGTCGCACCATCGAGATGTGCCAACATATCCGCCACCTTGAAGGGGTAGCCATTCAGCTCGGGCGTGCGTCCCTCAGGGGTCGTCGCAGTCTTCATACCCAGCAGCGTCGTTGGCGCCATCTGTCCGCCCGTCATACCATATATAGCGTTGTTCACATAGATAGCCACAATGTTCTCGCCCCTAGCCGCAGCGTGGACTGTCTCGGCAATACCAATCGCCGCAAGGTCGCCATCACCCTGATAGGTGAACACCAACGCCTCGGGCTGCACTCGTCGCGCACCCGTCGCCACAGCGCAGGCGCGTCCGTGGGCAGACTGTATCCAGTCGACATCAATGAAGTCGTAGGCAAAGACGGAGCACCCCACAGGAGAGACTCCGATAGCGCGTCCCGACAATCCCATCTCGTCGATCACCTCGGCAACGACCTTGTGTATTGTTCCGTGACTACACCCTGGGCAGTAGTGCATAACCTTGTCGGTCAGTATGTTGGGTCTGTCGTAGACCAAGTTCTCTGGGCAAATCTTTATATCTGTCATAGCTCTATTTCTCTCTGTTAATGACTCTCTCTTTTAGCGCTGCGAGCACCTCGTCTGGGCTGAATATCATACCCCCCTGGCGTCCGTAGTGGGCTACGGGGGCTGCACCATCGACGGCAAGCCTCACATCCTCCACCATCTGACCTGCATTGAGCTCCGCCGACAAGAACCCCTTAGCGCCTCTCTGAGCGTGTTTCGCCACCGCGTCGTAGGGGAAGGGGTAGACCGTGATTGGACGGATGAGACCCACCTTGTAGCCCTCAGCACGAGCCATCTCCACTGTGGCGGAGCATATACGAGCCGACGAACCGAAGGCAACTATAACATACTCTGCGTCGTCGCACTCGATCTCCTCCACCATCACTTCGCACTGCATCGCCTCATACTTAGCCTGCAGACGCTGGTTCACCCTCTCCATATCGGGGGCTTGGAGCGCTAGCGAGGTGACAACGTTGGACTCTCTGGTGTTGCCGTTGCCACACGCAGCCCACGAACCCGACTCTGCTGTGTTCTCCTCCTTGGTGCGTCGAGGTCGTTGGGGTGCTAACACCACCTTCTCCATCATCTGCCCTATTATGCCGTCGGCGAGGATCATCGCAGGGTTACGATACTTAAATGCCAAGTCGAACGCTACAGCCACGTGGTCGTGCATCTCCTGCACCGAGTTGGGTGCGAGGACGATGAGGTGGAAGTCTCCGTGTCCACCCCCCTTTGTAGCCTGGAAGTAGTCCGCCTGCGAGGGTTGAATTGTACCCAGACCAGGACCACCTCGTTGGCAGTTGACGATGACACAGGGGAGCTCCGCCCCTGCCATATAGCTCATACCCTCGCTCATAAGGCTCACGCCAGGGCTCGACGACGACGTCAGGGCACGTTTGCCCGTTGCGACCGCTCCGTAGAGCATATTTGCCGACGCCACCTCCGACTCGCTCTGTAGCACCACCATACCTGTGCTCTCCCAGGGTTTGAGCTCCATCAATGTCTCCATCACCTCTGACTGAGGGGTTATGGGGTATCCAAAATATGCGTCGCAGCCATATCTCACTGCTGCGTGGGCAATCACTTCGTTGCCCTTCATTAGTTTCACTTCGTTCTCTGTCATAGTGTTTACTCCTCTACTTTTGCTCGATAGACTTTGATGCAGCTGTCGGGGCATATTATGCCGCACGAAGCGCAGCCCGTACAATTTTCAGCCGTAGCCATTACTGCGTAGGTGTACCCTTTGTCGTTCACCTCGGTCGACATCTCTAGTACGCTGAGGGGGCAGGCTGTTACGCACACTCCGCACCCCTTACATCGTTGGGTGTCAACCACTATCGTTCCTTTAATCTTTGCCATACGACGTTTTGTGTTTTGTTGTTGTGACAAATATAACGAAAAAAAGAGATAAAGCGTCTGTTGAACCACTATTATATTAATAAATTTTGCTATTTTTGTTCTCAGATAACAGATTAAATTTTAATATATGTCAATTAAGTTGCAGATAGAAAAGGTGTTGACTACGCTAGGTGGGAGGGCAGGGCTTGTTGCTGTGTCGAAGACCTACCCTGCGGAGTCTATACGCGAGGCTTACGATGTAGGTCAGCGAGTGTTTGGGGAGTCTCGACCACAGGAGATGGTGGCAAAGTGGGAGGCGCTACCGCCCGACATTGAGTGGCGTATGATTGGTCACTTGCAGCGCAACAAGGTTAGGATGATTGCGCCGTTCGTCTCGATGATAGAGTCGGTTGATTCGGAGCGGTTGGCTGTGGCGATAGATGCTGAGGCGTCTCGATGTGGCAGGGTCATCGACTGCCTGTTGGAGATCCACGTTGCGCAGGAGTGGAGCAAGACGGGTTGGGCATTTGCCGAGCTGGAGGCGTTCGTTCGGGGTGGTGGTTTCGCTGCGCTGGGGGGTATCCGAGTGCGCGGTGTAATGGGCATCGCCTCCAACACGGATGATGAGGCTCGTGTGAGGTGTGACTTTGAGGAGTTGGCGCGGTGCAAGAGTGCGCTGTCGGCATACTTTGACGACTCGTTCGACACGTTGTCGATGGGTATGACGGACGACTACGAGGTCGCTGTGGAGTGTGGTTCGACGAGCGTACGTGTTGGCTCGGGGATCTTTGGGAGTCGTGTTTATTAATTTTTGTTAGTTGGAGGAGTTGAGTATGGATAGATCGAAGTTGGAGTATTTGGATCAGTTTGAGGAGCGTCTGCAGGAGTCGTTACTGCGGCAGTTGACCTCTGCTGGGGCGTTGGAAGGACAGCTGTTGGCTGCGGAGGAGTTGGATGCTAAGTGGGCCACTACGGCACCTGCGTATGTAGCTGCTGCGGTGCCACAGATTGCGGAGTACCCGTCTGCGGCGATTGGGTGGGCTGCGTATGTAGGCATTGGTGCTGCGGTGTTGTGGGACACGGACTGGGATCGTTACTCTGGGGAGGACGATTTCTATTCGTTGCTGGCTGCGCCCCGTGGGTTCGACGAGTTGGACGAGTATGTGTTGCAGGGTCTGTTGGGCTATGCGTTGGGTGGCAAGTCGGCTGAGCGTGTTGAGGGGTGGCTGAGGGATGCTGCTGTGATGGCGCAGACTATGATCCGCAAGGAGGGTGTTGAGGCGCAGAGTGTGATGGCGTTCCACGTGTTTGCTCGTGTTGTGCGTGTTATGTATAAGATGGGAGTTGGTGTTGGGCTGCGGCTGCAGGGGTACCGGTACGAGAAGGTTGTGATGGAGGGGAGTTGACGCGACGTTGACGCTGACACGCGTCGTTGAAACTCGTTGACCGCGAAACAAAGTTTCGCCAGCTCCGCGGAGAGCACTCCGCCCGCCGGAGGCAGTGGCGAGAGTAACGCACGCCACCACCGAAAAAAAGCGATTTTCAAGAAAAAATCGCTCGGTGGCGCAAGATAACACACACAACCGCGAAACAAAGTTTCGCCAGCTCCGCGGAGAGCACTCCGCCCGCCGGAGGCAGTGGCGAATGTAACGCACGCCACCACCGAAAAAAAGCGATTTTCAAAAAAAAATCGCTCGGTGGCGCAATACAACAATGGTGTGCGACGTAATATCGGGTGTGGTATTGGCTCTTCGAGCCAACGCCCTCTGCGCACTTTTTTTTGCAAAAAAGTGCTTTTTTTGGAGGGAGGGCGACTTCGTGTCGGGGTCTGCCTCCGGCGGGCGGAGTGCTCTCCGCGGAGCTAGGCGAAACTTTGTTTCGCAGTTAGGGACGTATTTGTAGTCCGCATTTGTAGTCCGCATTTGTAAATACCCCCACAACGCAAGTGCGCCCCGACCATCCGGTCGAAGCGCACAATACAATACTCAAGCAACTGCCCTACACCAACTCAGCCAGCACACGACTAATGCGCCCCATAGCCTCAACCAAGTTCTCGTCAGACGTAGCATACGAAAAACGTAAACACTCAGGAGACCCAAACGCATCACCAGCAACAGTAGCAACGTGTCCTACCTCCAATATGTACAACGCCAAGTCCGTAGAGGTCTCAATAACCCTGTCACCTACACGCTTGCCAAAGTAATAACTAACCTCTGGGAACAAGTAGAACGCTCCCTCTGGATTGTTCACCCTGAAACCCTCAATCTTACTAGCCAACTCAACAACCAAGTTCTTGCGCCTCTCAAATGCCGTACGCATCTCAACAACACAACCCTGGTCGCCCTCATACGCCGCAACAGCCGCCTTCTGCGCTATAGACGACGCGCCCGACGTGTACTGTCCCTGCAAGTTGTCACACGCCTTAGCGATCCACAACGGCGCAGCAATGAAACCTATGCGCCATCCAGTCATAGCGTATGCCTTCGACACACCATTGACGATGATGACACGGTCACGCAACTCCTCAAACTGCGCAATGCTCTGGTGTGCACCTACATAGTTGATGTGCTCATAGATCTCGTCCGCAATGACATAGACCTGTGGGTACTTCACCAACACCTCCGCAATAGCCTGCAACTCAGACTGGCTATATACACTTCCCGTAGGGTTCGACGGAGAACACAACACCAACATCTTCGTCTTGGGCGTAATTGCCGCCTCCAACTGCGCTGCCGTCATCTTGAAGTTATCCTCGATACCTGTCTCGATCACTACATTCTCGCCCTCCGCAAGCTTCACCATATCAATGTAGCTCACCCAATATGGCGCAGGCACAATAACCTCGTCGCCAGGGTTGATCATCGCAAGAATAGTGTTGCAGAGAGACTGCTTCGCTCCACCAGACACAACGATCTGAGCAGGCGTATAATCCAAACCATTGTCGTTCTTGAGCTTCGCACAGATAGCTTTGCGCAAGTCGAGGTAGCCCGAAACGGGAGAGTAGAACGAGAAGTTGTCGTCGATAGCCCTCTTCGCCGCAGCCTTGATGTGGTCTGGCGTGTTGAAGTCTGGCTCGCCAACGCTGAGGTTGATTACATCCACTCCCTGAGCCTTCAGCTCGTTACTCTTCTGTGACATAGCCAACGTCTGTGACGGAGTCAACGCGGCTAGACGATTTGAAACATTAGTCATATTAAATCTGTTTTTAGTAATTGTCAGGCGACAAAGATAGTGATTTATTGTCACACTACCAAGTTTTACCCCAAAAAATCTTATACCCCCCAAAAACACCCAACTTTGTACCCCAACTATTTGCAAATCAGAAAAATAGTTGCTAGCTTTGCCTTAATAACACCAAAACTAAACAGATGAAACGATTTCTCAACATACTTCTGACAGCCGCAATCCTGCTACTCGCAGCCTGCAACAAGGACGAGGGCACGATAGATCCAGGCTATCTCGAGGGAGCAGCGCAGTACGACGGCACCATCACCGCGCAGACGAGCTACGGAATGGTGGAGTTCTCAGAGGCGTCAGACGCCACAGTATACCTCAAGGAGGCGGAGGATGGCTCGATGGCACTAATCCTCACGAGCCTCGAACTGACGGGTCTGCTCAAGCAGATAGCAGCCAAGGAGGGCTACACATTCACCGACACAGTCGACCTAGCACTGGCGCTACCAGGCATCACCAAGCAGGATGCAGTCTACTACGAGGCGGCATCAGTCACGCCAACAGCCATCACGGGCGAGGCACTATCGTTCGACGGATTCAACGGCATAACCGACGTAGCGATCGAGACAGGATCGGGCGAGGCGTACGTGTCGATGGTGGTGAGCATAACCTACAACCTCGGATTTGGCAACAGCACATACAACATATACATCGGATTCTCGTCTAGCGAGGTGGCTAGTGGCGGAGACGATGGTGAAGATGATGGCGACACACCCACCCCAGTCACTTACACCCACGTGGGAACACTTAACGTCTACACAGAGTCCAATGAAGATTTCGAACTGGATTACACAAACGAGGGCATCTATGCAAGCGTCGACACCGCAAACGGCAGCGCAAGCGTCACCCTCCACAACTTCTGCCTCGGTGGTGATTTTGAGAACGACTTCGCCCCCGCAAGCGTTACGTTTACAGACATACCGCAGAATGTAGAATCACCCAACATCTACTACGCGAGCACAATCGACGGAGGCACAACCACCGACACCACAGGGGATTACAGCATAGGCTCCATCTACGTAGAGTTTATGGAGGAGGACAGCAACGCCATCCGCATCAGCATAACGTATATGGAGTTCTACGTCGAGGAGTGGGACGAGATCGCAATGCACCACTACGAGTTCATCAACTACACCGACTACAACGGCACGGCTGATGTGTATGATCCAGACAGCGCAACCACCCCCAATCACACTGATGGCTATGTCAATTTCCGCCTCATCGAGAACCTCGACGGCACAGTTGACATATACAACACCTTCACAACCGACTCAAGCTCAGCCGTCTACGTCGTAATTAAGGGTGTAGAAGCGGACGCAACAGAAGATGGAATGTATGGCGCCAGCGCAGCCACAGCTACCGACGTATCGGGCGCTACCTCAAACACATACAACGTCACAAATCTTGGGACGAACCAATATGACGAGACCACAGTTGGGCTATGGTACGACATCGAAATTGACGGCATAACCTACCACATTGTGTTCGACGGCAGTTTGCAAGAAGATACGACAAACTAACTCCCCACACCATATATATATGAGGCAATCCTTCGGGGTTGCCTTTTTTTATTATCAATGGTGATTCAGGGTGATTCAAGTGATTCAGGTGATTCAAGTGATTCACATCCACCGCCACTGAATCAGTGAATCACCGAATCACCCAGATCAAATAATTAACAACCAACGATCAATAATTAACAATTGATTAATCAACCAATCAACCTCTCTGCGAAACCGCCCTCTGCACACGGCTAAACGACACATTGAGCTGCGCAGCGACCTGCCTAATCGACATCCCCGACGCCACCATCGACTCGATCTGCGAGCGCAACTCGTCCTGCTCCTTGTCGGTAGGTTGACGTAGGTGGTGATACTCAGACTCGCGACCTATAGCGTTGAGTTCCAGGAATGTAGAGTTTTTAGAGATCTGACACACCAACACACTATCGTCGCTGTAGGTGAACTCACCAGAGCGCACCTTGATCTGTTTTACGTACCGCAACGACTCATCCTTGGCGCTCTTGCCGATGGTGAATGCGGAGTCGACGAAGTTAATTATCTTCTTAGAGCCTGCGAGGTCGTTCTGAGTAATTGGACGCTCCAACGACCGCTTGGGAGTGTGTGCGAGAACGAGTATCGAGAGGTCACTCTGGGTCTTCATCTCCATCAGTCGCTTCATCATACGACCTGCCACATCACCCTTCTCAGCCTCCAAACACAAGTAGGTTAAGTTGTCGATTATCACCACGTTAACACCATACTCAAAGGCTGACTGCTCAATCTTCGACAGCACCATATCCTCCATCGACTGCTCTCGTAGGGCGTAGGCAGCAGGGTTGAGCGACACACGATAGAGCTCATCGGGGAAGCGGTAGACCTCGCCATTATTGCCCGTATAGCGCAGCTGAAACTGCTTGTCACTCAGCTCAAAATCGAAGTAGAGGACGCTCCGTTTCGCAGCAACAGCCGTCGCAATCTGCATAGCGTAGATGCTCTTACCAACATTGGTGTCAGCGAAGAGACAACACACCTCTCCCTCATACCACAACGTATCGTAAAGTGCTACAGGATTGGGTTTTAAGGACGCTTCTGATATAGCGTCATTCGCACTCTTTACTATGAAAAGAGAGTTATTCGGATCTGCATCACCTATGTTGTATCGTTCATCTAGCTCCCTCGCTGCAGCTGCAGCAGCAGCCTCCTCCCTCTCTCTCATTGTCATTCGCTGACCCACGAGGTATTGCATCGTAGGGGAGTCGGGAGCGATGTCGAACTGCTCTAGTGCGTGAGGGTTTTCGAACATAGCAGTCTGCCCACCTGTCGTATTATTATGTGACATATCTTTCTCTGTTTAGTGTTAAATAAATTAATATTATCACTGCAAAGATACTATGCCAAGGAGCGAATTGCAATAGCTAGGGCAAATTATTTGATATTATTTCGGTGAAGGGAAAAAGTAGGCGCAAATTGAGGTGCAGCACGTGTGACTGATTCACTGATTCACTGGCGGTAGGTACGAATCACCTGAATCACTTGAATCACTTGAATCACCTGAATCACTTGAATCAATCGGGCGTGGTTCTGTAAATATATAGGTATGCGTGGGTTGATCTTTGCGCCACCGAGCGATTTTTTACTAAAAATCGCCTTTTTCGGTGGTGGCGAGCGTTACTTTCGCAACTGCCTCCGGCGGGCGGAGTGCTCTCCGCGGAGCTGGCGAAACTTTGTTTCGCAGGTGTTAAAATGGGCATTTACGAGCCTATTTTAGGGGGTATTTAAGCGCAATTAGCCTACTGACGCATAGAAAAGTTCTCACACGAGCCATCATCATAGAAAACAACTACAAAAATTGGACTTTTCGAGCCCCCAGAACCACGTCCACAACCACCCAAGCCCCCAAACGGCAACGTCTGCACACCATCCACACCAACAGCTCCATCCGCAGCCTCAGCAACATCCGCAGCAACATCCACAGCCCCAACACCGCCATCAACCACAACATCCTCACGGTAGGGCACAGCAGAGTCCAACAGCAACCAATCGGGATTAAGACGCGGAAAACGACGCAGGATCTTGCGCAACAAATCGTAGCCAGGCTTGTTGCGACCCGACACAAGATGCGACACAGCAGAGGGCTGGATCTCCAGAATCTCCGCCAAACGAGTGGTCGTCAGACCCTCACTTTTCATCAAATAGGTGATTTTGTCCTTCATAAAGTAGAGTTTTAACAAAGGTAACAATTTTTCTTTTGTAAAACAAATTTTATTTACAAATGTTTCGTCAATCACACGCCTCCAATCCGTTACATCTGTATAGGTAACTTGTAACGCCCAAGTCATCCTGTAACGCAATCTGTCACCCACAACACCCAGAGAGAGCAAACACCCTACTAATCCGCCACTTACATACCCACCACATACACCAAACACACACCCTACACCAAAACCACCCCAACCAAGGGATATGTGGCTATGTTTCAGTTTATGTAAATCTCGTAAGTGGTTGATAATCAAAGGTCGCAGCTTAGAGGTATAAGTAGTTGAACACCCCCACACGCAGCCCCAGGCGCAACGTTACCGCCCTCCTCGCCCTTGTTTACACATCGTAAACAAGGGGTATTAACTCATCATTCTTGATTACATTTGTCACATCGCAACCCTCCGCAATAACCTATACATTTACATAATTGCAAACACATTTGTAAAGAGAGGTCGAAAAATTAACGAAATAGCAATATTCCGATAACTACCCTACCCAACCCCAAATATCCAATTCTCAGAGAGTTCACACACCCCAAAACAAAAGGCGAGCAGCAGGCACAAAACCCACTACTCGCCTATATATCAGCGACATACAAATATGTAAAACTCCTACTTCGACGCTATTTTCGCAGCCAACTCAGCAAACTCTTCTGGAGTCAATTTCACCCTCTCACGCTTGAAATCGACATCCTCCTCCCCCAAAATCGGAATCAAGTGGATGTGTGCGTGTGGAACTTCGAGCCCCAAAACAACGATAGCGACCCGTTTACAATCTACACTAGCCTCGATCTGTTTCGCCAACTTTTTTGCATACAAAATCATACCCGACAGAGTCGTGTCGTCGAGGTCAAAGATGTAGTCGGTCTCGCACTTTGGGATCACCAACGTGTGCCCCTTGGTCAGTGGATTGATGTCGAGGAACGAGAAAAACTCCCCCTCCTCACCCACTTTGTAGCAGGGAATTTCGCCTGCAATGATACGTGAAAAAATTGTTGCCATCAGTTAAAATATTTATTGTGTTGAAATTTGTTGCACCATCAAAAAAAAAGGGAGCCTAGAGGCCCCCAAAATCACGAACCGAGCACCTCGATACGTTTCACACTCTCGACACCCCGCTGCCGTCCGAGGTTCTCGATAACAGCGCCCAGCGACTCTATATCCTTGATGTATAGGCTGAAAACGCCCTCAAATATGCCGTTGTGGCTATGTACCTTCACCTCACGCATATTGATGTTAAAATCGCTCGAAATCGCCTTAACGAGGTCGAGAAGCATCGCTGTGCGGTCTACACCCCTGATTGCGAGCGAGCACAAGTAGGATTCACTCTTGGTCTGCGACCACTTGATCTCCTCCTTGATAATGTGGTTGCCAAACTGCGCAGCAAGGCGATGTAGCTGGTTACAGGTCGACTTGTGCACATATATGCGATTGTCGACATAGTTGCGGAAGCCCACAACGGCGTCTCCAGGGATCGGGAGGCAACATTCGGCGATCACAAATTCCTCCTCGACCTGACCGACTGGCGCGATTTTCGTTGTCGCAACCTGCTTACTATCAGCAAGTTCTACAATATCATCCTCGGACTCCGACTTATTGATGAAGAGCGACCAAAACTTCAGCATCTTCTTCGGATCGTTGAATTTCAGCACCTTGTCGAGATCCTCCAACGAGATCAAACCAGCGCCGATTTTGTTGTAGAACTCATCCTTTCCATTCGTTTTGTAGGCAGGCAGCACCTTTCGCATCACGCGGCTGCTGATCGGCACCTCCAACTTGGCAAGCTCCCTCTCGAAGCGCAATCTGCCTCGCTCGATGTTGTTCTCGCGGTCGCTCTTGAGGAACGATTTTATCGCCTGCGTAGCCTTCGAGGTCGTCACATACTCCAACCACTCCGCACGCGGTTCAGCGCTCTCGGAGGTGATAATGTCGATCTGGTCGCCACTGTTCAGCGTCGCCGTAACGGGCTGCACCTTGTGGTTGATCTTCGCACCGATCGCCCTGTTGCCGATCTTGGAGTGTATGTCGTAGGCGAAGTCGAGCGCCGTAGCGCCACGAGGCATCTTACGAGACTCTCCCTTGGGTGTAAACACCACTATCTCAGCGTCATAGAGCGCCAGTTTAAAGTTATCGATGAAGTCTATCGCACTCTCGCTAGGCGAGTTGAGTGCGTCACGGATCTTCTTGAGCCACTTGTCGAGCTCGTCGTCGATCTGCGAACGCTCCGACAGTTGCTTATATTTCCAGTGTGCTGCGACACCCAACTCCGCGATGTCGTTCATCCTCTGCGTACGCAGCTGCACCTCGACCCACACCCCACCAGGCCCCATCACTGTGGCGTGCAGAGCCTCGTAGCCGTTCGCCTTGGGGATAGAGATCCAGTCGCGCAGGCGGTCGGTGTTGGGTTTGTATATATCTGTGATTGAGCCATATATCTGCCAGCACTGTGTCTTTTCGGGTGGGAACGGCAGCGCCTGGAATATGATCCGCACCGCAAAGAGATCGTAGATCTCCTCGAACGGAATCTGCTTGCGCTGCATCTTGCTCCAGATCGAGTAGACGCTCTTCACACGCCCCGAGATCTCGTACTTGATGCCGTAGCGGTCGAGCATATCGATGATCGGAGCTTTGAACGTGCGGATGAGCTCGTCTCGCTCCTGCTGCGTTGCCTTCAACTTGCCGACAATGTGCTTGTACTCAGCAGGATAGCGATACATCATCGAGAGATCCTCCAGCTCACTCTTGATCGAGAAGAGCCCCAACCTATACGCCAGTGGCGCAAAGAGGAAGATCGTCTCAGAGGTTATCTTGATCTGTTTGTTGTGGGGCATCGACCCCAGGGTTCGCATATTATGGAGGCGGTCGGCGATCTTGATGAGGATAACCCTCACATCGTCGGAGAGCGTAAGGATCACCTTGCGGAACGACTCCGCCTGCTCCGACGTCTCGGGGGTGTTGAGACCCGATATTTTGGTCAGTCCGTCGACCATTTTCGCTATCTCCGAACCGAAGATGCGCTCCATATCCTCGACCGTGTAGTCGGTATCCTCGACCACATCGTGAAGCAGTGCTGCCGAGACCGACTTCGCACCCAACCCTATCTCGTCGACCACAATCTGAGCCACCGATATAGGGTGCAAGAAGTAGGGCTCACCCGAGCGACGTCTAACGCCGTGGTGAGCCTCCTTAGCCAAACAATATGCTCTGCGGATCAAGTCCCAGTCCGCCTCAGGTCGCTCGACGCGGCGGCAAGAGGCTTGTAACCTCTCCCACGCCCCCGCTATCAGCGCCTCGTCCTCAGCATTATACTCCATACAAATGCCTCCATTTTTGTGTTACACTCTCGTTAATCTACCTCGATAGCGCCCCCCATCATTAGCTCTCTCACCTTCGACTCGATCTCGTCTCTCAGCTCCAGATTCTCCTGCAGCAGACTCTTCACGGAGTCTCGTCCCTGCCCGATCTTCTTGTCGCCATACGAGTACCACGAACCCGCCTTCTTCAGCACTCCGTAGTCTACACCGAGGTCGACAACCTCGCCCACCTTCGATATACCCTCGCCAAACATTATGTCGAACTCCGCACGCTTAAACGGCGGCGCCACCTTATTCTTTACGACCTTCACACGCGTACGTGTACCGATCTGATTCTCACCATCTTTGATAACCGACACGCGGCGAATGTCGATGCGGACGCTCGAATAGAACTTCAACGCATTACCGCCCGTCGTAGTCTCGGGGTTGCCATACATCACACCGATCTTGTCTCGCAACTGGTTGATGAAGATACAGACTGTACCTGTTTTTGAGATGCTCGCCGTCAGCTTACGCAGCGCCTGCGACATAAGCCTCGCCTGCAGACCCATCTTCGAGTCACCCATCTCACCCTCGATCTCCGCCTTGGGCGTCAGTGCCGCCACAGAGTCGATCACAACGATGTCGATTGCGCTCGAACGGATCAACGAGTCTGCAATCTCCAACGCCTGCTCACCATTGTCGGGCTGCGAGATCAGGAGGTTGTTCATATCGACCCCCAACTTCTGGGCGTAGTAGCTGTCGAACGCGTGCTCAGCGTCGATAAATGCCGCAATGCCACCCTGCTTCTGCGCCTCCGCTATGGCGTGAATAGCCAGCGTAGTCTTTCCCGACGACTCGGGTCCATAGATCTCGACTATTCGACCCTTCGGATAGCCTCCGACACCGAGCGCCACATCCAGCATAACTGAACCTGAGGAGATTACGGGCACATCTGCCACCTCCGAAGCGTCCATCTTCATTATCGAACCCTTACCGAAGTCCTTCTCTATCTTATCCATTACGGCGCTCAACACCTTCATTTTGTCGACGCCAGTCTCTACTTTTGTTGCCATTCTAACTCTCTTATTATATATGTATACTTCGTTATCTCTGAAATAACAGGTCGAATTATGCCAAAGATAGTAATTTTTTTGTAAATATCACCATCATCCAGCCACTTTTTCGCTCCTCTACTCCCAAATCATCTCCTCCAAGATCTGCTCACGAAACTCATCGCTCTGAACACCCACTCGGCGCTGACACCCCGGGCACTTCACAACTGACTGATTCTGATCGCTCTCGCCACATCCCACACACGTGGGCATCAAACCATAGCCGCTCTCGCCACTATGCATAAAACGTGTCCCACACTGCTTGCACTCTAGTTTATACGCTACTCCCATAACATTAATTATTAGTTGTTAGTAATTAGTTACAGCCCCTCGTAGGAGGTTGATAGTGCAAAGTACGGCATTAGTTGTGACAACTTGTGACACACGGAAATATTTTCTGAAAATTACTCGATTTTTTTTAGGTACTCCCTCTGATACCCCCTCAGATACTCCATCAGTTCGGGCGAGTCGACCACATCTATGTCATCTATGAGCCCCACCACAAAGCGCCCAACGCCCACCAGGTTAGCCACCCGACAGCAGAGCCTCCACCGCCCATCGCCCACCTGCGACGTGTAGCGCTCCGCCAACGGATACTCCTCCAGCAGCAGATTGTAGGCTAGGATGCCCAGATCTAACGTCACCTCCACAGCCTCCTGACCATTCATCCTGAAGATGTCGATGAACCCCTCTCGGTGCTCACCCTCGCAGCTCCACGCCTCTCCTGTGCGCTCCACCTCGCCGATGCGAGAGCTCTTGAAGAGTTTGTTGCGCCCATCCTCCAGATCGTAGCACCACACCTGCACATACCCCGCCGTGAAGGCGAAGGGCTCTACCCTCCTGTCGCGAACGACGCTGCCGTGTGCCGACTTGTAGCCCCTCAGCGTAACGACCTCCCTCGACGAGATAGCCTCCAGCAGACGATGTATGTTAGATGAATGTTGGCTCGATAGCCTCCCTGGCGAGATAGTGCCGTTGTCGTAGACCGAGTAGAGCTTACGTTTGAGGTCGCCCTTCAGCATATTCGTGTCGTCGATGCTCTCGATCGACCGCTTTAGGATCAACGCCTCCTCCTCGGTGAAGTGGACAAGTTGAGATATGTCGCGAAAGTGTGGCGACTCCTTGTCGAGGCGTATGCACTCGCCATCTCGCTTGATGACGAAACCAGCCTCGCGGAATGTATCTATGTATCTGTAAATTGTTCTGCGCGAGGTAGATAGCCTCCGCGCAAGTTCGTCGACGCTATAGGTTGTATTCGCCGTCAGCATCTTCATCAGACGCAGCAATCGCTCGATTTTGGGCTGATCCATACCCTCTCTCCCCCCTTACTTAGCGGCTAGAGTAGCACCTCCTGCGTGATGCTATCGACCAGATCCTTAAACTGCTTGTCGGTCTCCATCAAGTTGTTGACCGTCTTGCAAGAGTGCAGCACTGTCGAGTGGTTACGCCCACCGACCGTAGCACCTATCACCGAGAGCGACGACTTCGTGTGCTGCTTCGCCAAGAACATAACGATCTGCCTCGCCTGCGCCAAGTCGCGCGTACGCTTCGACGATACGACAGCGTCAACCGTAATGTTGAAGTGTCGACAGACGACCGACATTATCTGCTCCACATTTATCTCCTTGTGAGTAAACTGCACATACGACTTGAGGATCTCGCGCGCCAGCGACACTGTCACCTTGCGACCCAAGAACTTAGCGTTGGCGACAATAGCCGAGAGCGCACCCTCGATCTCCCTCACGTTCGACATAATGTTGTTGGCAAGATACTCCACCACAGTCGACGGAATCAACGATCCGTGACGCGCAGCCTTGCGCTCGATGATCTGATACTTCGTCTCGTAGCCTGGCGTCTGCAACTCTGTCGCAAAGCCCCACTTGAAACGCGTCAGCAACCTCTCCTCAATATCCTTTAGCTCGACTGGCGGCTTGTCGGATGTCAAGATTATCTGCTTGCCCGAGAGCTGCAGGTGGTTGAAAATATTGAAGAATGCGTTCTGCGTACCTGGCTTACCTGTCAACTCCTGGATGTCGTCGATTATCAACACATCGATCGTCTGGTAGAAGTGGATAAAGTCCGTCACATCCTTGTTCTTCACCGCTGTCTGAAACTGCGACTGGAACTTATTCATCGAGACATATAGCACCTGCAGTTGCGGATGACGCTCCCTGATCTCGTGCCCCACAGCCTGCACAATATGGGTCTTACCCAACCCCGAGTTACCATATATATATAGTGGGTTGAATGGGTTGTTTCCCATATTTCCAGGGTGCTCCGCCACAGCCAAACCTGCCGAACGACAGAGCCTATTGCACTCACCCTCGACAAAGGTGTCGAACTTGTAGCTGGCGTTGAGATTTGGGTCTATGCTGATCCTCTTTACACCAGGTATGACGAATGGGTTTTTGATGTCCGCAGTCGTCGTCTGAGCCGAGAACCTATGGCTAGAGTTGGATGTAGAGGTCGACGACATCTCGCTAGCATTGTCTCGTCGGGGGAGGTTGTAGCGTATCACTGTCTGCTCACCGTAGAGAGCCCAAACTATTGGGCGTAAGATAGTTGCGAAGTTGTCCTCGATCTTGTGGGCGTGGATTTTATCGGGCACACCGAGCCTCAATACACCACCCTCATACGCAATCAGCACGATCGGTTTTATCCACCTCACGAACTCCTCCTCAGTGATCTGATTTTTGAGGCGCTCAAGGCAGCTAACCCACTTTGGGTCGTATGTCGATGTGCGTAGTGACATTCTTTCAGTTGGTGTAAATTACTCTGGTGCGGAGTCAAAGTCCGCCACATTTTCCATTATTGGGACTACAAAGTTGCGAATAATTTTCGGAATAAAAATACCTTTGCCATTTGTATTTTTAGAATTATTTGATATAGTAAAGAGTCCGAAAAAATCTTTGGATTATTTAAGTTGCTGATTGATAATATTTAATTTTTTTTTAGTACTTTTGCATTATAATCGCTAGTGAATGTGTGCGACGAAGTATAAGCAAATCTGATACTATTGACAGAGCACACCTCAGGGGGTTATAGCGAGATTGAGAGTATATACGAGTTTTTATACCTATATATATAATAGGCAAGTTTTAATAAATAAAAAGAGAAATGACAAACGAATTAGAGAAGGCTGTATTAGCAAAAGCGCAACAGTGGCTGGATGGCTCTTACGACGAGCAGACCAAGAGTGAGATCAAGGAGTTGATGGAGAGTAATATGGGAGAGTTGATCGAGTCATTCTACCGCGAGCTAGAGTTCGGCACAGGCGGACTCCGCGGCATTATGGGTGTCGGTTCTAACCGTATGAACATCTACACAGTCGGAGCAGCTACGCAGGGACTAGCTAACTACCTCAAGCAGAGCATCACCGACGAGCAGATCAAGGTTGTAGTGGCACACGACAGCCGCAACAACTCACGCCTATATGCGGAGCGTACGGCGGAGATCTTCGCCTCGAACGGTTTCAAGACATATCTGTTTGACGCACTACGACCAACTCCCGAGTTGTCGTTTGCGATCCGCGAGCTAGGGTGTCACTCGGGCGTTGTCATCACAGCGTCGCACAACCCGAAGGAGTACAACGGCTACAAGGCGTACTGGGGTGATGGTGCACAGGTGACAGAGCCACACGACAAGAACATCATCGACGAGGTGCAGAAGATCACCGACATCGAGATGATTGAGACAGGCAAGAACGTCGATGCGATCGAGATCCTCGACACTCGTTTCGACGAGATCTACCTCAATATGATCAAGGGACTTTCGCTCTCTCCCGAGGCTGTAGCGAAGCACAAGGATATGAAGATTATCTACACTCCGATCCACGGATCTGGCGTCGACCTCGTTCCACGTGCACTCAAGTTGTATGGGTTTGAGAATGTACAGTTGGTACCCGAGCAGGCTATTGTGGATGGTAACTTCCCGACTGTTGCATCGCCCAACCCCGAGGAGCGTGCGACGATGGCTATGGCTATTGAGTTGGCAGCAAAGGAGGAGGCCGATTTGATCCTCGCTACAGACCCCGACGCCGATCGTGTGGGTGTAGCGCTGCGCACACAGAAGGGTGAGTATGTGTTGCTCAACGGCAACCAGACGCTAGCCCTGATCCTCAGCTACCAGCTTACGCGTTGGGCGGAGTTGGGCAAGTTGGATGGCAACCAGTTCGTCGTAAAGACTATCGTTACGTCGCTTATGGCGAACGCTGTGGCGGATCACTTCGGTGTGAAGTGCTACGACTGCCTCACGGGCTTCAAATACATTGCGCGCATCATCCGCGAGCAGGAGGGCAAGAGCCAGTATATCGGCGGTGGTGAGGAGAGCTTCGGCTACCTTGCGGGCGACTCTGTACGCGACAAAGATGCTGTGTCGGCTTGTGCGTTGGCTGCGGAGGCTGCTGCGTGGGCAAAGGAGACGATGGGACTCACGTTGTTTGAGTGGTTGCAGGAGTTGTATGTGAAGTATGGTTTCTTCCGCGAGGGTCTTGTATCTGTTGTCCGCAAGGGCAAGGAGGGTGCTGAGTTGATCCAGCAGATGATGGTTGACTACCGCTCGAACCCACCACAGTCGCTGTTGGGCTCTAGGGTTGTTAAGGTCAACGACTACAAGAGTTCGGAGAGTCTCGACACTGTGTCGGGTGTTGTGACGAAGATTGAGGAGGACTCGAGCAATGTGTTGCAGTGGTTCACTGAGGATGGCACGATTGTGTCGGTTCGTCCGTCGGGCACAGAGCCGAAGATCAAGTTTTACTTTGGTGTGAAGGCTCCGTTGGCGTCTGTTGCGGATTATGACTCTGTGTTGGCGTCGTTGGATTCGAAGATTGAGAGTTTGAAGGAGGAGTTGCAGTTGGTGTAACTAGGATATTTTAAGTAATGTGGTCAAAAATAGTTGGTTTTCGCAGTGAAAATTATCGTATTTTTGCAGAGTAAAGCTGAAGAGGAATCAAGCTCTGCTGGGGAGCAACTTGACAGAAATAGGTTTTACGA
>JBCQTK010000008.1:0-63130 GCA_047178665.1 Rikenellaceae bacterium | reverse complement strand
ACCATAGAGGCTGCAAAACAAAAAAACACAAACAAATTTTAACAAAATCACCTAAATTTCACGGCCAACCTGCCCGAAATCGCAGTTTCACGGGGGTATGCCTGTTTTGGGTGTATACAAATTATTGGGCAAAAAAAGACTGTCCTAAACTTTCGTTTTTGGACAGCCTCCCTCCGCTTTTTTCGAGGAGTCGCCCCACCCCCAACAAAAGAGAGAGGAGAGCCCCGAAAAGCTCTCCCCATCATCTTGTAAGAGATATGTTCTAACTACTCGACAGGAGTAAGGTTAGAGTATGTTTTCACACCACGTACATTTGCAGCTGTAGTCTTTGTGGTTTCCTTACTTACCGTTATGGTCGTTCCATCTACATAAGCGCCGTGCACTGCATATGCATTCTCTGACGATGATAGATAGGTGTTAGTACTTCCTGTAAGAATAGCGTCTCCAGAGATAGCCTCAATACTCTCTGCAACACCATTATTAGCATCCGACACACACAAAGGCAACATAGTTGTCAACTCCTTATATGAAGGGAAGAACCAATAGTTATTAGGTTTGTTATACATTGACCAATATATAGCTTTTGAAACAGACTTACCCTCATCTACGTTGATGTCATTAAAATAGCTAAATGCAGGGAAATCACTCATCGAATATACACCTCCATTTTTCGCTGATGAACCACCATTTGGAGTTGCTGCAACGCCCTCCTCCTCGGCATACCACATTACTGTTCCCATATTCTTTATACCATTGGTATAACCAGTATTTGCGAAATCGTTAGATCCAAACTTCAAATCAGGACCCCAAGCAAGCGTCAAATTGTCCAGACCAACAGCATATCCTGTTGCAGCACCATTTGCAACAGTGACACTGTAGATTACACCGACCTCTCCCAATGCAGCCTTCTCTGTGTTATACGCTGTCGAGAATGTGTTATCAGCATAAACATAATCTCCAACAAAAGGTATTAACGAAGGATTCTCTGCCACTGCAATAGCGATTGTTTGAGAGAACACACCTCCACAAGAGACTGTTATGTTTGCACTACCTGTACCGACTACTGTCAACTCTCCTGTTAAGATATCAACAGTAGCTACAGAAGTTGCACTGCTCGACCAATTCACTGCATAATCACCAGTATTACTAATATCTATTGTTGGCATAACACTATCGTCACCAATCATAAAATCTGTTTTCGGATAACTAGCCGAGCCTGTTATGCTTACATTTGGCACATATGGATATGGCTCTGTACCGAAGTAGAAATCATCATAGATACCATAACCATTAATACCTGCTGCATTTATCGTTATGTCTGTCACCCAAAACGACTCCTTATTAGCTACAAGGCTACCATAAACTACTCTGATCTTATCGGTCTTAGCGTTTGCAGGAGAACTTTTTTCATCATACGTTACAGCAGGTGCATCGGTTGTATTACCCTCATTAAAACGAATTGACAACTGTGTACCTGTTGTTGGATCCTCTGTTGCAACACCTACTGCAGTTATTGTATCGTCACAAGAGCGAGACTTTACACCGAAGTAATATGTTTCACCGATAGTAAGACCCGTAACCTGCTGCGCGAAACGTGTATATGTTACTTCCGACGACGTACATAATGCAGCTGCCGAGTAGTCGCCAGCAATCGCAACATCTGTAACAGCGAAGCTCGTACCACTCTTCTTTGCCCAGTTTTCTGTTGTACCTGTCTCAAACGAACCGTTTACCAAAAGATTAGCATCGTCTGCATCACCATCACCCTCGACAGTCACCTCGACAGGGATCACATACGCCTGGCTGCTCTCGAATGATGCACCGAAGCCGGTTGCATTGGCTGAGAGAGTTCCGATCTCGTACTCTGTGTCGCCAATGTAGGCGGTTACTGCGATCGTCTCCGACTCTAGCGCTGTTGGGAATAGCAGGGCGTAGAGTGCCTCTGCGTCTGCGTCGTTAGTCACGCTGATCGAGGCTACAGCCGACGATGTCGCGACATTCGTTCCGTCGAGCACTGCAGTCGTTGGAAATATCTCGCTAGATGCTGTCAATACAACCGATGTGATCTCCGACGTCGACAACTCGAACTTCACGAGTGCAGGGACGAGCGTGTGGTTGATGGCGAGGCTCAACTCGTCGTAGCTCACCGCCGCGTCGCCCGTAGTCGTAGCACCCTGAACGTAGAGGTAGCCCGTAGGGATCGCAGATCCTGTGGCGAAAGTTGACGGAAGTGTCGCGGTGAACGCACCATTCACGAAGCTGTCGTCAGCAAGTGGACCGACGCTCACGATCGACTTCCCAGCCTCGACAGTTGCAGAGGTTAGCGGCAACGTCGTAGCGAGCGTTGCCGACGCACCCTCCGCTGCAGGTGTGATGGTCATCGGTGAGTAGTCGGCTGTCCCCCCCTCGGCGTCGAATGTAGTATCCTCGATCACGAGTGCGAACTGCTGCGTGTTGTCCCACACATATGCGAATGCGTTCTCGTCGTCCGAGACGTAACCTCTAGTCACCTCCGCAGAGGTTCCAGAGATTACGATCTGACGCTCAACCTGTGCCGCGCCACCGAGTGTGTCGTCGACTATGTCGTCTGTCTGGCACGCCGCGCAGAGCATCGCAACTGTCGCCATCGATAAAATATATCTATTCATATCTGTCAATTTATTTTTGTGGTTACTCATTTAGTTGCGTTACTCCCAAGTTACGGTCGTTGTGCCGATGTCACCAGCCGTAGCAGATCCACCAATCGCATCAGAATCAGTCGGCGCAACGTATGTACCAGCAACAACCGTCGGTGGTGTTGTCGATGTTCCTGCAACGTACATATAAGGATATTTTTCACCCGAGAAATTCTCATTCATTGTGCCTACAGCTCCATTAAGATTTTCAATCGAAGATACGTTTACGAAATCAGAACTTACAGATCCATTGTCGGCACCAATAGCCGAAGTCGCAGTACCAGTTACCCAATAACAACCAAAGAACTTTGCAGACTGCTTTCCTCCCACAATAGAACCTACAGTTCCAGTTCCTGAAATCGCACCTGTGTTGTAGCAATAGGAAATACTAGCAGCGAAGTTTGCGTTGTTACCAGCAATACCTCCTGTGTTACCTCCGGCAACCTTACCCGTATTGTAGCAAGCTACGAGAGTAGACGCAGTAGCAAGGTTTCCTATAACACCTCCAGCACTACCTGTAGCAACAATTTCACCTGCATTATAACATCCAACTATAGTAGATCCGCTAGTTCCATTCTGACCAACAACACCTCCGATATTTCCAGCACCTGTAACAGTTCCTGTAGTATCATTGTAACAAAGGTACATCTTAACACCTGTGCTTGTAGATCCAAAGACACCTCCTACGGAATTCTTACCAGATGCCGTTACTGTACCTGCATTGTACGTACTCTCTATAGTAGTATATGTAACAGTACCTCCAATACCTCCAACATTTGTATTTTCACCTACAATTGCACCTGTATTTGAGCAATTAGTGATCTTGACAGGGTTAGTAGATGTACCGACGCAGCTACCAATGATACCACCACAGCTACCTGCAGCACCAGTAATAGCCGTATTTGATTTACAATTTTCTATAGTAAGAATATTTGTGTTAGCAGCTGTTCCGATCAAACCTCCAAGATTTGCGTTTCCTGTCACTACGCTAGTGCCTGTCGTGTGGCAATTAGAGATAGTGTTTGTGCCGCTATAGACGTATCCTGCGACTACTCCAATGCGATTAAACGTTCCGTTAACCTTGACAACAGCGTTATCGAATGTGAGATTTTTGATTGTCGCA
This sequence comes from Rikenellaceae bacterium, assembly GCA_047178665.1. Classification (GTDB taxonomy): domain Bacteria; phylum Bacteroidota; class Bacteroidia; order Bacteroidales; family Rikenellaceae; genus Alistipes. Next base: position 59,332 of record JBCQTK010000008.1, on the reverse strand, counting down.
CCTCCGAGGTCACCAAAGAATCCTAATGAACTAAACGCCTGATATACATACAGGTTCGAGATAGTGTAATTCGCACCATCGAACGTTCCCTGGTATAGGACAGTAAACGTACCCAAACCATCGCTACCGATTGGCATCCACGAGCCAAGAGTTGTGCTACACACTGTGCTGAGGTCGATGTCGTCAGTTAGTGTTCCGTTGATTGTTGATCTACCTCCGTTTACCGAGTTGCGGAAGTTGACAAGCTCCTCGGCTGTTGCGATCTTGTAGCTGCTGAGGGTGTCGTCCCAGGTCAACTTGACGTAGATCGTTCTGTCGGCAGTGATCACTGTTGTAGTCTCGTATGGCGTTGTGTAGTCTGCATCGGTGAACAACTCTACTGTGTAGTTTGTCACGGATGGTGCCGACACGGTTGCGTTGGCATCAACTAAGACGCTCTCGATCGTTGTGTCGGCGTCGAGGTTGAACGATACAGTGTACTGGTTGGCTACGACGATGTCGATTGTGTCGGTCGCAGTGACTCCGCCGTAGGTCGCAGTAACCTTAACAGTCACCGTACCCTCTGCCGTACCTGTGAGGGTGCTGCCCGAGAGCGTCGCATAGTCGCCACCAGCAGTGATCTCCCACGCACACTCTGCCGCCGCATCCGACACGTTGCTCTTCGCAGATGCCGAAAGCGCAAGATCCTTACCCACAGCAAGCGATGTGACAGCGTCGTCGATAGTGACAGTGAGCGATGTCGCGTAGATGTCGCCCGAACCGCTCGACTTCTCGTAGTTTACGCGCTTGATTGGACGGAAGTAGAGATCCTCAAGTGTTGGGTAGACGTGTGTAACCTGCTGCCCTGTGACAGTTGTGTAGATAGCATCACCGCTACTTCTTGTGTACTTACCCAATGAGTTTGCTTTATAGTAGGTATTTGCATAGGTACAAGTTGGCTTACCTGTATTGTTGATCGACGAAGCACCATACTTTCTACCGCTATCCATTGTTGTCTCTAGCGCCATAATTGTTGCTAATAGCGCATCTGTCTTTGTTGTAGTTGTCTGCTTACCAGCGTATAGTGTCACACGATCATATGTATCATCTCCGTCTGAATCAAGAGGGAATAGGGTAACGTAGTTCTCGTTCGATGTAACGCTCGCTGGGTAGCCTGCCTCCTGCTTGAAGAAGTAGTTCTTGCCCTTTCCACCCTGCAACATAGCCAAATCATTTGCTATAGCCATATAGTCCTGAACAGATCCTAGATGCCAAATATTCTCATTGTCAGCAGCTAGAGTTGTTCCATTGGGAGAGTAAGTTGTGTAGTCTGGAGATCCGTCATCTGTATTCGAGTTTAGAGCAAACGCAAAGGCGTGGCTTCCGGGGAATACTTTCTCAAGAATCTCTAGATAGGTCATATCCATATCAATGTCAGCGTAGTAAGCATTACTTGCGTCGACAAGAGTCTTGATACGTGCAACGGTAGTTATAATATCAGCAACAGCGGCATTCTGACCACTGGCAGCATTTCCTGTTGCAAGTGGATTCCACTGTGTGTATGAAGATGTGTAAGCATCCTCCATAAATGTAGAGTACTTTGCGTAGGGGCTCGCAACCTGTGAAATATTTGTATCAACACCGTTTACATACAATCTTGTTACGAGACCATCAACTGTCTTTGACGCGTCGAGGTTAGTCGAGTATGTACCATCGCTGTAGTAGTAGTCTCCGAGCTTTGGTGTTGTAGTTACACCCGAAGTTATCTGAAGGTCGATCTCACGAGTGTAGACCTTTCCTGCCTCCAACGTGTTGCTGATCGCGCTCTTCTGGATACTCTCCGTTCCATCGGTGTAGGTTGCGAAGATTGTCCACGTGTCAGCCAACGTCTGTGGGATGAATGGGATGCGCACTGGAACTACACCATCTGCGTTAACAGATGTTCCGAGATTGCCATCGCTGCCCGTAAGCTCCAACACCATATAGTCCATAAGATGCCATGCATCACCAACGTCGACTGTAGCCATATTGTCGACATATTGGTCATATGTTACAGATCCATCCGCCGCAGAGATCTTCATACTCTGAATTGGAAGGGTGGTAGTCGTTGATGTGAGCGCAATAAACACCCTCTCCAACTTCTTGCCGCTGGGGATGCTGAGGTCGAGGTCTACGTATGCCATCAGGTGCTCCATAGTTCCTGTTAGGTTGTTCATTCCTGTTGACGAGAGCTCCTCGTTCGACTTAACCAACATATAGCAGTAGGGGGCGAGCGACGAGGGGGTGATCGCACCATCTGCGTCGTAGCTCAACTCCAAATACAACGGCTGCACCAAACGCAACATACTCGACAAATAGAGATTACCATTGTTGATGTGTGCACCACTCGCAGGATAGAATCCGTAGAGCGTGCCCGACGATGGTGTCACCGATCCTGTGAACGTCGCGATTTTGCTGTCGCCCTCCGAGATGGTTGCGGCGATTAGGTCGCCGTCGGTGACGTTGCCGCTGCCGCCGTTGAAGAACATTACTTGGTCGCCTGCGCTCCACGATACGTCGTAGCCGTCGACGTCGACCCTCGTTGCAGAGGGGTCGACTGTCAAGGTTATCTGTGTGCCACCCTGGGCTGCGCCTTCGGGTAGGGTCTCGTCAAAATCTTTTTGGCACGCCACAGCGCTGAGGCTGAGTGCTAGTGCCAACGAATATATTTTATATCTTTCCATAATATTTTATCTTTTTCTTGATCTGCTATGAAACTATTATCATTAACACTAAACTATAGGTCGCCACCGTCGCCAAGGTCTGGTGTCGAAACTCCGCTCACCACATTGATCGTGACACTTTCATAGATGCCCGAACCGTCGTTAGCCGTAGCGGTGAGTGTGGCGGTTCCTGTCGCGACAGCCTTGATAGTCGCTGTAGTAGCGTCGAGCGATACGACAGCGTCGTCGCCCGCAGCAATCGACCACGTCACAGATGTGTCACCTGCAAGCTCTGGTAGCGCCGTAGCGGTAAATGTCGCAGAGTTGCCGATCAAGATAGAGATCGCTCCGTTCACAATCTCGTCGTTGCTGATCGTGATAGAATCAACCATAATGTTTCCATTGTCGAATGCAATGGTTACAGAGTCGCTATCAGTAAAGTCGAATCCATTCTCAGCGCCCTTCGCTGTGACTGTGAGGATCACCGTACCTGCACTAGTAGCTGTCACTACACCATCAGCGTCGACTGTAGCGATTGATGTATCCGAGATACCATCCGCAGCGGTGAGCTTGTAGGTAATCTCTGTTACGCTCGCCGATTTTGTGATCGAGCTTGTATATGTAGCTGTATCCGATGTCATATCGACAGTTACGCTGCCATCAGTGATGCCGCTGAACTCAACTGCAACGCTAGACTCAAAGACGGTGATCGCGAATGTAGATGAGATACTCTCGAAGCCATTTGCATACGCCTCGACAGTTACGCTGCCCGACCCTGTGCCAGCAGTGAAGAGACCTGTCGAAGAGATCGACGAACCAGTCGTTGTGTCGCCTGTGAGTCTCCACTTCAAGTTCTCCTGGCTGGTGTTCTCCGAGCTACCCTCCGCGTCATACAACGTAGCGGCGAACTGGAACTTAGTGCCCACAGGGAAATATGAAGTAGATGGCGCAGTATCCATTGTAATGTTCGCTGGATCATTCTGGATTGGGACGAAGATGTCGCCATCACCCGACTTCTCATACATAACTCGTTTGATAGGACGATAGTAAGCATTAAAATTACTTGCACCCTTCTGACCAGCGTTATTTCCACCTAGATTCGTAGTGTTAGCTGTGTAGTAGTCATTTACGTAGGATGTAAAGGTTCGTCCCGAAGAAGAGCTTCCGCTCGTTCCATAGTTTGTCACCTCATCTCCGAAGATTGGATGGTAACTTTCACTACCTGTGATAGATGTAGGCATCTTCAACTCCTGCTTCTTGTAGAAGTTGTGATCGTCGCCATTTCCACCCTGCAACATAGCGGTATCGTTGACCAAAACCATATAGTCATTGATACATCCTAGGTGCCAAATGTGATCCTCCTCACCTGTGAGAGCTGTGCCATTGTATGGCTGATAACTCATATATGCTTGCGATGTTGCCGAAGATGTTCCGTTCATATTGAAGGCATACTCAAAACCCTTACCCACTTTGAAGATCTCAGCATAAGTATGGTTTGCAGTTAAATAATCATCGAACTCCGCGTAATTCGCATCAGTTGCAACCAACACGTGGTTGGCTATGGTTATCATATTCTGCAATCCCTTGTTGATATTATTCCAGACATTTGCCGTACTCACAAAATTCCAATAAGTTGTAGCTGGGCAGTAATCTGTCGAAAGATATGTTGTGTAGATTGCGTAGGGACTATATATCTGATTAATTGTTGTGTCAACGCCATTAACGTGCAAATTGAATACGATACCCTCAAATAGGTCACTCTTCGTATCATCAAAATCTACTGAATATGTATCATCACTATAGTAGAAGTCTCCAATCTTTGGAGTAACTGCAGAATTAGATGTCTGCGTAAAATCAACAGCTGTCGGATTGCTGTAGACGATACCAGCCGAGAGCGTCTTACTTACATCAATCTTCTGGATACTCTCTGTATTGTCGCTATATGTAGCAAAGAGTGTCCACTTGCCGCTCAATTTCTGTGGCACAAATGGAATACGAACAGGTACTATATCCTCTGAATTAGCTGCAGTTCCGATCTCTCCATCAGAACCCGTAAGTTCCAATATCATATAGTCCATTGCGTGCCAAGCACTACCAGTTGCAGCCACCATATAATCGACATATTGGTCTGTAGTGACAGCACCCGTATTAGCATCAACCTTAATACTCTGCGTAGCTAGCACCGTATCGAACGAGATATATAGCCTCTCCAACCTCTTGCCGCTAGGGATCTTGAGGTCGAGATCGAGGTACGCCATCAAGTGCTGGATCGTTCCTGTTAGAGAGTTGTCTACACTTGCATCCGATAGCGACTCGTTTGACTTCACGAACATATAGCTATATGGGGCAAGCGACTTAGGGTCGATAGCGCCATCGGCATCATATCCCAACTCGATGTAGAGTGGCTGCACCAATCGCAACATACTCGACAAATAGAGATCTCCATTATTGATATGTGCACCGCTCGCAGGGTAGAATCCGCACAAGTTACCCGAAGTTGGGGTAACTGTGCCGCTGAATCCTACACTCTTGCTATTGGTTGGATTGACAGTCGCCGAGAGAATGTCGCCATCGATGACGCTGCCACTGTTGGAGTTGAAGAACATCATCTCGTCGCCATCGTTCCACGTCACCTCGACCCCGTTGACCTCAACCTTGGTCTCGGGGGCATCGATATTGAATGTGATCTGAGTACCACCCTGAGCCTCGCTCTCGGATAGCGTCTCGTCGAAATCTTTTTGACACGCAACTGCGCCTATGCTGATTGCTAGTGCCAATGAATATATTTTATATCTTTTCATAATTATTATTCTTTTTTCTTGATAATATTAAACTATCTAAGTTGACCTAGCAAAATTTAGTTAAAGAATCCAGAGTCGTCAGAACCAAGGTCTGGAGTAGTCATTCCGTCGAACGTAACGTTGATCGTTATCTCGTCGTAGAGACCTGGATTGTAGGTGTCGTCTGGAGTAACCCTCACGACAGCCGTACCCTCACCAATCGCCTTGATAGTCGATCCGTCCAACGTAACTACACCATCACCCGACTCGAGAGTCCAGTGCAACAATCTATTAATCGCATCGTCTGGAGTAATAGTAGCCGTGAGCTCTACAACTGAGTTGACCGACAAGTCAAGTGTTTCGCCATTGTCGATCTCGACCTTCTCCACAACCGACACTGCATTATCTGTGAATGTGAGCGTCGTAGAGTTTGTCACCTCGACATCTACTCCATCAATATCGTATATAGTAGCTACAACAGTCACAACACCTGACTCGACGCCAGCGACTGCAGAAACAACTCCACTCTGATCGATCGTCGCGATAGACGAAGCGTCGACACCCTCATAATCCTCAAGCGACCAAACAACAACCGCACTAGCGTACTGATTAGCACCCTCTGGGCTCAATGTATAGTCGAATGCATACGAATACTGGTTAGTAAATGTATAGACAATAGGATTCTCCTCAACAAAATTGATATTAGTAATCGGCACATAGATCTCGATCGCGTCCGTCGTGTCTGTCACAACTGATCCGTCGTATGCGTAGATTGTGGCAACTACAACCAGCGAGCCGCTTGTGCTACCTACTGTTAGGACTCCACTATTTGAGATAGACGAACCCGTTGTGTCGCTACCACCATCCTCACTTGTGATTGACCACGCCACGTCGGTCGTGTCGTCTACGACTCCGTCGATTGTAGTCTCTGCTGCGAACTGGTATGTACCGAGATCAGCATCAGCATATATAAGTCTCAACACCTCGTCGCTGATGATCGAAACGCTCTTCGTCGGTACTGAGATCTCGATAAGGCTCGACGAAACAGAAGGTGCACCATCTGTATATCCATCTACTGTAGCAGTGACGATAATTGATCCGCTGACTGTACCTGCAGTCAAGCGACCATATTGATCGATCGTCGAATGCGTCGTATCGGCGTTGCCATCGGCGTCTGTGATCGTCCACGACACAGGGACTGTGTCGTCCACTACTCCACCAACTTTGGTCTCGGCTAAAAGCTGATATATACCGAGCTCTGAATCTCCATATATCATATTTGTTGGCACGTCGGTGTTTGTCAACGATATAGTGATATTACAAACCTTAATCGTTATCTGATCGCTATAGTCACTCTCTACCCCCTGCGAATCTACGACACAAGCCGTTATGGTTGTTGTACCTGCGGCCAACACCTCGACTAGACCATAACGATCGTTCTCTGTGGCTGCTGCAATCGTCACAACACTTTCGTTACTACTGCTCCACTGGACAGTGACATCCTCTGCGAATCCAGCAACGTCTGCATATAGCTGCGACAGAGTCGACAAGGTGCTAATCACCAAATCGTCAGAGTTGATCTTAATATTATTTGATTCGTAGACCTTAACCTCTACGTAACGGATATTGTTGCCGTCCGATGTACTCACCTGGATAATAGCGTAGCCGTTGCCACCCTCGAGTTTATCTGTCGCGGTGACGAGACCCGTCTGATCGACGCTCACGCAATTCACAGGCTCCGCAGTCAACACAGAGAAGACAAGTTCACCATCAACAAAAGTATACTCGGGTTCGGTTGTCACAGCAATCTGCTCACTCTCTCCGCACAAAAGCTCGATCGCATAGGGAGTAGCGAGGAACGAGGTAAACTGACCTCCCTCTCCAGCCCCATCGTCGGTGCAGGATACAACACTACCCGCCAACAATAGCAAAGCTACCATTGTCGAGAACAATAGTGAAAATTTTTTCATACTCATTTTAGGTTTTTTAATTGGTTTTTGGATAGATTCATTTTATTTATTATATTGTCTTATATCGCATAAAATCCACACGCTGCAGCAAAATAGCGCCTTTCAGCTCCACTATTGGCAACACGAGATTTTATCTCTTTCGGTTTTGGTTTTTGGTTGTCTACCGCCTACTTATAGGCATAATAATAGTCGCAAGGTAATAAAAAAAAACAATCTACGAAACAAATTATTCAATTAAATTCAGATAAATTTATTTTTATCACCCTACAATCTATATCAAACATATTTACAATAAGCTATATATCAACACGTTATCACCAAATACGAACAACACAATTGCACACCAAAAAAACAGAGACGAGAAATTAACCCTAACAGAGCCCTTGTTGAATTAAATTTTGCCGCAAATCGGTCAAAAACGAATAGAATTTGACCCTCACTAAGAGCCAAAAACGTCACAATCAACCTCTGATCGGAAATAATTTTAGACTAATAATGTCGTAATCCGAGATTTTTTACGTAAGTTTGTGCAGATTATGTGGACATACCACACGGCAGAATATGTATTCAGCACATAGTTAAAATTCACGCTTTCAAGTAAACGATGAGAATCATTATAGTTAAAATAGCAAAGTGGATCCTCACTATTATCGCCACACTGATCTTGTTAACACTCCTACTCTGGGGTGGGGTGGTAGGGTTTATCGCCACGCCCGAGATTGTCACCCCGCACATTGTCAACGCACTCCAAGAGTACACCAAGAGCAAGGTGTCGATCGGCAGTGTAGATCTTTCGCTCTTCACGCGCTTCCCCAACATCACGCTCCGCATCGACTCACTCCAAATCACGCAGTGCAAGGATAGCGTACCAGATCTCATATTCGCTCATCAGTGTCGCGTAGCAGTTAACCCTGTCGAGTTGCTCAAGAACAAGCATCTCGCCATAAACCACCTATCGCTGCGCAATGCATCAATATATCTATATGTAGACTCGCTCTATGGCCCCCTCAAAACCTTCCGTCTACCAGAGCCGAGTATCGACACACCGAACGACACACTGTCGACCCTCTCGCTCGACGACTACACCCTCTCGTTGCGACGCTTCAAGATCGACTCACTCAACATCACCATCGACGATCGACGCAAGGAGTTCTACACTCGTGTCGACAACTACAGCGCCGATCTGTCGCTCGATATGACATCGCGCCGCGGCAACCTCGACGTCGTATCTGGCTTCTCTAACCTCATCGTGTGGCGCGAGGGGGAGGTACTAGTTAGGAATACCGCTCTGGAGCTTCGGTCGAAGATGCTCTACGACCGCGACTCGATGTTTATTCGATTCGACCGCGCACGCATCAAACTCAACGACATAGACCTCAAGGCGCGCGGCGAGTTCGTCCGCGACACTGTCGCAGGGGGCGTCGAGATGGATCTGCGCACCTCGCTCAACACTCCGTCGCTAACGGAGTTCCTCGCGCTTGTCCCCTCATCTATCATAGACGGCAAGGAGAAGATAACCACCTCGGGTAGCGTTGCGTTCGATATGGAGCTACGAGGTCTCTACTCTGACGAGTCGTTCCCGACCATCGACGCCACACTCCACATCGAGGAGGCTACGGCGAAGTATGAGTCACGCAAGCTCTCGCTGGAGAGGGTAGACTGCGACGCCTACGCATTTGTCAACCTCAACACTCCGAGCGACTCCTACGCCGAGATCCGATCGCTCCACCTAAACACCTCGGATATTATCGACCTGAAGCTCAGCGGACGCATCGACAACATAATCGAGTCGCCAGATGTAGACCTCACCATCGCTTCCGAGTTCAACTTCGATCGCTTCACGGAGCTCTTTCCGCTCAACGATGGGTTGATCTGCAGCGGCAGGAGCGTGAGCAACTTCAAGAGTAACTTTAAGTTATCAGATATTCAGGACAACAACTACGCCAACTTAATAGTAGATGGCGAGTCGACGCTCCACAACCTCGACATCACTATCGACACGAGCAAATTCGCCCAAGACAGCAGCTCGATGGAGTATCTCCACATCGCTGCGGAGCGCGGTCAGATCCTCTTTGGCGACAACATTCGCAAGGAGGCAAATAGCCGCACACTGCGGTCGCAAGCCAACTTCCAGGATCTGAGCTACAGATCGAAGTGGGGGGAGTATCTCGACATCAAAGATATTGAGCTAACAGTAGGGGCAAGTTTCGACCGCTCGACATCGCAGATCAATGGTGTCGGTGCGAGAGGTGTGGCGCGCAATAGCAGCGTCGGCATCGACTCGCTCTTCAACTCAACTATGGAGAGCTCCGACGTCACACTCATCGTGAAGCCCAAGAGCGAGAGCTCGCCTACCACAATTCGCGCCATCGTAAGTAGCCAGCGCATAAAGGCAAACGAACCCACCTACAACTCCAAGATCGAGCTCTCGGCAGTAGATATGAATCTCAACATTGAGCGCTGCGCCGAGATCGACAGCCTCGACAGCAGAGAGAGCCTCGACAGCCTCGAGAGCAGCCGAGGCAGGGGTGAGACTCGACACAGGAGGACGGAGCGCCCACGCAGGTGGAACACCGAGGGCAGCATCTCCTTCTCCGACTACTCGATGTTCTCGGATCTATTCCCCATAGATGTGAACATAACGGAGTCGACCATCTCGATGATAAACAACAACATACACCTCAACAACACCCACCTAACCATCGGCAAGAGCGACATTGTAGCGACAGGCAGCATCCAAAACCTAATAAAGATGATGCTTATCGACCCACGCAGTGCCGTCAGCGGAGAGCTCTCGATCAGAGCTGCGTCGCTCGACTTTGCCGAGATCCTCGACGCCTCGAACAAGAGCGTCCTAATGATGGAGGATGAGGGCGAGAGTGAGAGTGAATCGACAAACGAATCGACAACAGAGAGCAGTGAGGCAGAGCAGAGCTCTATGTTCGTCGTCCCCCGCAGTATCGACTTCGCCTTTGACCTCAATATCGACAAGGCGCTCTTCTGGGAGTCGACGATCGACAATCTGTCGGGTCAGGCGAAGATCAAAGATGGAGTGCTGTCGCTCGACAAGCTATCGCTCAAAGCCATTGGCGCCGAGGCTGCAGGCTCGCTCATCTACCGCAATGTGGATCGAAGCAGATCCAACGTAGCCGCCGATATGGTGCTCGAAAGGGTCGACATCAACAGAATCGGCGAGCTCCTCCCCTCCATCAACTCGATCTTCCCGATGTTGGAGTCGTTCGAGGGGATCGTAGATTTCAATCTCAAGGCAAATGTCGATCTCGACAAAAACTCCGAGATCGACATATCGACGCTCTACAGCACAATGCGATTCAAGGGACGCAACCTAGTGTTGATGGATGGCGAGACCTTCACCGACCTCTCTAAGACGCTGATGTTCAAGAACAAGGATCGCAACTTGATCGACTCTGTCGAGATCTTCGCGTTGGTCGCAGAGTCGAAGGTCGACGTGCTACCCTTCCCGATCTCGATAGATCGCTACTCCGCAGTTGTGGGTGGTTCGCAGGTGATCGACCCTACGACGTTTGATGTCGACTACAACTATCAGGTATCCATCATCAAGTCGCCACTACCGTTCAAGGCTGGTGTCGACGTTGTGGGCAACCTCGACAATTTCGACTTCAAGATCACCAAGGCGAAGTTAAAAAAGACAAACTTCGACGAACAGCGCACCATCTACGAGGATTATAGCGCCAGCATCGAAGAGTCGGAGTCAGCGCTAGTCGACCAGATCGAGGAGCGCCGCAAGGAGATGCGCAACAAACGCCGCGAGCAACAGCGCCAACAGCAGATAACCGAGGAGGAAGCAGAAGCTGAGGAGGATACCGAGGCTGAAGCAGAGACTCAATCGGAGAGCACACAGAGTGAACAAACCCCAAACAGCGAAGAGGAGATATGATCTTTAGTCGACTATTTCTATACAGAAAAAAACTTATCAGACCATACATAGATCTGATTCTACACATAGTAAACAGCTGCAGCCTTCTTGCCTCTGCCCTCTTCATAGTGACGATCCTCTTCGAGTATGGGTTCGTCCTCTCGGCAGATGAGCACGACGTCGTTGGCTACATATATGATGTGTCGCTAAGGATCTTCGTCGCAAAGTGTCTCCTGCACTTCATCTTTGACAACAGAGAGACTCGCCGCCAATATGGTGCACTGTCGTGGATTGTCACCTCGATGCTCTTTCTGGCGACTATACCTATGTTATATACGCCGTCCGAGGGTGTTGTTGTAAATTTCGTATGGGGTGTGTTGGGCGATCGCCTCTACCACTTTGTTGTATTGGCGTCGCTCTCGATTCTCCACCTCTCGAATGGAATCGTAAAACTACTCAATCGACGAGTCAACCCCTCGTTCATCTTCTCGTTCAGTTTTCTCGTAATCATACTGATCGGTGCCGGTCTGCTACTGCTGCCGCGTGCCACATATGAATCGATCTCGTTTGTCGACGCCCTCTTCATATCGACGAGTGCCACCTGTGTCACGGGTCTATCCACACTCGACATAGCGTCGACCTTCACCCCGATGGGTGTCACCTTTATAATGATATTGATACAGATCGGCGGATTGGGCGTAATGACCATCACGAGCTTCTTCGCCCTCTTCTTTATGGGCAACACCTCGCTGAGCAACCAGACTATGCTGAGCGATATGGTCAGTTCGAAGTCGCTAAGTTCGCTGCTGACTACACTACTCTACATCCTCGGCTTCACGGCAGTGATCGAGGTCGTTGGTGCTGCCGCCATCTTCGTCGACATCCACTCAACACTTGGTATGACACTCCGCGAGGAGATAGCCTTCTCGATCTTCCACTCCATCTCCGCCTTCTGCAATGCTGGCTTCTCGACTCTGCCCGACAACCTGGGCAACGATTTGTTGATGAGTGGACACAATCCGTTCTACATAACGATCTCGCTGCTTGTCATCCTGGGCGGAATCGGCTTCCCGATCCTCGTTAATCTCTACGACTGGGTGAAGTACGCGGCACAGAGGGTCGCCACACGATATATAAATAGGAGCTACGGAGTCGAGCGCAAGGTGCACATCTACGACATCAACACCAAAATTGTCGTATCGCTCACCCTAGCTCTACTACTGCTCGGCACCTCTCGATCGCACTGCTGGAGTGGGACACGGCGCTACAGGGTATGCCGCCACTCGACAAGGTCGTCCACTCGTTCTTCGCGGCAGTCTCGCCACGTACGGCGGGATTCGCTAGCGTCAGCATAAGTTCGTTTGGTATGCAGACTCTGCTACTGATGCTCTTCCTGATGGTGATCGGCGGAGGCTCGCAGTCGACAGCAGGAGGTGTGAAGGTCAACACGTTCGCCGTCATCTTCCTCAACATCAAGGCGATACTACAGGGAGAGGAGCGCGTAGTTGTCTACAACCGCACCCTCTCGTCGGACACCATCCGACGCTCCAACAGCACACTTATGCTCTATATTATCTTCGCATTTGTAGGCACCTATCTACTCACGATCTTCGAACCCGACACCCCCATCCTCTCGATTGTGTTCGAGTGTGTGTCGGCACTAAGTACGGTGGGTTCGAGCCTCGATCTGACCCCTATTTTGGGCAACGACAGCAAGATCGTCGTGATAGTTCTTATGTTCGTAGGTCGCGTCGGTGTGTTGACACTGATGGCAAGCATCATCAGACATAGGGGTGTGAAGAGAGTAAGTTATCCGAGTGGAAATATAATAATAAACTAAATATGAAGTATATCGTAATTGGACTAGGTATCTACGGACGGGTCTTGGCAAAGGAGCTGACCGAGTTGGGTCACGAGGTGATCGGTGTCGACAGCGACGCGCTGAAGGTGGAGATGATAAAGGATGACATAGCGACCTCGTTCGTGCTCGACGCCACCGACGAGAGCGCACTCTCGATACTGCCTATGCGCAGCGTCGACGTCGTCATCGTAGCTATTGGCGAGGCGTTCGGAGCATCTATCAAGTGCGTGGCACTGCTGAAGAGGGCTCAGGCAAAACACATCTATGCGCGTGCGCTCGACTCAGTCCACAAATCTGTGCTCGAAGCGTTCAGCATCGACAAGATCCTCACCCCCGAGCGCGACGCAGCACGCAGTCTAGTGCAGCTGCTAGATCTGCGTGCTGGCGTAGAGTCGCTGCAGCTCGACAAAGAGTACTACATCCTCAAGTTCAAAGTGCCGCTGACTCTCGTGGGCTACAAGATCTCCGACCTATCGTTGGAGCGAGAGTTCAAACTTTCGATAATATCGCTACTGTGTGGAGTGAAGGGAGAGAACAGCCTTGGCGTCTCGATCTACAAGAAGAGTGTGAGCGAGAGCATCGACCCCAACTACAAACTCTGCGCGAACGACTACCTGGTGTGTTACGGCAAATATAGTAACTTCACCTCATTCTGGCGCTCCATTTAATATATATCGTTATACATATCGCTATCTGCACTCGCCCTAACGACCGAGTATCTTGAGCAATCTGTCGGGGTAGTTGGTTATGATCGACTCAACTCCGAGATCGACCATAGCCTCCATATCCTCGTGCGAGTCAACTGTCCAGGGCGCGAGCTTCACCCCCATCGCACGAAACTCCTCGACAACATCCGACGAGAGAAGCGAGTAGTGGGGGCTACACCACTCTGGTGTGAAGTTGATGCGCTCCATCGACTTCACAAGATCCTTGTGTTTGCTCGACACCAAATATGAGAGCACCACGTCGGGGTATCGCTCATTCAGATAGTTAAGTGCACGCGTGTCGAACGACTGGACGAGAAATCTGTCGCCGAGACCCTTCTGCATCAACACAGCCATACACATATCGACGAAGTCGCGATAGGGCGGTGTAGCTATACCATCTAGCGCCTCGTTGGACTTGATCTCGATGTTGTAGTTAGGTGCTGCGACACCACGACGCTGAGCGTATAGTTCGACGCTGTCGATCAACTCAGTGAGCAGTGGCTTGTAGCTCCTAACTCTCCTCTGCTCTGGAAATGTAGCGTATGGCTTCGACCCTACGTCGAAACGACGAATTGAGTCATATTTCATCTTATATAGGAGATAGTTGCGCTCCTCACCCTTGGCGATCTCGTCGCCCGATGGGGTCAACACAAATCCGCTATTCATAAATGGGTCGTGGCTCACGACCACCTCGCCATCCTGCGAGATATTGAGGTCTACTTCCAACACATCTACTCCGAGATCAATTGCACGCTTCATCGCCTCAATAGTGTTCTCGGGCATTAGTCCTGCGCCGCCGCGGTGCGCTTGGATTGTCACCGACTCTCTGTTTTGGTTGCACGAGATCAGTACTAGGAGCGACAAAAAAAGTGTCGCAAAAGAGATTTTCTTCATTGTTTTTTCTATTTGTTTTTATTCACAACAAAAGTACCCGCTCCGTGTTAAGGTGAGGTTACAGAGTTGTAAACATCGTGTTATATTGCACGAGAGGGGGTTTTGGGTGTAGTTTTTTACGATTGGGGGCTATAAATTTGCAGCAAAATTACAAACAAAAAACTATGAAGAGTCTATTCCCATTTCTCAAATTGATGCTTCTTCTGCTCATCACGATGACGACATCGCTCGCCGTCGGATGCGACAGTAGCGGCGACGACACCAACGTTACGTCCAACGCAAAATTGGTCAGCAACGTAACAATTCCGATCAACACAGCGACGTCAGCTGGAGTAACCTACACCATCACAGGCAGCGGCTTCGAGGCTGGCGACAAGATCGAATTGATCTCTCAGACAAACTCACTTAGCGCCGACCTCACTGTTGCGTCGTCGACCAACGCATCATTCGTTATGCCCGATGGTATCCTCGATGGCATAGTCTATAAGTTCTACCTCGTTCGCGGCTCACAGAGTCAACTACTGGGCTCGACAATAGTAACCATCACAATGGTTGTCGACGTGGTTATCCCCGACTCGCTCACGGCAGAGCCAAACGAGAAGATCACAATATTGGGTGTGGGCTTTAGCACCCACGACACGATTGCCATCCACTTCGGCGAGACAATCTACGACGTCGACATAATCTCGTTCGACTCCACGTCGCTCACCTTCGAGATGCCGAGCGAGGCTATCATCGGCAAAGGCGAGCTGGTCTTGACACGCGACAGCGAGGAGCAGATCCTCAGCTCAATACTCTTCAGCGTCGCAATCCCCGACGCGCCAAACGCTACAGTAAAGGGTATGGTGACAGCAGGGGGCAAGGGTGTCGAAGGTGTGCAGGTCTCTGATGGCGACATCTTTGCGACCACCGATAGCAACGGTTTCTACTTCCTCCAGTCGACGAAGCGCAACGGCATCATCTTCGTCATCAACCCTGTGGGCTACGAGGCTCCAGTAGTGAAATCGGAGCCACAGTTCTGGGGCAAGTGCACAGCCTCTGCGACAACTTGTGAGCAGATCAACTTCGAGCTCATCGAGGCTGCCAACACACAGTATAGGCTAGTTGTTGCGACAGATATGCACCTCGCCAACCGCAACTCCGACTACTACCACTTCCGCGACGGATTCATCGCCGAGATGAACGACTACAGCAAGACGAGCGACAAGCGACTCTTCGGACTCAACCTGGGCGACTTCTCGTGGGATCTCTACTGGTACACCAACAACTGGGCACTCCCCGACTGCCTCAACGAGTTGAATGCACTCGACTTCCCGATCTACAACATTATGGGCAACCACGACAACAACCCCTACATATCGGGCGACTTCAGCTCGGAGGATGCCTACCGCGAGACTATGGGACCTGTCTACTACTCGATGAACATCGGCGACATCCACTACGTGATGCTCGACAACACGATCTACAACAACTCAAACGCTGCGATCGGAACTGTGGGCGACCGCAACTACGACAAATACTTCTCGACGGAGCAGATCGAGTGGCTCAAGAAGGATCTCAGCTACATCACCGACAAGAGCACGCAGATCGTCCTCGCAGCACACATACCGCTCTACTCATATAGCTACATCAACACCACCAGCGTAGCCCTCAGCTCGCAGACGGCAATCGACAACATCCTATCGTGCTTCGATGGCTTCACAAATGTTGACGTCGTGACAGGTCACACCCACGTCAACCGCTGCGTGCAGTCACCAACCTACACAAACGTCTATGAGCACAACATCGCTGCAATATGTGCAACGTGGTGGTGGACACTTCGCTACACCGACAACAACATCTGCACCGACGGCTCTCCTGCAGGCTACAAAGTCTTCGATGTCAGCGGCAACGATATGACGTGGAGATACAAGGGTGTCGATTTCGACGAGGATAAGCAGTTCCTCACCTACGATATGAACGAGGTGTTGGAGTACTGGTCAACCAACAGCACGGCGCAGTCAGCCTTCGACTCAGGCTATATGTCAAATAGAAAGAATGACTACTCGGGCGTCTCGGCAAACACTGTCTACATCAATGTGTGGGGCTACGAGAAGTCGTGGTCGGTTGAGGTATTCGAGAATGGGACACCGCTAAATGTATCGCAGGTCTGGAAGTACGACCCGCTCCACACCCTTTGCTACGACATACCACGCTCTGCAGCAGGGTCGTCGCTCACCTTCCCCTCGACATACTGTATGCATATGTTTGCCGCGACAGCGTCGTCGCCAGATTCGAGCCTAGAGATCAAAGTCACCGACAACTTCGGACGCACCTACACCGAGTCGATGAGTCGCCCCAAGGCTTTTACGACAACTATGAAGTAACGAAAAACTAAAATCATAGAGACAACAAAATGAGAGAGTTATATAGAAACACACTAAGAGCAGTCGCAGCATTCACGCTCGCCCTCGCGTTGGGCAGCTGCAGCGAAGATCCAACAGAGGAGTACACACCTGCGACCCCGACAATTACGCTCAGCAACATCGACACTACAAACGGCATAGAGTTTCTCTACTCTGCAGCCAACACCGTCAGCTTCACGCTCACGACCGACGCAAGTTGGGAGATCACCAAAGATGAGGGTTGGTTCGTCGTGTCGCCCAACAGCGGCAACGCAGGCGAGGAGATTTTGATCACCGCCACCGCCACCATCAACAGCGACGAGAAGGCTCGCGAGAGTTCGTTCACCATCACCTCCAACAGTGGCGACAACGTAAACAAGGTGATAGCCGAGCAGAGAATCAAGGTGTCGCAGGATGGATATGGCAACGCCGCGATCATCGTGGGAGGCGACATCGAGGATGGTGCGCTCGTATTCGAGAGCGACGAGACCACACCGCAGAGCTTCACCATTATGTCGACCTATGCGTGGGAGATCACAGCCGACACCGACGACTGGTACACGATCACCCCAACGGAGGGTGCGGCAAACACGCTGACAACCGTGACAATCACCCCCAACGGAGAGAACACATCGTCGGATAAGTTCGACGCCACGTTGACAATCACCGCGACAGATGCAGATCTACCAGAGAACAGCGCCACCGCAGAGGTGTCGTTGGTGCAGCTATTCCCTGCCGACTCACACGCTGTGGGCTTCGAATTCTTCGACGACGACTTCTCGTGGGTGACTACGAACTGGAGTGCCCCATATACCCAATATGGTTGGGCAACATTCAAGATCGACGGCACAAATTACAATGAGTTCAACGCCGAAGATATTACCGACTTTGCAACAAAAGAGTATAGCTACACGACAGATGCATCATACATCTACGCACGTTACGAGGGTTGTGTAAAGCTAGGCAAGACAAACTATATGGGCGACATCACCCTACCGACCCTCGCGATCGACTCGGGCAAGGGTGCGACGCTACTCGTCGAGTTCGATGCAGCGCTCTACTCTACTGCGAAGCCAACGATCGACTCTGGCGCAGGTTCATTCTACGTATCTGTCGACGATGTGAGTGGCGCAAGAGTTGGCGGCTGGGTTGAGACATCGGAGGAGATCTCGATCAGCAACACATTCTCGTGGAAACGCTACTCGGCACTGATCTATGGCGCAACCTCGGAGACGAAGATCACCCTCGGAAGCAGCGACAAAGTTACACGTCGTATCCACCTCGACAACATATCGGTGACACGCGCCGACGACATCGCCCCCGCACAGCCCGAGGTGACAGATGTAACCCTTCCGCTCGACTACGAGGTGTTGGATCTATCATCTAGCTCGCTCTACAACGGCGACGGCGAGGTCTCAGCCGACGGAGCAGATCTCACCTACTCGATCCGCATAAACGACGCGTGGGTAGCGACCCCAACAGTCGACTGGATCAACATCGCGAGCACAAAGGTAGGAACGAGTACATCTAGCATCGGAGCGACAGTAGCCGACGGCATCCTCACCGCAACAGCGACAGCACTACCCTACAACGGCACAGTGATAACAGTCGACCGCTCATCTACCTCGACAAGCCGCGAAGGAACAATCGAGATCACCGCTCGTGGTGAGGTGATCGAGACAATCACGATCAAGCAGGAGGCAGGTGCAGCTATTCAGCTCAGATTGTCGGGAGACCTAGTCGACTTCGGGACATACACAGACGTTATCGTCTTGGAGGACAAAGATGCCTCTGCAACATACACGCTAAACGGAACTGCCGCGTGGAGCGTCAAGAGCAAGAGCGACTGGATCACCCTCTCGCAAACAAACGGCACAGCAAACACCGATGATAGCCTAACCATAACGACAACTGAGGAGAACACAGGCTTCCGCAAATATGGCTACATCACATTTGAGCTGAGCGACGGAACAGACTCTTCGGAGTTTACATATATCGTCACACAGAACACCGTGTCGCCAGGAAATGTGTTGTGCGACATCACATCGTCACCAGCAGAGTGGGAGTTATCGACTGATAACTACACAAGTGGATTATATTTTTATGACTTCGTAGGCAATGCAAATGACACTACCCCATACTTCAACAACATACCATCGAAGAATGGAGCAGGATTTATCTCATACACTCACGCCTACAGCGACTACTACGAGAACTGCGCAAGATATGTCGGCACAACAGGCGAGCCATATATTAAGGGTGGATGGAAGGGTGACTCTTGGAGTATCAAACTCTACACCACAGGTGTGGCAGCAGGCAGCAAGATCCGTTTTACCGCAGTCTCAAAAGCCTCAGGCACAGGTCTCAAATATTGGTTGGGCGAGTACAAAGATGGTGGAGTATGGAAAACAGTCGCTACCCCTATATCAGTCGAGACACGGACAGAGGGGTCGATAAACTACACACACGCACATTTGAGTACGGCGACTTGCCCACTCGACTACACTGTAACTTTAGAAAATACTATCGCAAGTGGTGAGGCAATCGAGTTCCGTTTCACCTGCCAATCACTCGATCAAGCCAATGGAACAGGTACTCTCGCAGCACCTAACACCGGAACAGTTCGCTTCTGCGGCGAGAATTCAGGCACAGGCTACAGCCCCAAAATCGAGATCGTAACAGAGTAAACACAACAACAATAAACAGAGCTAATAGATATGAAGAAATATATATATAAGAGTCTGCGCTGCCTGCTCACGATAGCGCTTACGATGGCGGTCGCTGTGAGCTGGGCTCAGCAGCAGAGGATGGTAACAGGCAGGGTGCTCGACGCATCGAGCAAAGCCCCGCTAATCGGCGCCACGGTCGTTGTGGATGGCACAAACGTAGGTGCTACGTCGAACGTCGATGGTAGCTTCTCGATCAGCGCAGCTAACAACAACTCGCTCGACGTGCGTCTGATCGGATATGAGACACAGATGGTTGCGGTGGGCGAGCGCACCAACATAGAGATCCTACTCGCGGAGTCGACCCAACAGATCGAGAGTGTGGTGGTTACGGCGTTGGGACTCACTCGTTCGGAGAAGTCGGTGGGCTACGCCGTCTCGAAGGTGGGGGGGGAGTCGATCGCTCAGACGACCACCAACAACTGGGTCTCGAACCTCAACGGTAAGGTAGCAGGTCTCTCGATGAACTCGGCAGGTACAGGACCTGGAGGAACAGTTCGTGTGACTCTGCGCGGTGACTCATCGCTCAACTACGGCTCCAACGAGGCGCTCTTCGTGATCGACGGAGTACCGATGATGTCGAACACGATAGGTTCAGGATCGGGTGCAAACTACGCCAACAGCGACGCCCCTGTCGACTTCGGTAATGGTGTCACCGACATCAACCCCGACGACATCGAGAGCGTCTCGGTATTGAAGGGACCTGCCGCCTCGGCACTCTACGGCTCGATGGCGCAGAATGGAGTGATCCTCATCACCACCAAGCGCGGACGTCAGGAGAAGGGTATCGGTGTAACATTCAGCTCGACCGTAGCGTTCGAGAAGGCTGGCTACTTCCCAGACTTCCAGACAGAGTATGGACCATCGGCCGTCACAACATCTATCACCAACACCGAGGTGTCGGCGTGGGGACTAGACGGCTCGTTGACCTACGACGGAGAGGCTCGCGCAAAGCAGATGTCGCGCTACGCTTATGGCGACGCCTACGACTCGTCGGAGCTCCGCTACCTCTATATGTCAAAGGACTGGGAGACGGGCGAGTTTAACGCAATGCCTTGGGTATATGCCGACGACTGGTTCTCGGGACTCTTCGAGACAGGTACTACCGTCACAACAAACGTAGCTGTAGATGGCGCAACAGAGAAGGGCACGAGCCTACGCTTCTCTGCGACCGACGTCCGCAACAACTGGGTACTCCCCAACACAGGCTACGACCAGCAGACATACGCCCTCTCGCTCAACCAGAAGATCAACAAGATGTTCGACCTCTCAGCAAAGGTGAACTATATGAAGAAGGGGAGCGACAATATGCCTATGTCGGGCTACTCGCCTGCCTCGGCAATGTATGGTCTCATCTGGGGCTACACCTGCAACCCTATCTCGGCGTATCGCGACGAGTACTTCAGCGGTCGCTACACTGTGGCAAACTATCAGTCGGGTATCAGCTCCGACCCCTACAACTCAACCTCGGGTCTGATCTTCAACTCAAGCGAGGGTCACAACCCCTATCGAGTGCTCTACGAGGAGCTCAACAAACTCGATCGCGATCGCGTCATCACCAACGCAAACCTGCTGATCACACTCCTCCCCGAGCTAACGATCAACCTACGCTCGGGCGTAGATATGAACATCGAGTGGCGCTCGCAGCAGAAGCCATTCATCTCGAAGGACTACCCTACAGGTATGTATCGCGAAAAGACAATTCGCCAATATGAGTACACATCAGACTTCTTGATGAAGTACGACAAGGGCTTCTTCGCCGACAACTTGCGTCTCACTGCAGCCTTCGGAGGTAGCTCGTTCCACAAGAAGTACTTCTCGATCACCAACGAGGCGTCGGAGCTACTCAACGAGGGTGCTCGTATGTTCTCGTTCGCAAATGCCGCGACTACAGTGACGACATCATCGTACCGCAGCGACATCGAGACAAACAGCCTCTACGGCTTTGTGAACCTCGCGTTCAAAGATACCTACTTCCTCGATGTGACGGGTCGTAACGACTGGTCGTCGACGCTCCACCCCACAAAGTGGTCGTTCTTCTACCCCTCTGTTAGCGCTTCGGTTCTGCTCGACAAAGCACTCA
Source organism: Rikenellaceae bacterium (assembly GCA_047178665.1). Taxonomy (GTDB): domain Bacteria; phylum Bacteroidota; class Bacteroidia; order Bacteroidales; family Rikenellaceae; genus Alistipes. The sequence goes on along the minus strand of JBCQTK010000008.1, from coordinate 37,348 downwards.
ACATCAACACTCCGATTGTCGATATGATAAAACTCCGCGGCTCTATAGCGCAGGTGGGTAACGCGACAAGCGCCTTCCAGCTCTACTCCGACTACAGCACGACCGACTACGCAGGAGGCTACAGCATCCCCTCGTCGATCAAGAACGCCTACATCGACCCCGAGAAGACTACAAGTTACGAGATGGGACTCAACGCACGCCTCCTCCAGAACAGGGTAGATCTCGACCTCGCTGTCTACAAAAACATCACGACAAATCAGATCATCAGCGCCTCACAGAGCTCCGAGGTAGGAGCAACCGCTATCACGATGAACGCAGGTCGTATCGACAACAAGGGTATCGAGGCATCGATCCGCGTCACCCCAATTCGCACCAAAGATTTCACGTGGGACATATCTGCAAACTGGGCACTCAACAAGAACAAGCTAGTATCGTTGCAGGATGGATGGGACGCCGACACACCACTTCAGTCGTCCACATCGACGACAATCGGAGGACGTGTCTACATCTACTCCTACGTAGGCGAGTCGATGCAGCAGATCTACGGCTACGACTATGAGCGCGCACCCGAGGGTTCGACCTACACCGACACAGATGGCAACGTAGTAGACTGTTCGGGTATGAAGATCATCAACGAGTCGACGGGCTACCCCTCGTTCACGAGCGACCCCGATCAACACATCGCACAGGTCAACCCCGACTGGAAGGGTGGTTTCAGCACCACTATACGCTACAAGAACCTCTCGATGAATGCTCTCTTCACGGCGCAGATGGGTGGTAACTCATACTCGGTGACAAACTTCGCACTCTCATATCAGGGCAAGCTGACCAACTCGTTGGAGGGGCGCTACGGTGGACTCGTAGTGGATGGTGTCAACGCCACGACAAACTCAGACGGCGCGGTGGTCTACTCAGAGAACAAAACTATCACCGACAACATCAACACCTACTACCAGACCTACAAGTGGAATCGTCAGAACGCCTACGAGAACACATTCAGCACCGACTTCCTGAAGTTCAAGGAGCTGCGTATCGACTACACAATACCGCAGACGATCATCGACAAGATCAGCTTCATCGAGCGAGTTACTGTCGGTCTGTTTGCCACCAACATCTTCTGCATCTCCGACTGGCCTCAGTTCGACCCCGAAGCGGCAAGTTTGGTCAACGGCACAAACATCTACGGAGGTATCGAGACAGGTACGTTCCCTATGACTCGCACCTACGGATTTAACGTTAAAGTACAGTTCTAAACACAGCTCACACAATGAAACAGGCAAAATATATTATCGCAACTCTCGTCGCATCGGTGGCTGTCACAGCCTGCACAAAAAACTTCGAGGAGTACAACACCAACACAAACTCGCTCTCGCAGGGGTCGATAGCACCGATCTCGATGCTCGAACCGCTACTCTTCGGACAGACGCAGAACCACGCAAAGTATATGCTCTCGATCGCAAACGAAATCTCGCAGGTGACAGTCGCAAAGACAACGCCACGCCGCGAGCACTGCTACAACCTCAGCGATCAGGACTACACAAACATATGGGACAGATGCTACCTCGACGCAACAGACTCGAAGCATATGTATGACTTGGCGGTCGATCAGGATGACGTCAACTTCCAGGCGATAGCTCTCACAATGAAGGTCTACTACCTCTCGATTGTCACCGATATGTTTGGTTCGATCCCCTACAGCGAGGCTCTCCTCGGCAGCCAGGGCATCACGCAGCCTATTGTCGAGTCGCAGCAGAGTGTCTACACACAGATGATGGCGGAGCTAGAGCTAGCCAACTCACTCTACGACACCACTATAGGTATGAGCGACAACACGAAGGATGGTATGTTCGGCGGCGACATAGCGAAGTGGAAGAGATTCACCAATTCGCTCCACCTCCGTCTGCTAATGCGCGTGGCAGGTCGCAGCAGCAGCTTCTCACCCTCGGTGGAGGAGCGCTTCGCAAAGATAGTCAACGACCAGGCTACATATCCGATCTTCACCTCAAACGACGACGACGCCTCGGTGAAGTACACGGGGTCGTCGACCGAGTACTACAACTACTTCAACACAGTCAACTTCTCGACCGAGTCGGCACTATCGAGCGATCACCACATATCGAGTCAGTTCCTCGATATGATCTACGACGATGCTGCAGGCTACACCGATCCACGCCTCTACGTATGGATCAAGGCGCGCTACACCGCCTCGTCGATCTACGATATGATAGGCGCACCATCGGGCAGCACGATCGAGCACAACTCACTCTCGTCGCGCACACCCAACGAGCCATACCTACACTATGAGACACTCGTCCACAACAGTGGCGAGACATATTGGATGTGCTACGACGAGCTACTCTTCATCCTCGCCGAGGCGGCAATGAAGGGGTGGATCTCGGGCTCTGCACAGGAGTACTACGAGGCAGCAGTAACAGCGTCGTGCCAGAAGTGGGGCGCGTATGGCGAGTTGGCACGCTTCCCATTCGAGAAGGATAGCGCAGTGACAACAAACTCTGTCGCCATCGACAGCAGCGCAATCAACACACTCCTCGCCTCAGATCGTGCGAAGTGGGATGGTACAGAGCAGCGTCTGGCAGAGCAAAAGTGGTTGTCGCTCTTCTGGGTCGTTGGATTCCAGATGTACCACGAGATGCGTCGCACAGGCTACCCCGAGTGTAAGGTTGGCGAGGGTGTGATCGAGCTCAACAAGAGCGACGGCAAATTCATCGCACGCTACGCCTACCCTATGATCTCGATCGCCAACAACCGCGCCAACTACGAGGTTGCGATGGCAGAGATGGGTCTCACGGTCGACGCCGACGACAACATTGTGACACCAGTGTGGTGGAGCGGTCAGGCTGTCGCAGCCGACGCAGGCACACCGTGGGATCACACCTTCCGCACACTCGAAATCGCATATGAGGATTAAACTAAAATTAAAAGATAAAGAGATGAAAAAAATAGATATATTTGGCACATTCGCGCGTCGCACAGCCGCCACATTCGCATTGGCGAGCGCCCTGCTTGCCTCATCGTGCGAGGAGTCGGGCGATATGCTGAGGGGCACAGAGTTCTATCTGGAGAATATTGAGGCAACGAGCAACATAGTCTCGTCGTCGCTACTCGGTTTCGAGGTGGCGGCAGAGGTTGGCGACTCGACACTCGAAATCATCAGCTACGACATCCGCACCGACGCTAAGTGGAGCGTAGAGTCTACGTCGGACGATTGCGACTGGCTCAACATCTACCCCACTAGCGGCAGTGGCGACAGCCGTGTACGTTTCAGCATCAGTGACAACACAGCGTTGGAGTCACGCTCCACTACCCTACACTTCACCTATGGCGACGGCAACTCTACGGAGACAACACTGCTGGTGACGCAGTCGGCAAACGTACCCTACTTCGAGGTTCTGCTCAACAGCAAATCGGTCAACGAGTTGAGTACTGGTAGCGCTGCGACAGAGTACAGCGTTACGGTGAATAGCAACATAGAGTACTTCTACGACAAAGGCAACAGCGACTGGATGAGCTTCACGGAGCTCGACAACAAGGGCAACTACGCGATCTCGATCGACGAGTACGTTGACCCCACAGCGCTAATACGCGAGCAGGTTGTCGACTTCACGATGGTCGACGAGAGCTACTCTTCGCTCGACAAGAGTTTCGTCGTCAAGCAGGATGTCACGCCCTACATAACAATCTCGGGCAGCGAGCTCATCGTGAGCGACTCATCGTACGAGCTACCAGGCTTCGACGCAATTACACCTGTGGGCTATACGATCACCGTCGCATCCAACACCAACTGGGAGTTCAGCTACCTACCTGACTGGATCACTGTGACGCCAAGCCTCGGCCTAGCGGGTGGCGACTACACGGTGACAATCACCGCTAGCGACAACTACAGCGACGAGCGCTACAGCGAGCTAGTAATCACGACCAACAGCGTCCTATCTACAACTGCCGAGTGCCGCATTAATATCTCACAGTATAGCGTCGTGTCGAGCGAGGTGTTGGGAGATTTCGAGGGTCTGCCCATCAATTGGTTCTTCAGCGGATCAGATAGCACAGACTACGCAGCCGACACCGAGGAGTTTGTCACCAACAACAAACTTATGGCAGAGAGTGGCGAGGCATACATCTCATACTACCACACCTACCTCGACGAGGATGGCAACACCGACAGTGATTGTGTACGTCTATTGGGTGGCACAGGTCAGCCCTACGTCACAGGTGCGTGGCCAGGCGACTACTGGGAGTTCGTTGCCCCCGTCAAGAATCTACCTCGCAGCTCTACGGTGCGATTCAAGGGCGTTAGTCGCATATCTGGCACAGGTATGCGCTACTGGAGACTGCAGTACTTAGACAGCACGTGGAAGGATGCTTGCGACACGCAGAGCGTAACATTCAACGGTGTCGACTACACCTACACGCACGACATTGCGACGAGCAATATGGAGATCACAGCCGACGTAGTATACCGCAGCTCGATCGTCGATGGCGATGTGACATTCCGCCTCTACTGCGTCGCAAACTGCACCTCGACCAACGGAACACACGCCAATCCAAACGGAGGAACCATACGTTTCGCAAGTTCGGAGGATGTAAGCTACACAGACAGCCCAAGCATTATTATCGTCGAGTAGATATATTTAGTACAGGTTTGGCTAGCAAGTCACACCTGACACGAGTTTGGCTAACAAGGATGAGTTTGGGGGCTTCGCGAAGCTTCTCAAACCGCAGCGTACTAAAGTACGTGAGGATTTGAGGAGCGAGAGAAGTGCCAAAAATCGCAGAGCAAGTCACACCTGACACGAGTTTGGCTAACAAGGATAAGTTTTGGGGCTTCGCGAAGCTTCTCAAACCGCAGCGTACTCTAGTACGTGAGGATTTGAGGAGCGAGGGAAGTGCCAAAAATCGCCTTGTTAGCCAAACTCGTCTATTCGTTGCGAGCGTTTACGCCACGCCCCTCGTTGCTACAGATGTCGTTAGCTGCCCACGCGAGCATAGCTTTCAGTTTCTTGACAATTTTTGGGTTCTCTGCCGCGACGTTCGTTGTCTCGCCAATGTCGGAGTCGAGATCGTAGAGTGTGTAGTCGTCGAAGAGTATTCGATCCTCGGGAGCGATGTGGTGAGTGTGAAGATTCGACACTCCGCGCCCCTCGCAATGGTAGTCTGTGTGTGGGAGGTGGAGTTTCCACTTGCCGTAGCGCACAGCACGCAGATCGTTGTGAAGATAGAAGAAGAAGGGGCGATCCAGACTCTTCGTCTTGCCCAACAACACTTTTGTGATGTCGTCACCATCGATCACACGATCTCGCGGCACCTCCGCCCCTGCCAACGCCGCAAATGTAGGCATCACATCGAGCGTAGAGAGCACGAGGTCGCAGCTCGTCGCTGCCTCGATCCTGCCAGGTGCACGGACAATGCAGGGGACACGCAAACCACCATCCCACGCAGAGGTCTTTGCACCACGCAGAGGGTCGGCAAATCCGGCGCTCTTGCCCTTGATCCACCACGGTCCATTGTCGCTCATATATATAACATAGGTGTTATCGTCCAACCCAAGCTCCTCGACACGACTAAGCAGACGCCCTACATTGTAGTCTATCTCCTCCACGACATCGCCATAGAGCCCAGCCTCCGACTTGCCACGGAAATCGGGCGACGCCGCAAGTGGCGTATGAGGCATAGTGTGGGCTAGATATAGGAGGAATGGCGCTTCGCTGTTCTCCTCCAAGAATTGTATAGCATCGTCGGTATATCGACGAGTTAGATCCTCGATCTTCACCCTCTCGTCCCGAGATCCATCACCACCGCGCATAACGTTAACTATCCTCTCTCGCTGCACGCCATTGTAGAGCCAAAACGCAGAGTCAAATCCCTGGTTGAGAGGTGTCAGATCATCGTACAGAGCCTCCGACTTACGTCCCTGAAGATCCCACTTACCGATCATATGGGTTGTGTATCCCTGCTCCTTGAGTATCTCCGCCATTGTCACCTCGGTGAGCGACATAGCTGGCTGAATCGTTGTGTACTTATTGTTGCGACGTGCGCAACGAATTGGGTAGCAGCCAGTCAATAGAGATTGGCGCGATGGACCCGAGACTGTTTGTGCATAGAAGTTGGTGAGGATCAATCCCTCATCCGCCATCTTGTCGATGTTGGGGGTTTTGATCTTTGGTGATCCGAAGCATCCGAGGTCTTGATACCCCTGGTCATCGGTGAAGATAATTATAAAATTGGGGCGCTGAACCTCTCTGCTATCCTTTGCTACAGCCGCAATTTGGGGTGCCACGACAGCACTACACACAGCTATGGCTGCGACAAGGTTCCCTCTTCTCTTCGGGTTCATTTGGTTATATATATTGGTTAGGTTTAGATATTCACTTGTAAAAGTAATAACAAACCAGAAAAAAACAAAAAAAACGAGAAATAAAATGAAAATATAACATTTTTTTTCTATATTTGCACTAATTGGAAAAGTACACATACCCAGCTACAATGTTTTAACACATCGACACCAATATGTTTATTTGGTGATGCCAAGTTTTGATTTTGGCTACTACATTGTGTGTTATGTAGCTGTTTGCAGAGTCGAGGGACAGCCTCGATTGCCTCGGAGCATATAGCCCCGAGGGGTGCTGAGCGAGGAGACTACGAGCCTCTCGCCTTAGCTTGCTGCGTGTTGCCACCTACGAGTTCATCGTGGGAGGTTAACCTATTTTTCCATATACATACATTAACGTGAGTTTTCTGATTTTTGGGCTCACGTCATATTATATTTGCCGCGCAGCCGTTATAGCTTCGTATGGCTTCCGACTTGTGGTGTAGGCAACAGTGTAGATACAACGCTACCGCGGGATAGATGAAAAAGAGAAAAAAATGTTGAAAAATATAAAAAATAAAAAATTATGCCCATAGAGAAAAGGTGGGTAGTCCGCCAAGAGGTGGAGGAGTCAAAGGCGAAGGAGCTATCCAGAGCCTTAGGCATTGCTCCCGTATTGGCTAAACTACTCATACAGAGAGGCATAGAGACCCCCGAGAAGGCGCGTAACTTCTTCGATCCCCAGCTATCATCGCTGCACGACCCATTCCTTATGAAGGATATGGATCGCGCTGTGGAGAGGATCGAGAGAGCTATCGCCAAGCAGGAGAACATTATGGTATATGGAGACTACGACGTCGATGGTACGACGGCTGTAGCTCTAGTATATAAGTTCCTGCGACAGATAGGCCACAAGAACCTAACATTCTATATCCCAGATCGTTATCTGGATGGATATGGGATCTCGATTCGCAGCATCGACCACGCTGCTGCGAAGGGTCAGTCACTCATCATAGCTCTTGATTGCGGAATCAAGGCTACAGAGAAGGTGCTCTATGCAAAGAGTAAAGGGATCGACTTCATCATCTGCGACCATCACTTGCCAGCAGATGAGATACCCGCAGCAGTCGCGGTGCTCGACCCCAAACGTGTCGACTGCAACTACCCATTCGACGAGTTGTCGGGTTGTGGTGTAGGCTTCAAGTTGGTGCAGGCGTATTCGCAGAAGCACGGCATACCCTTTCAGCAGATCGAGCATCTGTTGGATCTGTTGGTTGTGAGTATCGCCTCCGACATTGTGCCGCTCGTCGACGAGAATCGTACGCTCGCCCACTACGGTCTGCAGCGACTCAACGACCAACCGAGCAAGGGTCTCAACTCGATCATCAAGATCTGTAAACTCACACACGAGAGGATCACGATCGACGACATTGTATTCAAGATCGGACCTCGCATCAATGCAGGCGGACGAATGAGGATGGATCCGTTCGACGAGAACGCTGCTCCCTCGGGCGGATACGCCGTGGTGCACCTTCTAGTCGAGGGTGACGAGCAGGCGGCGAAGGTCTCGGGCGACCAGATCGAGGCATTCAACTACGACCGCAAGTCGATCGACAGATCGGTTACGCAGGAGGCGTTCGACTATGTGGAGTCGAACCCCGATTTCAAACGTCGCAAGTGCACCGTTGTCTACAATCCGACGTGGATGAAGGGTATCGTGGGTATCGTCGCCTCACGCCTTATCGAGAGCTACTATCGTCCGACGGTGGTGCTAACGATGAGCAATGGTCTGGTGACAGGCTCTGCGAGGTCAATCCCTGGGTTCGATCTCTACCAAGCCGTGGAGTCGTGCTCCGACATATTGGAGAACTTCGGCGGACACCTCTATGCAGCAGGTCTGACTATGCGCCCCGAGATGGTGGAGGAGTTTACGCGTCGCTTCAACGACTATGTGGAGGCGAATATCGACCCACAGATCCTTGTGCCGCAAGTTGACATAGATATGGAGATCCTCTTCTCCGACATAACCAACGACTTCAGGAGCGACCTCAACAGGTTTCAGCCCTTTGGTCCAGGCAACACGTCACCAGTATTTGTCACCTACAGCGCCAGCAACAATGGCAATGCGAGGTTGGTGGGTGCAGAGAGTGAGCACCTACGAATGGATCTCATACAGCGACAGAAGCCCAACACGAGGATTCCAGCCATAGCGTTCGGGCAACCAACACTCTTCACGCTAGTGAGGTCAGGACACCCGATAGATGTCTGCTACACCATAGTAGAGAACCACTACCGCGGCAAGGTGACGACACAGCTGAGGGTGAAGGATCTGCGAAGTGCAGAGTACAAACCGCTGCGATAGAGCAATGTGGTAGAGCAAAAGAGATAGAAGAGAGTGGCTAATAAGTCACATCTAACCAGAGCCTGGCTAACAAGGATGAGTTTTGGGGCTTCGTGAAGCTTCTCAAACCGCAGCGTACTAAAGTACGTGAGGATTTGAGGAGCGAGGGAAGTGCCGAAAATCGCCTTGTTAGTCAGGCTCTAAACTCCTGACGCCCAACACTTCGCACTCCACGCCTTATTAAGAATAAAGCACCACGTACGGAAGAAGAATCCGCCAATGCCGCCGCCTCCTTGGCGCACTGTGAGCCACCTCCGCAGATTCATACGTCCCAACAACAACGCCTGCCCGTATCGCATTATCGCGTCGCGCTCCGCCATAAAATCCCATATCATAAGTTGCGAACGAATGTAGTTGTTGACACTTAGTCGATTCTGGTTGTTGGAGTATGAGCCAGCTGAGTCGGCGCGATAGTAGTAGAGCGGTGTGTCGACGTGCGCTATCTCGCGAGCGAAGTAGAGGAGTTTCACGAGCAACAACGAATCCTCACCATAGTTGATGCTACCCTCAAAACGTATTCCGTTGCGGTGAATCATCGAGCTACGCACTAGCAGCGACCACACACGATTGGGGAGTGCAAAGCTCTGGGCGAGGACGATGTTGAGCGACCCCTCTCGATTGCCGATCCAGTGCGTATGTATGTGTTTGACAGCTTCGCCACGCACCCTATAGAAGTCCGACGACACCATATCGGCATCATCCACTCTCTGCCGTATGACGAGGCTCTGCACGAGGCTAGGTGCTACCCAGTCGTCGGAGTCTACGAAGAGTATAAACTCACCATTTGCATAATCCATCGCCGTGTTGCGCGCCTCCGCCACGCCTCTGTTGCGCGAGTGGCGCACGATGCGTACGCGGTCATAGAGTTCGGGGAACTCAAGGTCAATCACGTCGCGCAGGCGGTAGTAAGAGTAGTCGGTGGAGCCGTCGTCCACAAAGATAAATTCGCACTCAGCATAGTTCTGCTGAAAGAGCGAACGTGCACACTTCACAATCATACTCTGCACATTGTAGATTGGAACTAGGATCGAAACTGTTGGATTATTATTACTCATCGCCATTAAAATTTAGTCGTATCGGTGCGTGGTTTACCTGCTCTTCGATGGGGATCACTCGCCGCAGACGCGGATAGTGCCACTCCAGATATTGTTTGAGGTTATGGGGCGCATATACCATCATTGTGCCGAGGTTGACGAGCTCAGGTGGGTTGACTGTCGAGCGCTCGATGTGGTCGCGTGGCATCTTTACAATGTTAATATACTTTGTGTCGCAGTCGGTAAACGCCCCCTGAAGCGCCGCCAGCCATCGGTAGAGTCGCGACTTACCGACCATCATAGCGAAACTTCTCACCACCCACTTAGCAACAGCACCACCGTCGCGCAGGGGAATAGTCGTCGCCACAAATGCGTTGCTCAACATCCTCACCCCCCATCTATGCAGTCGTTCGACAAACCTATTGTCGGGCGTACGATCCATCGGAAATATATCTATGTAGATACCGTGATGAATCGGCAAGTCAAACTCATCCTCGCCCTCAAATCGCGTCCCATCCTTTCGCACCTTGGCGAAGTAGTATGGTGTGTTGGGTTCGTTGAGAGGGGTCTGCAAGGTATATCCCTGCGGCAGTACGATCTCCGCCTCCGCCAGGAAGCGCTCGTAGTCGCCTCGCTCCATACCGATGTCGATGTCGTCGTCCCACGCCAACAGATCACCCTCGAAGTAGGCACCAATGGCGGTACCTGCGATGATGAAGTATTTGAGTCCTAGACGATTACACACTTCAATGGTGCACGACAGCGTGTCGTACAGATGTATGTGGAGCTGCTCCAGCTCTCCCTCCTTGTAGCTCGATCCCATCACTGTTACTCGATTAGTTGGTTGCACCCTCTTATGTCGCTGCCCGATATTCGCCCCTCGATGGTGAACTCACCCTCGGAGGTTACTCGTCCCAGATCCTGCGTCTCGACGAACGCACAGGAGTAGCGCGATGCGAGGTCGATTATGTTGACTCCCCCACGCTCGCCCCCGCGCTTCACCTCGAACGGATCGGCAAGATCACGTATGATGACGCGCATCCACGGCGGCGTGCGAAAGAGCCCTTCGCCAGAGGAGTACCCCTGCGAGGTGAGCTCCGCCATTCCATACTCCGACGCTATCCTCTCTACACCAAACGCAGCGCAGAGTCGACTGTGTAGCTCTCGCTTACTGAGCTCTTCGCGTCGTCCCTTCATACCGCCCGTCTCCATTACGATCGTGTTGTGCAGCGGCTCACTCACCACCCCACTCTCCGCAAGGTCGAGGAGAGCATAGCTTACACCCAACAATATCTTGGGACGACTATCACGCCTCATATCCTCTACAAGTTGCTGATGGTCATAGAGATAGAATCCACCACCGCGCCCCTCAGAGCGAGCAACAAGCCGATCAACCATATAGATCAACGACGACCCCTCGCGCTCCAAATAGCTCGGCAGCAGAGCGTAGACTCCCCACTCTGCAGGGTCGCCATAGAAGTGTTCAAATCCCCTCACGAACGCCTCCTCATAGTTAGCGAGGGAGTGCATATAGTGGCGAGACGAGACATCCCCACTCGAGGTGAAAACTGCCTCGGGTGGGGTATCGTTACAATATATCTTACAGCTTTTGAAGAGTTCAATCGGCAGAAACGGGATCTGCTCCACCTCGCACACCGACTCGACGTCACACTCAATCATCGACAGATAGTCGCGATAGGGCACAAGATGTCGAGCCTGAAAACGAAACGTCTCCAGCGCTAGGGAGCGAAAATCGGACTCCGTGCAGACTCTCCAAAAATCCTCCATAGCTTAGTAGTTACTCTCGCTTTGCGACAGCCGACACAGCCGTTTCATACTCAGATTTGAGCGACGCAAATAGCTCCTTGACGCTCTCGATCTTCTCGGCACGCCAAGCGTTGCTACCTGCAAATGCATATCCACGCTCAAGCCTGCCGCGGAAGGCGTTGTAGAGCGCCACCATAATGCAGTAGGGGCTACGATCTACCTTACAAGTCTTGATGCAGTCGAACGGACAGTTCTTGGGGATAGTTATACCCTGCTTCACACGATCGAGGAATGTACCCTTAATTGCGCGTCCAGGCATACCTACGGGACTCTGTATAATCTCGATGTCGCTCTCCTTGGCGTCGATATATGTCTGCTTGAACGCAGCGTCGGCGTCGCACTCGTGGGTGGTCACGAAACGTGTACCCATCTGCACTCCGCTCGCTCCGAGCTTCATAATTGATGCAATATCCTCACCCGAGTAGATTCCGCCGCCTGCGATAACGGGGATCGTACAGTTGTTCTTAGACTCAAATTCGCGAACTACCTCCACGACATCGCTCACGATGTGCTCCAACGAGTGCCCCTCGTCGTCGATCTGGTCGACAGTGTAGCCGAGATGTCCTCCAGCCTTCGGACCCTCCACGACGATTGCGTCAGGCGTATAGTCATATCCCGACTTCCACTTCTCGCAAATCAACTTCGCAGCGCGTCCGCTCGATACGATAGGCACCAACTTAGTCGTGCTATCCTTCTGCAAGAACGATGGCAACGAGAGTGGTAGACCTGCACCCGAGAAGATTATGTCCGCCCTCTCGGCAATTGATGTCTTGACCATATCTGCGAAGTTCGACATTGCAACCATCACATTTACCCCTATCACACCCTTAGAAGCCGCGCGAGCCTTGCGCAACTCCTCGCGCAGACCTAAGATCGACGCCTCGTTGTATTTCGTCGACAGATTTTTGTATATCACCCCCAATCCTGCAGATGAGATGACGCCTACTCCACCCTGGTTAGCGACCGCAGATGCCAACCCAGAGAGTGAGATTCCGACGCCCATACCCCCCTGAATGATTGGTATTTGGATCGTTAGATTTCCAATTTTTAATGCTTTCATTTTACTTTAATTTTATTTGTACACAGCACTTCATATAATATAAGTACCCTGCAAAGGTATAATAAAAGTGGAGAGCATCAAACTTTTTGGCACAAAATATATGACCTTTAGCAAAATTAGCGTCGCGAGTTAGTGTAAATTACCACCTAGCAACTGGTGCGACGTCAAGCGACGAGCGCTCACCTGCCTGGTATCTGTAGAGTCCCGAGATGGCGATCATAGCAGCGTTGTCGGTCGTAAACTTAAAGGGCGGCAAGAATGTGCGCCAACCTCGTTTTTTTCCCTCGCGTGTGATCGCTTCGCGCAGTCCCGAATTGGCAGAGACACCGCCTGCGATGGCTATATCCTTGATCCCTGTCTGCTTCGATGCGAGGATCAACTTCTGGAGCAGTATCTCGCAAATAGTGTACTGCAACGACGCACAAAGATCAGCCTTGCGCTCCTCTACAAAGTTCTTATCGACAGCCATTTCGTCACGCAATGTATATAGAAACGACGTCTTGAGTCCCGAGAACGAGTAACCCAAACCAGCCACCTGAGGACGTGCAAAACGGAACGCCTTTTTGTCACCCTCCTTAGCGAGTCTGTCGATCACAGGTCCACCTGGATATGGCAGCCCCATCACCTTAGCACACTTGTCGAACGCCTCGCCAGCAGCGTCGTCTATGGTCTGACCGATGATCTCCATATCCATAGGAGAGTCGACGCGCACGATCTGCGAGTGTCCACCACTAACGAGCAGCGCAAGGAACGGGTAGTTAGGGTGTTTTATATCCTCCCCCTCGATGTCGATAAAGTGCGAGAGAATGTGACCCTCCAAGTGATTCACCTCGACGAGCGGGATGTTATTGGAGATCGCAAGCCCCTTGGCGAACGACACACCGACGAGCAGCGACCCAACCAACCCTGGACCTCGCGTAAATGCGATAGCGTCGAGATCTGCTGCCGCGACCCCAGCATCTTTGAGTGCGGCGTCGACTACGGGGATGATGCTCTGCTGGTGTGCTCGCGAGGCTAGCTCGGGGATCACACCGCCATATTTCACGTGCACCGCCTGCGATGCGATAACGTTGGAGAGGAGCTTCGTGCCGCGAATTACCGCCGCAGATGTATCGTCGCAAGAGCTCTCGATGCCTAAAATCGTCAATTCCATAATTATGTACGCTAAATTTTTCGTTTACTGAGGAATAATTGGTATATTTGCTCACTTATATTTAATGGAGGATTTTACCCCCCTCGATAATAGTTAATTACCCCTTTAGTGCGCAAAGTTACAAAAATATTGGGAATGATAGCGTCGGCGACAATTTTGTTGCTGATACTTTTGCCGATTCTGCTCACTTTGCTGCTATCGCTCAACCCAATACAGAACAGAGTCGCGGGCTGGGCCGCCACCTTCGCATCGCGCCACATCGGCACAGAGGTGAACATCGGACAGATAAATGTGACGATGCGTGGCGGTGTCGAAATCTCCAACTTCCTCGTGCGCGACCTGCAAGCCGACACACTGCTCTACGTCGAACGCGTCGAGACACAGATTATGCGCTACCTCCCCGTCTCGCGAAACCTACGCCTCGGCAACTCAATAGTCGAGGGGGCTGTAGTGAACCTACGAGCTCGCGAATGCGACGACGGCACGACGGAGATGAATATGAGGCAGGTGGTAAAACGAATTGCACAGGGTAGTGGTGGCGGTCGTTTCATCCTCAACGCAGCGAACATTGTGTTGGAGCGTTCGCGCCTGACCATCGAGCAGCTGACACACAACAACCCCGAATATGGCGTAGACAGCCGCAATATGGATATTCGCGAGATCGCAGGTGCAGTCACGGAGTTCACCGTCGACGGACCAATGGTACACGGTTTTGTCGAACGCCTCTCCGCACGCGAGGTGAGTGGGTTCGAGATAAACAACCTCGCAGGAGAGCTCTATCTGACAGATGGTGCACTCGCCATCCAGAGGGCTAAACTCAGGAGCGGCTGGAGCTCGTTGGAGATCGATCAGCTGATGTTGGTCGGACGATCGTGGGGCGAGTACCGCGACTTCATCGCCTCGACCTACATAAACATCGAGGTGAGCCGAGGCAGGTTGGCGAGCGACGACATCGCATACTTTGCCCCCGCTATGCGCAACTGGGGTCTGCAACTGCGCAACCTCGACCTCAAGATGGAGGGGGAGATTGACAACTTTGCTCTCTCGATTCGCGAGATGGAGTATGGCGACTCGACGCACCTCGCCGCTGAGATAGATATTGAGGGGTTGCCCCATATCGACCAGAGTAACATATCGCTACAACTGAGCGAGCTCGCCACTACGGCGAGCGACATCGAGCAGTTGAAGTTGTCGATGACACAGACCCCACTCGCCGAGTCGACGCTGCGTATGGTCGAGGCGCTGGGCGACATATCGTTGTATGGCGAGATGGAGGGCAGCCGCCGCAACTTCTCGTTTGCGACCGATATGCTCTGCGACGCTGGCGAGGCGACGACCAAAGCGAGTATGAATCTCGACGAGGGGGTAGAGATCAACGGAGAGCTCAACCTTGATTCGTTCGCTGTAGGCAAGGTCGTTGGCAGGAGCGACCTGGGCAACGTAACTATGACGATGGCGTTGGATGGCAAGATCGACGGCGAATGGAGCGACCTAGCGATAAACAGTAGATTCGACAGCATAGCCTGGAGGGGCGACAGCCTCCAAAACATAACTCTCTCGGGAGCTATGCGAGAGGGTGGTATAGAGGGGCTGGAGCTAACGAGCCGCGATCCACAGATCGACCTCAATCTATCGGCTGATGCGACGAACATCTTCGCAAGGGTCGACGAGGAACACTCGCCCCGCTACAACATCGACCTCACACTCAACAACATAGACCTCAAGCACTTCGAGATCAACAAACGCGACACCACATCCAGCATATCGACACATATGACCCTCCGCGCAGGTGGCGACAACATCGAGAGCTGCTGGCTCGATATGGAGCTCGACAACACACTCTATCGCTACAATAGCGACACTCTGTCGCTCGACAAGATCAATGTGGCGATGTTGAGCGAGGAGGGTGCGAGATCTCTCACCCTCAACAGCGGATTTGCCCAACTAGACTTCCTCTCGCCCGACAAGGTGACACAGATCGTCGCATTCGCAAAGAGCTCCATTGCGGAGTATCTACCTGCTCTCTACGACAAAAATAGCGGCGCAGAAGTTCTCGGTCGCGACTCGCTTGCCACCTCAAAATCGAACAGCGCCACATCCTATCTTAGGGTCAAGACGCGCGACCTCAACCCTGTGGCAAACGCATTTGTAAAGGGTATCAACATCGGCGACGACGCAACCTTCGAGATCGGCTTCAACCCCAACACCTATCGCTTCGACGCAGAGCTCAAAGCACCATACATAGAGCAGGGGACGACGCTCGCCATCGACTGTAACGTATTGAGCACCAACCGCAGCGACTCGCTGACGATGCGTAGCAGGATCGGTGAACTCTTCGTCGGGACATCATTCATCGAAAACGCCACACTCAGCGCCAACGCACGCGACAACAACATCGACATAGCGACCCAATTCGTCAACCCTGCCGACAGCTCCGTAGCCAACGTAGCGATTGCCGTAGGTGTAAAGAGCGACGCTAGCAGGGGTCGCGAGATAGATATGCGACTCCTCCCCTCGACCATTGAGCGTCGCAATCAGGTGTGGAGACTAAGCTCCAAATCTATCGTGATGAATCGACAGGGCGTCGACATCGAGCAGTTCAAGGTGGAGAGCCGCAACCAGTCGATGACACTCAACGGACGCGCCTCAAGATCGACGCGAGACACCGTGTCGATGAAGTTGCAGAACTTCGATCTCTCGATCTTCTCGACCCTCATAGCGCAGCTCGGCTACCACATCGAGGGTCGCACGAATGGAGAGGCATCCATCTCGGCTATGCTCGGCACAGGGCGTTTCGACGCACGCGTGGAGCTCGACAGCGTAAGCGTCAACACGCTCCAGGCGCCGCCAATGCTGCTGCAGGCGGAGTGGAACTCGAAGCTCAACCGCGCACGTTTGCTACTATCGGATCGTAACACGTGCGACACGCTTATCAGAGGCTACTACGTACCGACAAACGTCCGCTACTACGCTGAGCTAAAAGTAGATAGCGTACAGATGGCAATTCTCGACCCTCCACTCGGCGGCGTCATAACCGACACTGAAGGGTTGGCAGATCTCTCGCTCGTGCTGCAGGGTACGCGTCGCAACGCACGCCTCAACGGCGAGGTGGCAATACACAACGTATCGACCACTGTAGACTACACAAAGACACGCTACACGCTCCCCAGCGGCGTCATCAACGTCAACAACAACAAACTATCGACCGCACCGCTGCAGATGATAGATGGACACGGGGGCAGCGCCACGCTCGAACTCGAAGTCGACCTACAGCACCTATCAAACATATGGTACAAGGTGCGTGTCGTGCCACGCAAACTCCTGGTGCTCGACACCGACCAACGCGACAACGACCAGTTCTACGGTCATCTGTTCGCCTCGGGCGTAGCTGAGATCGAGGGCGACAAGGGGGGTGTTAAGATGGATATTGCGGCACGCTCGGAGGATAACTCCTACTTCTTTATGCCGCTGACGAACAAGTCGAACATATCGACTGCCGACTTCATCACATTCGTCCAACCAGCCAAGCAGGACTCTGTCGTTATGACCGAGCGACGACGACTGATGTTGGAGCGCAATAACCGCGTAAAGGGCAACGGCACAATGTCGATCAACCTAGCGCTCGACATCCGCAACAACACCGAGCTGCAGCTAGTGATCGACCCTACTGTTGGCGACATCATCAAGGCGAGGGGCGAGGGGCGAATGAATATGAAGATTGAGCCTCAGTCGAACATATTCGATATGTATGGCGACTACACGATCACCGATGGTAACTACCTCTTCACGCTGCGCAACATTGTCAACAAACGCTTCGTCATCGACCCTGGCTCGACTATCCAGTGGACAGGATCGCCAGCCAACCCACTGCTCGACATCAACGCGATCTACGAGCTAAAGACCTCACTCGACCCTATCCTCGCCGACGAGTCGACACGAGCCGTACCAGTCAACTGCATCATCAACCTGAGCGACAGATTGACACAGCCCGACGTATCGTTCGCCATAGATCTCCCCACCGCCGACCCCGAGCAGCAGCAGGCAGTGGCAAATCTACTCAACGACCAGGAGGCAGTGTCGCGCCAATTCTTCTACTTGATGTTGGCGAACTCCTTCATCTCGGAGTCCGCTATGGGCGGCACAAGCGACTTTGGTGTCAACACCACTGCGGCGACAGGATTTGAGCTGCTCACCAATCAGCTCAGCAACTGGCTATCGTCAAGCAACTACAACGTCATAATCCGCTACCGCCCCGAGTCGGAGCTGACGGGTGAGGAGGTCGACTTCGGCTTCTCGAAGGGGTGGGTCGACAACCGACTCCTCGTCGAGTTGGAGGGTAACTACATCATCGACAACAAGCAGGCGATCAGCGAGGATGCCTCCAACTTCTTGGGCGAGGCGTACATAACGTGGCTGATCGACCGCGCAGGGGCGCTAAAACTCCGCGGATTCACCCAGACCATAGATACCTACGACGAGAACCAAGGTCTGCAGGAGACAGGAATAGGAATCTACTATCGCGAGAACTTCGAGAACTTCCGCGACCTCCGCGAGAGGGTAAAAGCACGATTCCGCGCAAGCGAGGAGCGACTAGAGCAGCGAGAGGAGCGACGAGCCGAACGCGCTGCAGAGCGCGAGCAGGAGCAAAAACAAGAGGAGGCGCAGAGGAGCGAAGATATGATATTCAACGTGGAGCAGGAGCTCAACGATATATAATCGAGATACAATATAGAGGATAAAAAAACAAATAATAATCAAATAAAACTAGAGTAAAAAATGATGACTTTTTTGCAAACAGCAGCAGATCTCACACAGGTTGAGAGCACAATGGGACTATGGGAACTATTTACTAAGGGTGGTTGGTTGATGTATCCGCTCTTGGCGTTGGGAGGCGTCACGATCTACATCTTTGTGGAGCGCTACATAGCTATCCAGCGCGCAAGTAAGATCGACAAGGACTTTATGAGTCGTATCCGCGACTACATCCACCAGGGTAAGGTTGCAGCAGCCATCGAGCTCTGCCAGAGCAACGACACCCCCATCGCGAGGATGATAGAGAAGGGATTGGTACGCATAGGTCGCCCAATGAGCGACGTGCAGAGCGCAGTCGAGAATGTAGCGAACTTGGAGGTGTCGAAGCTAGAGGAGAATCTACCTGCTCTAGCCACAATCGCAGGAGGTGCTCCGATGATCGGATTCTTGGGTACCGTACTAGGTATGGTAAAGACCTTTATGGATATGGCATCTATGGGCGGCACGGTGGATATGTCGATCCTTGCGGGTGGTATGTATATCGCTATGGTGACGACAGTTATGGGACTTATCGTCGGCATCCCAGCCTTCTTTGGCTACAACTACTTGGTCGCACGAATCGAGAAACTCGTATTCAGGATGGAGGCTAACTCGATCGCCTTCCTCGACATATTGAGCCTACCTGCACAGAAGTCACAATCAAACAACTAGGAGAGTATGGCTATCAAACGAGGATCGAAGGTAGACAAATCCTTCTCGTCGGCGTCGATGACCGACCTTATGTTTCTGCTACTACTCTTCTTGCTCATTGCGACGACGCTAATCAACCCCAACGCAGTGAAGTTGACGCTGCCTAAGAGCTCCAACAAGATCCAGGAGAAGTCGCACACGACGGTGAGCATCGAGCAGACGCCCGACGGCTACCGCTACTATGTGGAGTTGAAGCAGGTGGATGATCTCGAATCTGTGGAGGAGGCGCTAATCCAGGCTGTGGAGAGCTCCGACCAACCCGTCGACGACGTCACTGTTGCACTACACTGCGACAAGGGTGTAGCGATCGACGAGGTGGTGCAGGTGATGAACATCGCATCGAAGAATAAGTATAAACTGATCTTGGCAACAACGCCAAACTAACCCACTATCAGATGATTAACTCACATTCAGATCGTCCAGATTACGACGTTACGGCGCGCCGCGGAGGTGTCGTTGCCCTCGTCGTCTATCTCGTTGCGGTGGCGCTCGCAATGTGGCTTGTGCAGTGCAACGCCTCGGACGACATAGAGTTGGAGGAGTTGGAGCAGGGGAGCATACTGATCTCGTTTGGCAACAGCGACGAGGGTAGCGGCGAACTACGCAGCGAGGATACCACGCAGCAGGTAGAGTCGATCCCCACCCCCGAGCCCGAACCAATACCCGACCCGCTACCGACCGACGAGAACAGCGAGATAGAGCAACCACAACCAGAGGAGGAGGTTCCGCAGGAGGAGGTTGTAGCGCCACGCGAGGTGAATCAGCGCGCACTCTTCCCAGGGACTACAAAGACGCAGGAGAGCCCGAGCGAGGGTCAGCAGAGCGAGAAGAGCGGCGTCGTCGGATCGGACAGAGGCACGTCGGAGGCGTCGTCGGAGCTCGGCAGCGGCTTGTCGGGCGACTTCAACCTATCGGGTCGTTCACTCGTCGGACGACTCCCTGTGCCACGCTACGATGAGCAGCAGGAGGGACGTGTTGTGATCACGATCTATGTCGATATGACAGGTAAAGTGATCTCCGCCCACCCCAGCCCCACAGGCTCTACCACCAACAGCCAGCTCCTGATCGAAGCGGCACGCAAGGCGGCACTCGAGGCTCGCTTCACAACCAGCGACACATT
The DNA here is from genome assembly GCA_047178665.1 of Rikenellaceae bacterium. Classification (GTDB taxonomy): domain Bacteria; phylum Bacteroidota; class Bacteroidia; order Bacteroidales; family Rikenellaceae; genus Alistipes. Next base: position 16,926 of record JBCQTK010000008.1, on the reverse strand, counting down.
CGAGCAGAGCGGAACAATAACATATATCTTTAAGTTGAACTAACCACAATGAAGAGATACATAACCTTAATCTTCGTCGCCCTGATGGCGACGCAACAACTCGCTGCAGAGGAGTCGACGCAGAGGCACACAGAGGTACAGACGCAGGTACAGACGCAGGGTGCACTGATATATTGCAAGAGGCTGACCCACAACTTCGGGACAGTGAACCGACGAGGCAACGAGAGCATATTTCATATCTTCACGATCGAAAATCGAGGCGACGAACCGCTCATCATAAAGCGTGTCGAGAGGTCGTGCAGCTGTATGAAGGCGTCGCTCTCGAAGCGTCCGATTGCACCAGGCGAAAGCCGCGAGATGAAGGTGTCGTACGAAGTTCGCAAGATGCCGCCAGGGCTATTTTCGAAGGTGGTTCAGATCTACTCCACCTCGCGCAGCGACACGGGCTTCACGCAGTTTACAATAACAGGACGATCGGTCGACACAGAGCCGCATCGTCGATAAATCAACTCAACAAATCAAGGATACAATGAGCAGAATACTACTCTCCGCAGGGGAGATACTAACGATGAGAGAGGCGACAGAGCCCACACCACGCCGAGGATGGGTTGGTGTAGAGGGTAATCGTATCAAGATGGTGAGCTACGACGAGGGCGACGCAGAGGCGTTCCGCAGTGGTGGCGAATGTCGCGAGATAGATTGCAGCGGAATGGTTGTTATGCCAGGTCTCGTAAACACCCACACCCACATTCCGATGACACTTATGCGCAACTATGCAGACGATATGGAGCTGATGGAGTGGCTGACAGGCTACATCTGGAAGTTCGAGTCGAAGCTGAGCGAGAGCGACATTGAGTCGGGCACTCGCGTAGGTGTTGCGGAGCTTCTGCTTGGAGGCTGCACGTCGTTCGTGGATATGTATTGGTCGGAGTATGCTATAGCGCGCGTTGTTCGCGAGATGGGTATTCGTGCGAAACTTACGGAGAGCATCCTCGATGGTCGTTCGGAGCTCTTCGTGAGGGATATGGATCGTCTGCGCGAGGAGGCTGCAGGGTGCTCACGCATAAGCTGCGGAGTATCGCCCCACGCCCCCTACACCTGCTCTGCCGCGACGCTAGAGATAGCACGCAGCTACGCCGAGCGCCACAACATATCGCTAACGATCCACCTGAGCGAGACACAGAGCGAGATCGACACTATTCGCGAACGCTACGACCAGACCCCACTGGAGTATCTTGAGAAGGCAGGGGTAGTCGGAGAGGGTACAATCCTCGCCCACTGCGTCTACATCGAGCCCGAGGAGATGGATCGCATAGCGCAGAGCGGCGCAGCAGTTGCCCACAACGCACAGAGCAACCTGAAGCTAGCGAGCGGAATAGCCCCAATAGCACAGATGTCGGCAAAGGGCGTTCTCTGCACCCTAGCGACCGACGGCGCAAGCTCTAACAACGACCTCGATATGTGGGAGGAGATGCGCACAGCGGCACTTCTGCAGCGCGTCAAGGAGATGGATGCTACAGTAATGCCAGCCTACGAGTTGCTACGAATGGCGACTATCTACGGTGCGCAAGCTATGGGCTACGACGACCTCGGCACTGTCGAGGAGGGTGCATTGGCCGACCTGATAGTTGTCGACACAAGGGGCGTACACCACCGTCCGCGCCACAACAGAGTGTCGACACTAGTCTACTGCGGCAAGAGCTCCGACGTGCGCCACGTCATAGTCGACGGCGAGCTGCGCGTAGATGGAGGCAAGCTAGTAGGGGTCGACATAGAGTCAATCTGCAGAGACGCCGAGGAGCGCTGCGACCGCATCGCAATCGCACTCCGCGAAGAGTCAAACTCAACTATTATCGAGCTATAAGAGGCTGAGCGAATGAGGCTTGTCGGGGAGTCCCCGACAAGCCCCGACAACTCCAATTCAAAACACTCTACTCTTTCAGTTTGGTATCTATGATTATTGTGACGGGTCCGTCGTTTACGAGTTCGCACTTCATATCTGCGCCGAATATACCTGCTGCTGGTTTAGTTGTTGTGAGCAGCTCTATTTCTGCCTTGAAACGTTCGTACATTGGTTCTGCCACGTCGCCCTTTGCGGCTCGTATGTAGGATGGTCGATTTCCTTTTCGCGTAGATGCGTGGAGTGTGAATTGGCTCACTACGAGTATCTCGCCCTCCACATCCTGCACCGAACGATTCATCACGCCCTGGTCGTCGTCGAAGATCCTCATATTCACCACTTTCTGCGCCAACCACCGCACGTCGTCGTGAGTGTCGTCGGGCTCTACCCCCAACAGAACCATTATTCCGCGACCAATTGTACCGACCGCAACTCCCTCCACGACCACCTGCGCTCGCTGAACTCTCTGCACTACTACTCTCATATTGTCTTGTGTTATACTCCTATAGAATCATCCTCTTGCTCTGGTGCGCCAACGTTACCTTGATCGCATTGAGACGCATAATCTCCTGCACCACTGCAAGTTGCTCCGTCTCGTCTGTCAGAGATTGGAGAAGCTTATGTTGCTCGCGGATCATCCGATCGAGCGACTTCGACTTATAGAGCATCGACGACTTTGCGATTCCTGCAGCCAAGACCTCTGTACCACTCCCTGTGGGCAGGTTGCGTTGTGTCCATATCTGACTCATCACATAGTTGTCGTCGGAGCTAAGTATCTCGACTGCGCGGTTGCATAGATCCTTGTCGTCGCTCTGAAGGAATGTCGAGGCTGGCACTTCGACACCTACACCGAGTCTCTCCCACTGCTCGCGATATATCCGCAGGATCTCGCTATGTACGGGGGTGCTAAAACCATTGTCCACATCATCTAGGTCGGCGAAGATAGTCGCCGCCACATTCAACGACATAACTTGCGCCCCATCGACAAAATCAACCTCCTTGTGACCGTGCAGCAAGAGATATTTTAGTAGCTCCGCCTCTATCACATATATGCTGCTACCGAACTCCAACGACGGAATCTGTCGCGGAGTGGCGGCTGCAGCAGGATCGTCGTCGTAGCAGAATAGATCGTCGGGCGGCGCGACAGGGTGTGAGCTCCGACCGCTGCTGTAGTTGCTCGACCGCTGACGCTGACCCTGGTTGCGCAAGAAGTTTGCTGTCTCGCGATCGCCTCCAGCCATCGCCACCTTGCGAGTAACCTCCGACAGAATAACCGCCTCGTCGACATCCATTATTCGCGAACACTCGGCAGCGAATATCGAACGGCGAATGGGGTCTGTAATTTGACATATCGAGATCACCATCTCATTCACCATATCGGCGCGTTTGCTGGGGTCGCCCTTCGCCTCACCCAGTAGCAACTTCGCCTTAAATGTAAGGAAATCCTCCTCATTTGCGCGGATGTAGTCCTGCACCTCCTGCGCCGTGTGCGCCTTAGCGAATGAGTCGGGGTCGTGCTCGGGTGGCAACGAGACGATGCGCACATTCATACCCTCGCGTAGGACAATGTCTATTCCGCGAATCGCCGCCTTGACACCTGCAGCGTCGCCATCATATATTATGGTTATGTTCTTCGTGAATCGGCTCAGCAGACGCACCTGCTCGACCGTGAGCGATGTGCCCGACGACGACACTACATTCTCGATACCCGACTGGTGCATAGATATGACGTCGGTGTACCCCTCGACCATAATCACCACGTCGTGCTGCTGGATGGCTCGTTTGGCGAAGTAGAGTCCGTAGAGCTCTCGTTTCTTGCTATATATCTCGCTCTCAGGCGAGTTTAGATACTTCGCGACCTTCTTGTCGGTTCGAAGCGTGCGCCCACCGAACGCCACAACGCGCCCCGATATGTTGTGCACTGGGAATATTACGCGATCGCGGAAACGATCGAATATCGAGTTGTCGGACTCCCTCAATATCGAGAGACCTGTCGAGACGAGGAACTCCTGTTTGTAGCCTGCCGCCTCTGCCGCACGGCTCATTATGTCGCCTTTGGCAGGGCAGAATCCGAGCGAGAACTTCTTGATTGTCTCCTCGCTGAACCCTCTGCTCTGACGGAAGTATGAGAGCCCGATGCTCATACCCTCCACCTCCTTGGTGAGGTAGTTGGCGAAGTACTCCGACACCCAACCGTTGAGGGCAAACATACTCTCTCTGCTATCGTTACGCTCTATATCCTCCTTGCTCATCTCGCGATCCTTCACCTCGATGCCGTAGCGTTTGGCGATAATCTTGAGCGCCTCAGGGTAGCTTGCCGACTCATACTCCATAACGAAGGTGACGGCACTACCCCCTTTACCGCAGCCGAAGCAGCGATAGAACCCTTTGGTGGGCGACACAACAAACGACGCAGTCTTCTCGTTGTGGAATGGGCAGCACGCCTGGTAGTTGACCCCCTTGCGTTTGAGCGGCACATAGTCGCCAATAATCTCTACGATATTGGCGGCAGCGTATATTCGGTCTACAGTCTCTTTGTCGATCATTTTAGATAGGAAATGTCTACAAAGTTACGAAAAAAAATATTAACTTTGCAATATGAATTTCAAATTATCATCGGAGTATAAGCCAACAGGGGATCAACCACAAGCTATAGCGAAGATTGTCACCGCTATAGAGAGAGGTGATCGCTACACAACGCTGCTTGGTGTCACAGGATCTGGCAAGACCTTCACCGTCGCAAATGCTGTCGCGGAGCTCAATCGTCCGACGCTGGTTCTCTGCCACAACAAGACCCTTGCAGCTCAGCTATACACCGAGTTTAAGAACTTCTTCCCCGACAATGCAGTTGAGTACTATGTATCGTACTACGACTACTACCAACCCGAGGCGTATCTCCCGACAACAGGTACATATATAGAGAAAGATCTCTCGATAAACGACGAGATCGAGAAGATGCGACTCTCGACAACAGCTACCCTACTCTCGGGTCGCCGCGACGTTATCGTCGTCTCAAGTGTCTCTTGCATATATGGTATTGGCAACCCCGAGGACTTCAAAGCAACCTCGATAATAGTCACCGTCGGCGACAAGATAACGATCAAGAAGCTGCTGTATCGCCTAGTAGAGGCACTCTACACACGCACCGAGACCGAACTAGCCTCAGGCACATTCCGCGTAAACGGCGAGACGATCGACATAATGAGCGCCTACGGATCGGACTGCTACCGCATAACAATATTCGACGACGAGATAGAGATGATCGAGACCATAGTCCCCGAGAACGGCGCTCGCATAACTCGACTAAACGAGATCACCATATCGCCAGCCAACCTCTTCGTCACCACCAAGGAGCGCATCGCCCACGCACTAGGACAGATCTATGTAGATATGGGTGTACAGGTAGCGGAGTTCGAGGCGTGTGGCCGCACCATAGAGGCGCAGCGACTCAAACAGAGGGTAGAGTACGATCTTGAGATGATAAAGGAGCTGGGCTACTGCTCGGGTATAGAGAACTACTCGCGCTACTTCGACAACCGCAAACCAGGAGTACCACCATTCTGTCTGCTCAACTACTTCCCCGAAGATTTCATAACAGTCGTCGACGAGAGCCACGTCACGCTACCACAGATACGCGGTATGCACGGAGGCGACGGCGCTCGCAAAGAGAATCTCGTGAACTACGGCTTTCGACTAGAGGCTGCACGCGACAACCGCCCTCTCTCGTTCGAGGAGTATGAGAGGCTCGTCGGCACATCGCTCTTCGTCAGCGCCACACCCGGCAATTACGAGAAGGATAAGTGCAGCGGCGAAATAGTCGAGCAGTTGATACGTCCGACAGGTCTGATCGACCCAACGATGGTGCTACGCGACTCGACAATGCAGATCGACGACCTCGTCGCAGAGATACAGGAACGAATAGTGAGTCACGACAAGGTGATAATCACAACCATCACCAAACGTATGTCGGAGGAGCTATCGAAATATTTCGACAGAATAGGTATCAGGAATCGTTACATCCACTCCGACATTGATACCATCGAGCGCGTACAGATTCTGGAGGATCTGAGAAACGATATGTTCGACGTGCTCATCGGTGTAAACCTCCTGCGCGAGGGTATCGACCTGCCCGAGGTGGCACTCGTCGCAATACTCGATGCTGACAAAGAGGGATTTTTGCGTAACAAACGCTCACTGATACAGATTGCTGGACGCGCAGCACGCCACTCGAATGGCAACACACTCCTGTATGGTAAATACTGCTCAGACTCGATGGCAGAGGCTATTATGATCGCCAATCGCCAACGAATGATACAGATACTATACAACCTAGACCACAAGCAACTCCCCAAACAGGCGAAGAAGAGCGGCAGCGGCGACAAAAGCCTACTCCTCAACTCGCGCCCCACAGAGCAGACGCTATCTATGGGCAGCTACGACTTCCACGGCGAGGAGCACTATATGCGCGTCGCAGAGGGCACAACAGGTTACGAAGCACTCCCCAACAAACAATCGGCAGCGATGAGCTACGACGATCAAATCGCGCTGGCTAAGTCACAGATGGAGGAGGCTGCAAAGAGACTCGACTTCTTGGAGGCAGCAAAGTTCCGCGACCTAATGAGAGAGCTCGAAGCACAACGCGACAAAGCTGCGAGAGTACTATCTTACAAATAGTTAACGCGAGGCTCAAACCTCGCGTTTTCACTATTACAACTTACCATCCCCTCACCCTACTTCTGGCGGAAGTATATTTGGATTGGCACACCAGAGAAGTCCCACTCTGCTCGCATTTTGTTCTCTAGGAATCGGCGATATGGATCTTTGATATACTGAGGCAGGTTCACGAAGAATGCCAACTGAGGTGTCGGTGTTGGCAGCTGCGTCACGAACTTGATCTTTATGTACTTACCCTTCGTTGATGGTGGAGGATAGTTCTCGATTAGGGGCAAGAAGAATTCGTTGAGTGCGTGTGTCGCTATGCGACGCTTACGACTCTGAAACACTCTGATCGCACTCTGCAGCACCTCCAAGATACGTTGCTTGTTGAGCACCGATGTGAAGATGATTGGAATGTCGTTGAACGGTGCAAGCTTACGCTCTAGATGTTCGCGCCAGTTCTTCATTGTATTTGCATCCTTCTCGATCAGATCCCACTTGTTGACAACGATGACGCACCCCTTGCGGTTGCGGACGATGAGGTTGTGTATGTTGAGATCCTGCGACTCCAACCCCTGACGTGCGTCGAGCATCAATATGCAGACGTCGGACGCCTCGATTGAGCGAATAGAACGCATAACAGAGTAGAACTCAAGATCCTCCATCTCGCGATTCTTGCGACGCATACCAGCCGTGTCGACAAGATAGAAATCCATACCATATTTATTGTAACGTGCGTGGATCGAGTCGCGCGTTGTGCCGGCAATAGATGTAACGATATTGCGCTCCTCGCCCAGCAGTGCGTTTGTCATAGATGACTTACCGACGTTTGGACGTCCCACGATTGTGATACGAGGAAGTGTCTCGTCGAGCTCCTCCAACTCTGTATCGGGCAACGACTTAACAATCTCGTCCATCAAGTCGCCTGTACCAGAACCGCTCATTGATGATATTGAGAATATCTCGTCGCCGACACCCAACGAGTAGAAGTCGTGTGTCATATATAGCTGGTTGTTGTTATCGACCTTGTTGCAGACGAGTATAACCTTCTTGTCTGTTCGCCTCAACACATTTGCCACCATCTCGTCGAGGTCTGTGATACCAGTCATCACCTCTACGAGGAACAATATTACGTCTGCCTCTTCGATTGCGAGCATCACCTGACGGCGTATCTCATCCTCAAATATGTCGTCTGTGTTTACGGCGTAACCACCCGTGTCGATTATCGAGAACTCGCGTCCACACCAATCTGTCTTGCCGTAGTGACGGTCACGTGTTGTGCCCGCTGTCGAATCGACGATCGCTTTACGCTCACCCACAAGACGATTGAAGAGTGTGCTCTTTCCTACATTGGGTCGCCCCACTATTGCAACTAATGCCATACTATACCTATTCTAATTAAAATCAGCGACAAAGGTACTACTTTTTTATGATATTTTGGGTATTTGCAAAATATCTTCGCAAATAAATCTCTGTTTTAGTCGCATTTCTAGATAAAAAACGTATCTTTGAACTACATTAACTAACGATACTTAACGTAAGTATGAGACTAAAGCTAACATTTCTGCTACTGATGGCGGCGCTCTGCACAACGACCTCTGCGCAACACTACAAGGGTGACTACGTACGTGGAGCACAACAATCTCGCAATGTACCGAATTTGAGAACCTTTTGTGGTGTGATGGCTGGTGTCACCGCCCCACAATTATCCGAGAAAGTGGGTGATCTGAAGATCGACAACAACCTCGGTTTTAATATGGGTATTATGTGGGGTGTCGACTTCGGCAGCATCGAGATCGTACCTGAGATATGGTATCAACATAGCAAGGTGGAGATCCACGACAACGACACGAAGTCGGGCGGAGAGCTTTCGTCGAACTCGATCGAGATGCCGATAATTTTAGCCCTCAAAGTTGGCGCATTGAGGCTCAACCTCGGGCCCTCGTTTACCCTTATGTCGAACAACAAGATCAACTCTGCGAGGGAGTCCGACGTGGAGTTTGGCGAGATCAAGAAGATGGGGGGATATGTGGTGGGTCTCAGCCTCACGATAATCAACCAGATCATACTCGACGCGCGCTACACGGGTCGCTTCGCAGCGAGACGCAGTGAGTGGTATGATGGCGGAGCAGAGCTAGAGTATCGCTACAGCACCTTCGGCGTGAATGTTGGATATAGATTCTAAAACAACAGAAGATTCTAAAATTAGGATATGGATCAGAACTACAGAGAGATAGAGTTGGAGGGCGTAGACCCTCGCGAACTATATGGTGCGCACGAGTGCTACCTGGAGCAAATGCGCGAGATGCACCCCGAGCTGAGGATTGCGGCGCGCGGTTCGTCGCTCAAAATCTACGGAGCGACAGAGCAGACGGAGCGATTTGAACATCGCCTAGAGGGGCTCGTGCTCTACTATCAGAAGTATGGTCACATCTCCCCTTCGGTGGTGGAGCAGGCGTTCTCGGGCTCAAAGATCGAGGTGGAGACGCGCGTGGATCGAGACGTCATTGTCTTTGGCAACAGCGGCAACATAATACGTGCGCGCACTCCCAATCAGCAGAAGCTGGTGGCACTCTACGACAAATCGGATCTCCTCTTTGCAGTAGGACCTGCAGGATCGGGCAAAACCTACACCGCCATCGCTCTCGCCGTGAAGGCACTCAAAGAGAGACAGGTGAAGAGGATAATCCTAACACGCCCTGCTGTCGAGGCTGGCGAGAAACTAGGCTTCCTCCCTGGCGATATGAAGGAGAAGCTCGACCCCTACTTGCAACCCCTCTACGACGCGCTCAACGATATGATCCCTGCGGCAAAGCTGCAGAAGTATGTCGAGGAGGGCACTGTGCAGATCGCACCTTTGGCATATATGCGCGGTCGCACGCTCGACTCAGCATTTGTCATACTCGACGAGGCGCAGAACACGACATTCTCGCAGATCAAGATGTTCCTTACGAGAATGGGACGCTCTGCGAAGTTCGTCGTTACGGGCGACGTGACACAGATCGACCTCCCCAACAAGCGAGATAGTGGTCTCACCACAGCTATGGAGAGTTTGCGAAACATCCAGGGGATCGGGATCGTAGAGTTCGACCGCCGCGACATAGTCCGCCATCCGCTGGTGAAGCAGATCGTCGCAGCATTTGAAAAGGTAAACATATAAAAATTAATCATAAGCTATGAACAAGAACTTTAGCGCCCTAAAGCCCGAGGCTGTTTGGCGTCACTTTGAGAAGATAATGTCAATCCCCCACCCGTCGCTCCACGAGGCGGCACTTCGCGACTACATCAAGGGTTTTGCGGCAGACCACAACTTGGAGTGTATTGAGGATAAGACAGGCAATGTAATCATCCGCAAGGGGGCAACCGCAGGGATGGAGTCTCGCCAGGGGATCATTCTGCAGGGTCACATTGATATGGTTCCGCAGAGGGACGCAGAGAGGGAATTCGACTTCTTGACCGACCCCATCGAGGGCTATATTGATGGCGAGTGGGTGCGTGCTAACGGCACAACACTTGGTGCGGACAATGGTGTCGGAGCTGCGGCAGCACTCGCTATTTTGGAGGACGAGACACTCGCCCACCCGATGATTGAGGCGCTCTTTACCGTCAACGAGGAGAGGGGTATGGATGGAGCGTTCGGACTCGAAGCAGGTGTGCTGCAGGGCGACATCCTCCTCAATCTCGACACAGAGGAGGAGAGCGAGTTGTGCATAGGATGCGCAGGCGGCTTAAACCTCGTCGCAACGCTCAACTACGAGAGCGAGCCAACACCGCAGGGCGACTATGTAGCTCGCAGATTGGAGGTTAGCGCACTTCGAGGTGGGCACTCAGGGTGCGAGATACACGAACAGCGAGGCAACGCCAACAAATTGCTTTTCAGACTTCTGCGCCTCACAAAGTTGGAGCTACTCATAGCCGCTGTCGACGGAGGGACACTCCACAACGCCATCCCTCGCGAGGCGCACGCCGACATATTGATTCACCGCGACGACCTCGCTCTGTTCGAGGAGCAGGTGGCGCGCTACGAATCAACGATCCGCAACGAATATGGCAGTGTAGAGAGCGGTATCAACGTGACACTAAGCGAGATAGAGTACCCCAGCGAGATGATCGAGGAGGATGCTGCAGCGTGCCTCGTATGGGGTGTGGCGGCAGCGCACGATGGTGTGTGGAAGATGTCGTACACTATGCTAGGATTGGTGCAGAGTTCGTCGAACCTAGCTACGATCAAGAGCCGCGAAGGTGAAATTCGTATTGAGATCTCGCTACGCTCATCTTGCGAGAGCGAGATCACTGCACTCGCCGACACTATCGCCTCTACGTTCGAGCTAGCCGACTTCGAAGTTAGTTGCGAGGGAGGCTACCCAGGGTGGCAGCCCAACGTGGAGTCGCCAATTCTAAAGACAATGAGCGAGAGCTACCGAAAACTATTCTCAAAGGAACCGAACGTGTTGGCTGTGCACGCAGGTCTGGAGTGCGGCATAATTGGCGCCACCTACCCGAACCTCGATATGATCTCGTTCGGTCCCACTATCCTATCGCCCCACTCGCCGTCGGAGCGTGTGGAGATCGGCAGCGTCGAGAGATTCTACCAACTTCTGCGCTACACAATCGAGAATACGCCCGAAAAATAGAGCACAATGGTGACGAAAGAGAGCATAGAGCCTTGGTATCTGCTAGTCAATCCTACCGCAGGAAATGGACGAGCACTCCTCGACTACCCCCAAATATCGCGACTTCTACACGACGAAAATATATGTTGCGAGCCCCACTTCACAGAGCATAAGTATCACGCTGTGGAGCTCACTGTGAAGGCGGTGAGAGATGGCTATCGCAAGATCATCGTGCTGGGAGGCGACGGGACACTCCACGAGGTAATCAACGGCTTGTACATTCAGCAAGAGGTTGACCCTCGGGAGATTATGATAGGTCTGCTCAGCGTAAGTTCAAGTGGCAACTGGCTCAAAAGCTACGGCTTCGAGGGTGGACGCTACATAGAGATGGTGCGAGCCATCAAGGCGGAGGAGACCATCCTGCAGGATGTAGGCGAAGTTAGCTACATCGAGTCGCGCTATCGCCAGAGCCGCTATATGGTGGGTGTCGGAGGTACTGGGTTCGACGCGTTCGTCATCAAGAAATTTTCCCACAGAAGTATGAAACGTAAGTTGAATAGGTGGAGCTACTTCTGGTGCATCCTCAAATCGTTCTTCCGCTACAAAAGCAGCGGCGTGAAGATCTATCTGGACAACCAACTTATCTACAACGACCTGCTCTTTAGCGCCTCGGTGGGCGTGTCGAAGTTCAACGGCGGCGGCGTGCAGCAACTTCCGAAGGCGATAATAGATGATGGACTGCTCGATATGACGCTGATTCGTCCACTACACTTCTGGCACGTGCTCTTCCGCATAGGCTACTTCTTCGATGGCAACCTCTACAATATTGGTCACACGGAGCAGTGGCGAGGTGAGAAGATACGCATTGAGTCGACGCCCGAGATGTGGGTTGAGGTCGACGGAGAGCTCTTTGGCGGCACTCCTCTCGAATTCTCGATCCATCCCCGCGCAATTACACTCGTTGTCAATCGCGACTATATCCAGCAACAGCAGGAGATGCAGGAGAGAGAGAGGTCGCAGCGACTCGCACAGGAGGCAAACGAAGAGGATCTATTCGCAGAGGTGGATGAGTACGACGAGGAGTATTAATCCGTTGCATAGCGCCACAAATGCAAGCTAGCTTGCCGTTAGCGCAGTTCCCGATTCATTCGCACTATTACCCAGTCACACATACATATATAAAAAAAGAGTCGCACCGCTTAACCAGAGCGATGCGACGTTTGGTATGTCCACCTCTGGACAAAACCAAAAACCAATATAATAAACCTAATGAACCTTAGAGTTGTAAAATGGGACATTCAGATTAGTCCCTAACTCTGATGCAAATATAATGGATCTAAAGAGGAATCAAGGGCAGTAATATATCAAATATGGCTGAAAATGCGGTTTGGTCAAATAACACACCCAATGTAAACGATATTCTACACAAACTACTATAAAATTGAAAAAATAGTGTCGCAAGGCTATATAAGAGGGGAGACAAATCGCACAGGGCAAAAAAATCATTCACCACATACGCCACAAATAATTCACGTCCAAACAAAAAAGAGGGGTAATGAATTATTCATTACCCCTCAAAACTATGCCCACAAATCGCGCAAGGCGAAGTTGAGCAAAATATCAATCTACTACAACAAACCGATCTCAGAAAGAACCTCGTTTGTCTTGCGAACAGCAGCAGCAGACGCCTCGAATGCAGCCTTCTCCTCCTCGTTCAACTCGATCTCAACGATCTTCTCGATTCCGTTGCGTCCGATGATTGCAGGAACACCGATGCAGATGTCGCTCTGACCATACTCACCCTCTAGGAAACAAGAGCAAGGGATCATCCTCTTCTGATCGTTGATGATAGCCTCAACAACTGATGATGAAGCAGCACCTGGAGCGTACCAAGCCGATGTACCCAAAAGACCTGTCAACGTAGCACCGCCAACCATAGTGTCAGCCGACACCTTAGCCAACTCCTCAGCTGAGAGGAACTGCGACGCAGGAACACCCTTGATAGATGCCTTCGCTGTCAAAGGGATCATAGTTGTGTCGCCGTGACCACCAATCACCATACCCTCGATGTCTGAGATTGGCGAACCTGACGCCAACGACAAATATGTGCGGAAACGTGATGAATCAAGCGCACCACCCATACCGATGATACGGTTCTTTGGGATAGAAGTTGACTTCAACGCGAGGTAAGTCAATGTATCCATTGGGTTAGAAACGACAACGATAATAGCCTCAGGAGAGTACTCTACAACGCTCGCGATAACAGACTTAACGATGTTAGCATTTGTACCGATCAACTGCTCACGAGTCATACCTGGCTTGCGAGGGATACCCGATGTGATAACCACAACATCAGAGTTAGCTGTCTTAGAGTAGTCGTTTGTAACGCCGACCATCTTTGTGTTGAATCCCATTGTCGCAGATGCCTGCATCATATCGAGCATCTTACCCTCTGATAGACCCTCTTTGATGTCGATCAAGACAACCTCACTCGCAACCTCGCGGGCTGCCATTACGTTGGCGCAAGTAGCTCCTACTGCTCCAGCACCTACAACTGTAACTTTTGACATAATTTTTCTCTTATTTTTAGAATTAATTAAATTTCAATACCGCAAATATAGGTGTTATTTTCTTAACAGCAATAGCTTTTCACGCTTTTTTTTCTGCAGATCAAGAAATTAGCCCTCACGCCCCTCTATAACAAACTCCACCTCGCGAAAAAGGTATCCATTGAGCGCACCGCACTCCTCGCGCAACAGCAACTCGCCACGCTGCGCAACACCCTCGATGGTCGCCTCGAAGAGCTCTCCACTGGGGCGTCGATATGTGTGGCGCTCGCCTATTCTATATAGGTGTGCACGATAGCTCTCTGCGACACCCTCTGCGTCGATCGACTCAATCCGCTCCATCAACTTCTGGTGGATACGTCGCAACACCTCCTCGCGGTCAAAACTCTTGGAGGTGACGATCGCCATCGACGTAGGGTTAGGCAGCGAGGGGTCAAACTGCAACTGATTGATATTTAGACCAATGCCCACAACCGAGCGCGTCACCACACCATCACACAATGAGTTTTCGATCAGAATCCCTGCCAACTTCTTGTCACCCACATATATGTCGTTCGTCCACTTAATGCGCGTCTCGACGCCATACTCCGCCATCGTGTCGTGCAGAGCAAGCGCCGCAATCTGCGAGATCACGAACTGGTCGGATGCCGCCAGGGCTATAGGTTCAAAAACAACGGAGAAGGCGATATTCTCACCCACTCCGCCACTCCATTTGTTGCCCCTCTGTCCGCGACCTGCGCTCTGGTGGTGCGCCCAAATAGCGTCACCGTGCCCATACTCAGCCCCCTTCGCGAGGTCGTTTGTCGAGGTTGTCTCCTCGAATATGTGTAACTTCACCTCTCTGCGTTTACGAGATGTTAAAGTCGCGCAATGTGTCGTTGAGCGAGGTCTTTTTGTCGGTCGACTCCTTGCGGCGTCCGATGATTAGGGCGCAAGGCACACCATACTCTCCTGCGGCGAACTTGCGGTTGTATGTACCAGGTATAACGACCGAACGAGGCGGTACATAACCCTTATACTCGACTGGCTCTGAGCCTGTTACATCAATGATGTGAGTCGATCCCGTGATGACTGTGTTAGAACCCAACACCGACTCGCGGCAGATGTGAGCACCCTCCACGACGATCGCACGAGAGCCCAAGAAGCAGTTGTCCTCGATGATAACAGGCGCAGCCTGCACTGGCTCCAACACGCCGCCAAGACCAACACCGCCGCTCAAGTGAACATTCTTACCCACCTGCGCACACGACCCAACAGTCGCCCACGTGTCGACCATAGTACCCGAGTCTACGTATGCACCAATATTAACATACGACGGCATCAAGATCGCACCAGGGGCGATATAGGCTCCGTAACGAGCAACAGCCTGAGGCACAACGCGAACGCCTAGCTCCTCATATCCGCTCTTCAGATCCATCTTGTCGTACCACTCCAACTCACCAGCGCGCATTGTACGCATTGTCTGGATTGGGAAGTACATCAAAACCGCCTTCTTAACCCACTCGTTGACCTGCCACTCGCTCTTCTCCAAGTCGATTGGCTCAGCCGTACGGAGCTGACCCTTGTCGATCAACTCTACTACTTGACGGATAGTCGCCTTGACCATTTCGTCGGCGAGCATCTCGCGGTTCTCCCACGCCTGCTCGATGATATTTTTCAAATCGCTATACATAATTCTATATAATTTTGTGACAAAGGTATCAAAAAATATCGTAAAAGTAGCTATTATCTAGTAACTTTTTAATATCTTTGCAGCCGTATTTTTTTGATTAATAACTTAATAACGTTAAATTTAATGAGGGTCTACAAGTTTGGTGGAGCATCGGTACGTAATGCCGATGGGGTAAGAAACCTCCACAAGATTATCAGCGATGAGGGAAATCTATTCATCATCGTATCAGCTATGGGCAAGAGCACCAACTCTTTGGAGGTGGTATTCGAGGGTTTGCAGAAGGGCGATAAACAGCTATCAATGGAGCACATTACGGCTCTACGAACCTACCACGCAGAGATAATCAACGACTTGTTCGAGAAAGAGACAACTCTACCACACATCGAGGAGCTATTCGCTGAGTTGGAGAGTGTTGCAACCCAGACACAATATCGCACAGAGGACGCAGAGCTATGGTACGACAAGATCGTTACTTTTGGCGAGCTACTCTCGACTACAATCATCTCGGAGTATCTCAACTTCGCAGGGACAACAAACCGCTGGATCGATATGCGCCAGGGATTCCTCACAGAGCAGCGCCACAAGGATGCGTCGGTCAACCTTGAGGGGTCGACAATGCGTCTTCTCGCTATGATGGAGGGTGCTACAGAGAGCGTATTCGTCGGTCAGGGATTCATCGGTTCGGCTCCCGACGGAACAACTACTACACTCGGACGCGAGGGATCTGACTACTCGGCTGCCGTCGTAGCCAACATCCTCAATGCGGAGTGTATGGCTGTATGGAAGGATGTGGATGGTATCTTGAATGCCGATCCTAAGATCTTCCCCGACGCAACCAAAATCGAGCAACTCAACTATCTCGACACAATCGAGCTAGCGTATAGCGGTGCGCAGATCATCCACCCGAAGACAATCAAGCCACTACAGAACAAGAACATTCCGCTCTACGTACGTCCATTTGGCGACAAGACGAAGCCCGGTACAGTAATCAACGGCGCTGCGCCTCTCGTAGAGATTCCGATCTTGATCCTCAAGAAGGATCAGGTGTTGCTTACGGTTCGTTCGCGCGACTACTCGTTCGTGTTGGAGGAGCGTTTTGCGTCGATCTTCTCGCTAATGGAGCGCTACCGCCTGAAGGCGAACTTGATCCACAACTCGGCTGTCAACCTTATGCTCTCTGTCGACAACTCGTGGCACATCGACGAGGCGATCGAGGCGTTGGAGAAGGAGGGTTTCGAGGCTCACGCACTTCGCGATATGGAGCTTCTCACTATCCGCAGCTACAACGAGGAGCTAATGCAGAAGTACGCATTCACAGACAACGTTGTGGTTCGTCAGATGAACGGCAAGACTGTACGTATCGTACGTAACAAGTAGGAGATAGATACACTTTTTGAAAATGAGGCTGTCCAAAAACGAAAGTTTAGGACAGTCTTTTTTTGCCCAATAATTTGCATTATTCCACGATTTTTCGTATCTTTAAGGTGTTGAATAACAGCATATTATTATGAAATTCAA